>JAUIEP010000207.1 GCA_030428835.1 Gammaproteobacteria bacterium | reverse complement strand
GGCGGGATCCATGCGGGCATCGAGCACCTCGAGGCGCTCCTCGCGCTGGCTGCCGCCGATGATTTCGCCGATGCCCGGCGCGAGGACATCCATGGCCGCCACCGTGCGCTCGTCATCGTTCAGCCGCATGTAGAACGCCTTGATGTCCTTCGGGTAGTTCACCACCACGACCGGGCGGCCCACGTGCTGCTCCGTCAGGTAGCGCTCGTGCTCGGACGCCAGGTCGGTGCCCCAGCTGACGGGAAACTCGAAGGACTGGTCCGCCTTCTCCAGGATCGCGATCGCCTCGGTGTACTCCAGCCGCTCGAAGGGGTTGTCGAGCACCGAGCGCAGGCGGGCCATCACGGTCTTGTCGATACGTTCCGCGAAGAAGGCCATATCGTCCTCGCGCGCGTCCAGCACCGCCCCGATCACCGACTTCAGCAGGCGCTCCGCGAGCGTCGCGTTGTCGCCGAGATCGGCGAAAGCGACCTCCGGCTCCACCATCCAGAACTCGGCGAGGTGGCGACTCGTATTGGAGTTTTCCGCCCGGAACGTCGGCCCGAATGTGTACACCTTGCTCATCGCGAGACAGTAAGCCTCTACTTCCAATTGCCCGGACACGGTGAGAAAGGATTCCGTGGCAAAAAAATCCTGGTGAAAATCCACCTCGCCCGACGCCGTGCGCGGCAGGTTGGCCAGATCGAGCGTACTCACGCGGAACAACTCGCCCGCACCCTCACAGTCGCTGCCCGTGATGATCGGTGTGTTGATCCAGTGGAAGCCCGCGTCAAAGAAAAAGTTGTGAATGGCGTTGGCCAGGGTCGTTCGCACCCTGGTAATGGCGCCGAAGGTATTGGTGCGCGGGCGCAGGTGGGCCTGGGTGCGCAGGTACTCGAAGCTGTGGCGCTTCTTGGCGATCGGGTAGCTCTCCGGGTCGTCGACCCAGCCGACCACCTCCACGGAACTCGCCTGTATCTCGACCGCCTGGCCCTTGCCCTGTGACGCGACCAACTCGCCACGCACGACCACGGCGCACCCCGTGGACAGGTGTAAGACCTCCGCGGCGTAGTTATCCAGGGAAGCGGGCACTACCGCCTGTACGGCGTCGAAGGAGGAACCGTCGTGTACGGCGAGGAAAGAGATGCCGGCCTTGGAATCGCGCTTGCTGCGCAACCACCCCCGCACGGCAACTTCCGACCCGGTTTCTACCTCGCCCCGCAGCAACGCGGCGACGGCAACGTGTTCTGTCATAACGGCCCTTCTGGTGACAACGCGAACCCGCCCGAGCATACCGGATGCCTGCCGCCGGAACCAAGCCGCGACAACCTGCGAACGCCGTCAGCGAATGATGCGCGTGATGCGGTCGCTGGCCATGTCCAGGCCACCGACGATGCCCTCTTCGGTAAAGATCAGGCCCACCAGCGGACTCTCGTCGTGCAGCGCATCGAGTATATCGGCGGGGTCGTGCACGACCCGCACGAGGCCGTGCCGCTCCGGGCGCCAGCTGCGAATCTTGTTGAACGCCGCAATGCTGTCGTCGTTGAAGAAGAACAGCACCTCGGCCTTGAACGGGCTGTCCTCGGGCATGCCGTGCGTCGTACCCGCCGTGGCGAAATAAGCCTCGATCTCCTCGTCCACCACCAGCGCACCCTCACCGAACTCGCCCCCGACGCCGAAACCCATTTCGATGACATCGGGGAAAATCAGGATGGCCTTGGCGCGCTGCACCAGCCGCTGCGTCTCGCGCGTCTCCTTGAGCCACACCAGCGAGCGCGCTACCCCCGCATCGATGTACTGCTTGGTATCCGCGAAGCCGGGCGCGGCAGGCAGTCCCAGCGCGAGTGCGATGGCGAGAAGCAGCCGTTTTCCCAGGAACGTACTCACAACGCGAAACGCTCCCCGACCAGTTCCTCGGACAGGCGCCAGAGGCGCTCGGCGGCGTCGCTGTCGAGCGCATAGTCCTCCACCCCGCCGGCAGAACCCGGTGCAACGGGCGCCGCGATCTGGCAGTCCTCCAGGTAGATACCGCCGCGACCCTCGAGGTCCGGGCTGGTCGCCGCCCAGGTGGAGGTCGCCGCGCCCTGCTCCACCGACTTGAAGGTGAGTTCCCCGTCGCCCGGTGCGCGCGCGCTCAGTGCCTCGAAATCCTCCTGCTGCATGTGGCGGCTGAGCTCGGTCATGATCACGCCCGGGTGGACGGCAAAGGCGCGGACATCGGATGCCTTCAGTCTCGCGTCCAGGCCCACGGTGAACAGCACGTTGGCGGTTTTCGATTCCCCGTACGCCTGCCACTTGTCGTAGTCGCGGCTCGCGTAGTTGGGATCGTCGAAGTTGAAATTGGCGAACCTGTGGCCACCGGAGCTGAGGTTGACCACCCGGCCCGGAGCGCCCGCCAGCAGGGCGGGCTGCAACAGGCAGGTCAACAGGAAGTGCCCGAGGTGGTTGGTACCGAACTGCATTTCGAAACCGTCCGCGGTCCGCATCAGGGGGCAGGCCATGACACCCGCGTTGTTGATGAGCAACTGGATCGTGGGGTAGCTCTCGAGCAGGTCGGCGGCCGCCCGGCGCACGCTGGCAAGATCGGCCAGGTCCACCAGGTGGGTGTGGAAGGTGGCACCCGGGTCCGCCTCGCGCAGCGCATCCGCCGCGGCCTCGAGCTTGGCCGCATCGCGCGCCAGCATGACGACCTCAGCGCCCGCCGCGGCGAGGGCGCGGGAAGTCTCCACCCCGAGACCGGAGGACGCGCCCGTGACAAGCGCAATGTCCCCGGCCAGCGATATTCCCTCGATGACCTCGTCAGTCGTGGGCCCGGCATTGAACGCAGCCATATTATTCTCTCTCCTTTGCAGCGGCACCGGACTATTGTCGGACCCACACAATACCGATTTAATGGCGCACTGGGCCAGCATTGATTGCAAGATACCGTGAGGAACGCCATGGACGCCAGCGAAAGAGAATTTCTCGAGGGCGGCAAGTACCTGAGCTTCGCCACGCGCAAGCGCTCCGGCGACTGGGTGCCGACCCCGGTGTGGTTCGCGCCGGAGGGCGACAGCTACTACGTGTTCTCCGCGGGCAATGCCGGCAAGGTGAAGCGGCTGCGCAACTTCAGCGAGTCGCGCATCGCGCCCTGCACCTTCAGCGGCAACCTCACGGGTGACTGGACGGACACGCAGGCCTTTGTCCTCACCAGCGAGGAGGACGAGGCCACGGCGCTGCGCGCCCTGCGGCGCAAATACGGCTGGCAGATGTACCTCGGTGATGTCCTCTCGGTCCTGAGCGGCAAGATGCAGCGCCGCGCCTACATCCGCATCGACCTCTAGCGTCAGGATTCTTCGCCCAGCAAACGCAACGCGGCGCGGAACTCCTCGCGCTCCGAGAACAGCGTGGCAGATTTGACGGCCTGCTCCAGGTAGCGTCGGGCGAGTCGCGTATCGCCGAGCTCGCGATACGCGATACCGAGGGCGTACATGAGGTGTGCATCCTCGGGCGCGAGTTCCAGCGCCCGGGCATAGTTGTCCCGCGCCGCGGCCCAGTCACCGATCTCCGCGGCCTCGTCCGCCTCCCAGGCGTGGTAGTAGGGGTTGCCGTCGCGGTAGCTGGCGACCTGCCGGTCCCAGTGATCCCGCTCGTCGAGCCTGCCCTCGATATCGTAGAGCACCACGAGGTTGTTCATCGCCGAGTGTTCATAGGGATCTAGCTCAAGGGCGTAGAGATAGCTGCTTTCCGCGGCGCGGTGCTGCCCGGCGAAGCGATAGATGGCCCCCAGGTTGACCCACATGTGTGCCTGCCGCGGGCTGAGTTGCAGCGCGCGCACCGTGTGCAGCCAGGCGGTGCGGGGATCGCCCTCTGCCAGCGCCTGCATCGCGATGTTGCCGTGGTGCAGCGCGACGGCCTCGTCGTCGGAGATATCGCGGGTACCGGCGATGTCGCGGGAAGGCAGCGGGTCGATATCCACCATATAGCGCTCGGTGCGGCCGGTTGTGACCGAGGCATTGACGTGCAGGTTCACCATCACGCGCTCACCCTGCCGGGTCCACTTGGGCCGCACTTCCAGCCACTGGAAACCGGCGTCCAGGCCCGCCTCGCGGGCGAGAGCCACGAACAGGGCGGCGTAGGAGAGGCAGTTGGCGGTGCCGCGGCGGAACACCTCGCGCGCGCCGCCTCCCGCCTCCGGGTCATACTGGATCCCGAGGGTGGCGGGGCCCTTGACCGCGGCGTGCAACATGCGCAGTCGCTGGCGCTGGTGGCGCACATCGCCGGTGTAGCGCTCGACGAACGCGCGCATCTCCTCGTCAACGGCAAGCAACCGGGGGTCGCGAACGCGCTCGGCCACCGCCGTAACGGCTGTCATCTCGCCCTGCCAGTCCAGGGGCGGCAGCTCGCGCAGGTCCCGGTGGGATCCCACGGGCAGCGCGCTGCAGGCACTGAAAAGGACGCCGGCGAGAAGGAGGAAACAAAGCCGCCCGGTGCCGCAGCAAAGGACTGCGGCGCGCGACACTGCATGCTGCCGGGAAAGCGCCATGGCGACCTCCTGGCCAACAGTATACCCCACCGAAAGACCCTACTTGATTTGTGTCAATGCGCCCCGGTGGTGGCGGGCGCAAGCTGGTTCCCAACGGCGGGCACACCGCCGGGGACAAACGAAAGGAAGACCATCATGACCCAGCACATACTGCCCCAGGACACCCTCGAAGATCAGCAGACCATGCGCCGCCTGGCGACGGTCATCGGCTGCTTCATCGCCGCCACCGCCGCCATGGCCCTGGTTATCACCGTAGTGATGGGATAGCGCGGCGCGCGTGGCTCTTCAGGCCGCGGTGTGCAGGCCGCACTCGCGGCCGTCGTGTACCTTCGTGGGATCGAAATAGTGCTTGCAGGTGGGCAGGTCGAACTGCTCCATGTACGCCTCCACCTGCTCATCTGACCAGTAGAAGATCGGGGCGACCTTGACGATGCCGCGGTTGTCCATGGACACGACGTCCAGCGTCTTGCGGTGTTCCGTCTCCTCGCGCCGGATACCGGTTATCCAGATCTCCGGCTGAAAATCCGCCAGCGCCCGGTTGAAGGGCTCCAGCTTGACCTGCCGCGTGAACTCCTGGTGGCGCTCCTCGTCATCCACCGTCGGGATACCGCCCATGATCGCGTTGCGCCGCTCCGAGGTCATCTCGGGCGAGTAGACGTGGATATTCACCTCCAGGTCGCGGATGAGCCGCTCCGCCACGATATAGGTATCGCGCAGGTTGTAGCCGGTGTCCACCCAGATGGTGGGCAGTGACTTGTCGACCTGGGCGACGAGGTGCAGCATCACCGCGGCATTGCGGCCCATGCTGGAGGTGGCGATCGTGGGGCGGCCCTGGTCGAGCGCCCAGGCGATGATCTCGCCGGCACTGGCATCGCGCAGGGTGGCGTTGACGCTGTCGAGATCCAGATCCACCGGGGGCTTTCTGTCCTTGTGCAGTCGTTACCGACCGAATATCAGGTCACGCACTGTAAAGAACCAAAAACCCAGTTTCAAATAACTAAGGCTTATAAGGATATGCCGCTTTCGCTGCGGCGTCAGGCCGCCGCGGCGGCCAGGGTCCGCTCGAGTTCCGCGTGCAGGTCGAGAAACTGGCCGGTGAGCTTGTGGCTCGGCGCCAGGTCGATAAGCGGGCGATGATCCCGGTGGGACTCGCGCATTTTCACGGAGCTGGACAGGTAGGACGCGAAGACCGGCAGCCCCTCCTCCTCGAGCTCCCCGACCAGTTCCGAGGGCAGGTTGGCCTGGGAGTTGAACTGGTTGATGACGATGCCCTCGACTTCGAGGTCCGGGTTGTGGTCCTCCTGCAACTCGGCGATGTTGTCGAGCAGCGAGTACAGGCTCTGCCGGGCAAAACTGTCGCAGTCGAACGGGATGAGCACCGCGTCCGCGGCGATCAGCGCCGCCTTGGAATAGAAATTGAAATTCGGCGGCGTGTCGATGTAGATGCGGTCGTACTCGTCGTTCAGCTTGTCCAGCGCGTCGCGCAGCTTGTAGATCTTGTACTTGGACTCCAGTTCCTTCTCCATGTCGGACAGCGCGTGGCTCGACGGCAGGAGGAAAAGGTTTTCGTAGGGCGTGTCCCACACGAAGGAATCGGGGTTCTTGCGCATCTTGCGCGGGCCGACGGTCTGTTTGAACAGTCCGGCCACGCCCTGGGCCTCCGCCGGGAAGGACTCGGCGTCGATTTCACCGACCAGGTAGTGCGTCGTGTTGCCCTGCACGTCGAGGTCCACCACCAGCGTGCGGTAACCCATGGCGGCGCCGATCGCCGCGAGATTGCAGGTGATACTGGTCTTGCCGACCCCGCCTTTCTGGTTGAATACGACGCGCTTCATAACGAAAACCTGTACGAGAGAGAAACTGCCGGGTTACCGGTAAGTGTAGCCAATGGCCCCCGGCAATGTAAGCGCGGGCGCGGGGCCGGGACAAAAAAACCGCCCGGTGAGCGCCGTTCACCACACGCGGCGATACAAATCCACGATTTCGTCCGACACCGGCACGCGGGGATTGTTGGCCGGGGAACCGGAATCGAGGGCCTGCTGCGCCATGATCTCCAGCGAACCGAACCAGTCGTCTTCGGCGATCCCGTACGCCGATGGGCTGGGCACGTCGAGATCAACGGTGAGTTCCCTCAATGCGTCGACCAGCGCGAGCGCCGCGGAGGTGTCGTCACCATCGGCGCCGGGCACGCCCATGTAGCGGGCACAGTCGGCATAGCGCCCCGCCGCATGGCTGACCGACCACGCGGTCACCTCCGGCAACAGCATGGCGTTGCTGAGGCCATGGGGCACGTGATACAGC
>JAUIEP010000022.1 GCA_030428835.1 Gammaproteobacteria bacterium | reverse complement strand
CGACGCTCCGCGAGTTCGGCCCCGACACCGTCGCACTGAATACCAGCATCACCGACTTCGCACTGGTGCACGACGGCGCGGAACGCGAGTTCGGCAGCTTCAAGGCCATCACGCTCGACCAGCTCGCCGTGAACATACCGGGACAACAGGTCAGGCTGGAGAAATTCCTGCTGGACACCTTCAGCGGGCGCCTGCATATCGAGCGCGACGGCACGATCAACACCTCGCACCTTCTGGCGCCCGCGCCGGACGAGGCGGCGAACGCCGGGATGGCCGGCGAGGACGGCGAGGCGGCTGCAGGGGAGGAGGAACCGGCAGGGGCAACGCCTGATGAGCCGCCCGCGGACAGCGCGCCCTGGCAGGTCGCGATCGGGGAGATCGCCGTGCGCGACACCCGTGTGGACTTCGCGGACGAGTCGCTGTCCAGCGCGTTCCGCACCGACATCGAGTCACTGGACGGCAGCATCGTGGGCCTGGACAGCGAGTCCGCGGAACCCGCGCGGGTCCATCTCGAGGGGTCGGTGGAGGGCTACGCCCCCGTGTCGCTGACCGGCACGGCGAACCCCCTGGCGGTGCCGCCGCAACTGGACCTCGAGCTGACCTTCGACGGCCTCGACATGGCGCGCTTCACGCCCTACTCCGGCACCTACGCCGGCTACAAGATCGACCGCGGGCTGCTCACCATCAAGCTGGACTACGACCTGGCCGACAATCGCCTGAACGGCCGCAACGAGATCGTGGTCAACAAGCTGAAGCTCGGCGACGCGGTAGAAAGCGAGAAGGCGCTGGACCTGCCCCTGAAGGCCGCGCTGGCGCTGCTCACGGACGCCAACGGCGTGATCAATCTCGCCGTACCCGTCGCGGGCAACCTCGACGACCCCCAGTTCAAGATCGGCAGCGTGGTCGCCAAGGCGTTCATGCAGGTCATCACCAAGGCGGTCACCGCGCCGTTTTCACTGCTGGCGAACCTGGTGGGCAGCGACGATGACTTCCAGCACATCGTGTTCGCGTCCGGCTCCGCGGACCTCGATGAGCACAACCGGGAAAAACTGTCGGGCCTCGCCGCGGCGCTCGCCCAGCGTCCCAGGCTTACGCTGTCGCTCGCCGGCCAGATACACCCCGAGGCAGACCGCAAGGCGCTGCGCCAGGCCGCGCTCGACGCCGAACTGCTGGACGGGGGCCTGACCCGCGCCGATATCGAGGGTCACACGCCCGCGTGGGAAGAGGCGATCGGGCGGCGCTACGCGCGCCTGGACGCGCCGCAGGAAGGGCTGACCGCCGTGGAGCAACAGCGCGCGGTCAGGTCGGCGCTGCCCCTGCCCGAAGAGCAGTTGACCGCCCTCGCAGCGGGCCGCGAGACCGCGGTACAGGAGTTCCTCGTCGGGACCGCCGGCCTGGCCGCCGAGCGGGTGGCCGTCGAGCCCTCCCGGCTGGACAAGAAGGCGCCGCCCATCAGCGGGGTGCAGCTTTTCATCGGGGACTGAGTGCTCAGGCGATGCCGGCGTACTTGAGTTCGGCGTTGCAGGTGAGGCACAGGTAGCGACCCTTGCCCCGCTGCACCCGGTTGTGCCGCGTGGTCGAGACCTCGTGGAACTGGCAGTCGCAGTAATAGGGGTGGGTGCGCTGGCGCCGCTGCGGGACGTCGGAGAGGTCGAGATCAAAGGTTACGCCCGGGTCCGCGCCGAACAGGTCCATGACCTTCTGCCACTGCCGGCCGTGGGGTTTGACCCGCCGGTACGGGTGGAGTTCGTGCACGATATAGTGCGCCACCTCGTGGGGCACGGTATCACGCAGGTTTTCCCGGAAGTACTTGGAGAATATCCAGGGGTTGTAGCGGATCACGCTGCGCTTGCCGTCGTAGCGAAACATGCCGGCCGTGTGGCCCTTGAGGTCAAACAGCACGGCGATGCGGGGAAACTCCCGCTCGTAGTATTCACCGGCTATGCGGACATAGCGCTCCGTCTCGGCCCGCACGTGCTGCCGTTGCTCGCTGTCGATCGGCGCAATCGCCATGGCTCCCCTGATCCCCGCTCGCCCCCGATGGCGTACCCTCGGCCAGCTGCTAGACTCAGGCTGGCCCAGACACCAGAGCATAACCGGGCCGGCGCCGGCTGTCAGTTCCAGCACATTTATTTGTTGCCCCCTGTCATTGTCCGTGTAGGGCCGGCGGCACAGACTTTCCGACGGCGGGATTCCAGCACCTGCCGACCACCAATTACACAGAGATTATGAATACACAGACCCTCGACACCGACGCGCTTGGCCGCTACCTGGAACGACACGTACCGGGTTTCGAGGGCCCCCTGTCGGCGGAGAAATTCCCGGGCGGGCAGTCCAATCCGACCTTCAAACTGAGCGCGGGCGGCACCGACTACGTGCTGCGCCGCAAACCGCCGGGCGAACTGCTCAAGTCCGCCCACGCCGTGGACCGGGAATACCGCGTGATCACTGCGCTGGCGGACACCGACGTGCCGGTGCCGAAGACCTACCTGCTGTGCGAGGACGACGCCGTGATCGGCTCCATGTTCTACATCATGGAGTACAAGGAGGGCCGCATACTGTGGGACCCGCAGCTACCAGAGGCGCGCGACAACGCCGAGCGCGCCGGCATCTACGACGCCATGAACAAGACCATGGCGGCCCTGCACAACGTCAACGTGAACGAGGTCGGCCTGGCGGACTTCGGCAAGCCGGGTAATTACTTCGAGCGCCAGCTCAGCCGCTGGAGCAAGCAGTACCGCGCCTCGGAAACCGAGCGCATCGAGGACATGGAGCACCTGATGTCGTGGCTGGAGGCGAGAATGCCCGAGGACGACGGCACCGTGAGCCTGGTGCACGGGGACTACCGCCTCGACAACATGATGTTTGACAACAACGAGCCGGAAGTCATCGCCCTGCTCGACTGGGAGCTGTCCACCCTCGGTCACCCGCTCGCGGATCTCGCCAACCAGTGCATGGCGTGGATGCTGCCGGGCGACGGCCGCATCAAGGGCCTGATGGGCGTGGACCGCGCCGCACTCGGCATACCCAGCGATGAAGAGTACATCGCGAAGTATTGCGAGCGCACCGGGCGCGACTCTATCGACAACTGGAATTTCTACATCGTGTTCTCCCTGTTCCGCCTGGCGGCGATCATGCAGGGGATCGTGAAACGCGCGCAGATCGGCACCGCATCCAGCGCCGACGCGCACTCGAACACCGACGCCGTGAAGGGCCTGTCCGGCCTCGGCGCCGCACTCACCGACTAAACCACAGCCGGGCGCCGCGCGCCCCCAACCGTTCACCCCACGAGGACCCAAGCATGAGCGACGAAGTACTGGTAGACGTAGCCGACGGCATCATGACCGTCACCCTGAACCGCCCGGAGGCGAAGAACGCCGCGAACCGGGCACTGGCCGAGGGTGTGGCCGCCGCCATGGACCAGCTCGACGAGAGCGACGACATCCAGGTCGCGATCCTGACCGGCGCGGGCGGCACCTTCTGCGCCGGCATGGACCTGAAGGCCTTCGTATCCGGTGAGGTACCGCAGATCGAGGGCCGCGGCTTCGCCGGCCTGACCGAGCGCGGACCGCGCAAGCCGCTGATCGCGGCGGTGGAAGGTTACGCGCTGGCGGGCGGCTTGGAACTGGCCATCTCCTGTGACCTGATCGTCACCGCCGACAACGCCAAGTTCGGCATCCCCGAGACCAAGCGCGGCCTCGCCGCGGCGGCCGGCGGCCTGATGAAGCTGCCGCGCCAGATCCCGCCGCGCATCGCCATGGAACTCGCCCTCACCGGCGACTTCATCGACGCGGCGCGCGCCGCTGAACTCGGCCTGGTCAACCGGGTCGTGCCCGCCGGCACCGCGCTGGAAGCGGCCAAGGAATTGGCCGGGAAAATCGTCGCCAACGGCCCGCTGGCCGTCGCGGTGAGCAAGCAGGTCATCCTGGAGTCCGTCGACTGGAGCGCGGACGAGATGTGGAAGAAGCAGGGTGCGCTCGTGATGCCGGTATTCGGCAGCGAGGACGCCATCGAGGGCGCCACCGCCTTCGCCGAGAAACGCGCACCGAACTGGAAAGGCAAGTAAGGAGAACGACATGTCAGAAGCCTGGATTATCGACCACTGCCGCACGCCCCGGGGCATCGGCAAGAAAGGCAAGGGTTCCCTCGCCGACCAGCACCCCCAACACCTGGGGGCCACCGTGCTCGCCGCGATCGCCGAGCGCAACGACCTGAACACCGCCGAGGTGGGCGATGTTATTTTCGGCACCAGCTCCCAGCGCGGCCGCCAGTCCGGCGACCTCGCGCGCATGGCGGCACTGGAGGCCGGCTACGACATCCGCTCCTCCGGCATGACGCTGGACCGGTTCTGCGGCTCGGGTATCACCTCCGTCAACCTCGCGGCCATGAGCATCATGTCCGGCTCCGAGGACCTCGTGATCGGCGGCGGCGCCGAGATGATGTCCACCTACGGCGAGGAAGGCGCCTCGCCGACACCGTTCATGGACAACGGCAACCTGAAGTTGCGCGACATGCACCCGCAGCCCCACCAGGGTGTCTGTGCGGACGCGATCGCGACTATCGAGGGCATCGAGCGCGAGGCGCTGGACGCGCTGGCGCTGGTGTCACAGCAGCGCGCCGCGAACGCGATCGCCAACGGCTACTTCGACAGGAGCCTGGTGCCGGTGTACGACATCAACGGTGAACTGGCGCTGGACAAGGAGGAATTCCCCCGCCCGCAGACCACGGCGGAGGCGCTGGCCGAGTTGAAGCCCTCCTTCGAGGCGATCGCGGACTACCCGCTCGACGAGGCGGGCACCACCTATCGCTCAATGGTGCTCAGGAAATATCCCGGGGTCGACATCGTACACGTGCACCACGCGGGCAACTCCTCCGGTGTGGTCGACGGCGCCGGCGCCGTCCTGCTCGCCTCGCCCGACTACGCGAAGGCGCACGGCATGAAGCCGCGCGCGCGCATCCGGGCGATGTGCAACATGGGTGACTGCCCGACGCTGATGCTGAACGCGCCGGTACCCGCGGCGCAGAAAGTACTGGAGAAAGCCGGCCTCACCAAGGACGACATCGACCTGTTCGAGGTGAACGAGGCGTTCGCGGTGGTAACCGAGAAGTTCATCCGCGACATGGGCATCGACCGCGACAAGATCAACGTGAACGGCGGCGCCATGGCCCTGGGCCACCCGATCGGCGCGACCGGCTCACTGCTGATCGGCACCGTGCTCGACGAACTCGAACGCCGCGACCAGACCCTGGGCCTGATCACGATGTGCGCGGCGGGCGGTATGGCGCCGGCGGTTATTATCGAGCGGATATAAGCCCGCCGGGTTCGTGCCCCATACGCGACCCCATGCACCCAACCCGTCGTCCCCGCGCCGGCGGGGATCCAGCGTCCTATCAAAGTCACTGGGTCCCCGCCGGCGCGGGGACGACGCGTTAAGGCAACCACGATTGTGACCAACGGAGCCCCCATGTACCCCTTCAGCGAAACCTCCCTGCGCTACCAGGCCCTGCTCAATGCGTTCATGGACGAGCACATCTACCCCAACGAGCGGGAGTACGCGCGCCAGTTGCATGCGGCGCCCACCCGGCACAGCTACCTGCCGTTGATGGACGAGCTGAAGCAGAAGGCGAAGGCGGCGGGGCTGTGGAACTTGTTCATACCGCCGTCGCTCAAGGCGTTCGCGGAGCACGACGGGCTGTCCAACCTCGACTACGCGCCGCTGGCGGAAACAATGGGCCGCGTCCTGTGGTCGCCCGAGGTGTTTAACTGCAATGCACCGGACACGGGCAACATGGAAGTGTTCATGAAATACGGCACCGAGAAGCAGCAGGCGCAGTGGCTGACGCCGCTGCTCAACGGCGACATCCGCTCCTCCTACGCGATGACCGAGCCCCAGGTCGCCTCCTCCGACGCCACCAACATCGAACTGGCCATTCGCCGCGAGGGCGACGAGTGGGTACTCAACGGCCGCAAGTGGTTCATCACCGGCGCGCTGTACGAGCGCTGCGGGATATTCATCGTCATGGGCAAGTCCGACCCGGACAACCCGAGCCGGCACAAGCAGCAGACCCAGGTGCTCGTGCCGAAGGACACCCCGGGCCTGGAGATCGTCCGCCCGCTGACCACGCTCGGGTACGACGACGCGCCCATCGGCCACGCCGAGATCGTGTTCAACGACGTGCGCGTGCCGCTGGAGAACGTGCTGCTGGGCGAGGGGCGCGGCTTCGAGATCGCACAGGGTCGCCTGGGCCCCGGCCGCATCCACCACTGCATGCGGCTGATCGGCGCCGCGCAGCGCTCGCTCGAACTCGCCTGCCGACGCGTCGAGAACCGCAGCACGTTCGGCCGCACGCTGAGCCAGCACCAGTCCGTGCGCGAGGACATCGCGCGCTGCTTCTCGGAGATCGAGATGATGCGCCTGCTGGTGTACAAGACCTGCCGGCGCATGGACGAGGTAGGCGCGAAAGAAGCGATGGACCTGATCGCCGCGAGCAAGACCAGCGTGCCGTTAATGGCGCAGACGGTCATCGACCGCTGCATGCAGATGCACGGCGCGGGCGGCCTGACCGAGGACTACCCGATGGCGGAGGCGTTCAACTACGCGCGCTGGTGCCGCCAGGCCGACGGCCCGGACCAGGTGCACCAGATGGCCCTGGGCAAGATGGTGATCAAGCGCTACGCGGGAGACTGAGCGGCAGCGCGGGCAATGCGTTCGAGCGCCGCGGCGACCGCCGGACGCCCTGCCCGCAGTGCCGCCGCCTCGTCCCGCAGGGCAGCGGCCAGCGCCTGCCGCAATTCGGCGCGCGGCGCCGCCGCGAGCACCGCGGGCAGGGCCGCCAGGGTCTGCTCCTGCCACAGCGGCCCCGTAGCGGGCGCACTTTTCATGGCGGGAAAGCGCAGGGCGTAGGTTGCCTCCAGCCAGGCCGCCTCCTCGCGACAGCCCTGTTCGAGGTGCGTACCGTGAAAGTCCGGCACCTCAAAGCGCTGTCCAGGTAGCGCCTGCAGGAAATCCAGGTCGTACGCCCGGCGCGCGAGTCCGCCGCCCTGCAGCGGGTGACGCGTGTTCACGGCCACCAGCAAGCGGTACGCCTCGGCGCACAGGCGGGTGTTGCGCGGCGGGTGCGCCGTTGCGACCAGCGCCTCGCCGTCCAGTCCCAACAGATCGAACCAGGCGCCGACAAGCCCCGACGGCGCTGCGCTCGCCTCGTGGTAATTCAACAGGGTCAGCGCGTCGCCAAAGTGTTTCTGCAGGCGCTCGCACTTTTCCCGCGTGCGGCCGACAAGACCCTCGGGAATCATCGCGGAGCCCGCGCGGGCGCGCTCCTGCAAAAGGCTGGCCAGCGCGCTCACCGGGCTGCGCACGTAGGCGACAACCCGCACCTCGTCGGCGCAGGCGCGCAGGCGCCGCAACAGGTCGGAGGCCACCTGCGGGCCGTAACCCTCGACGATCTCCGACGACAACAGCAGGGTTGCGGCGCCGCCCGCGGCCAGCGCCGCGTCGAACTGGCGACGGCAGGACGCAACCACGTCTTCCTCGCGGCCATTGAAGCGCTCCGACAGGCGCAGGCCGAAGCGGGTGGCGGAGCCGGTCAGCGCCGCGGTCATCGGGATGGAGTGGTTGGGAAAGGGCTCACCCTCGAAGGTGAACTGCGGATAGTGAATGCCCTGCTGCGCCAGCAGCGGCCGCAACTGCGCACACACGTCCTGCAGCGTCGTGGAACCGGTCTTGCTCAGCCCGGCGTGCAGGATGACGCGGGCGTACTCACTCACCGCCGCGCTCCTGCACCCGCAGGGCCTCGGGCAGCGGCGTCAGTTCGCCCTGCCGCACCGCTTTGCCCATGGCTTCGCGTATATAGGCGACGCGTTTGTCGGTATTGGGATGGGTCTGCACGAACTCCAGCCAGCGGCGCTCGTCGCGGCCGTCCCCCAGGGAGTGGAAAAACTCATCGGCGCCGCCGAGGTGGCCGTAGTGCGCCGCGAGTATCTGCAGTGCCCGCGCGTCCGCCTCGCGTTCCATGTCCCGGGAAAAGCTCAGCAGCGTGACGGCGCCGCCGGTAGTCAACAGGCCGCCCAACAGGCTGTCGCCGGAACTGCCCAGCAACATGCCCAGCGCCAACTGGATGACGACACCCTGGCTCGCCGAGGCGATCGGGTGGCGCAACTGCACGTGGGCGATCTCGTGGGCCACCACCATGGCGAGCCCGTTTTCGCTCTCCACCTGCGCCAGCAGTTCCCGCGTCACCGCGATGTTGGCGCCGAGAGTCGCGAAGGCATTGGGCATGTCCGCGGCGATGAGGTGGAACCGGAACGCGGTTGCCGGCACCACATCGCCAGCGGCTCCACCGGCAACCGGCACGTCGAGGCTGGCCGTAACGAGTTGCTCCCCGAGCGTGCGCAGCGCGCGCAGGGCATCGCTGTCGACGGACTCCTCCTCGCTCACGAACGCGCTGGCCAGCGTCGGCGCGATCCGCTCCTCCCAGGAAAACGGGACATAGCCAACGAGCAGCTTCACGGCGATGCTGAGCGATACCACGAGCAGGACCAGCAGGACGCCAACACCCACCACCAGTTGCGCGAACTCGCGCAGCGGGTGCTCTTCGCTGGCATTGATTCCCTCGGGAATACGCGGGTTGCCGTCGGGCAGCAGGGTCACGTCCTGATCAGCGCGGTGCCGTAGGCCAGGACCTCCACGGAGCCGATGGACTGCCCCGCATTCCCGGAGACGCGGCTGGTCTCGAACTTCATGTTGATCACCGCCTGCGCACCGAGCGCCTCCGCGCGCTCCTGCATGCGCAGGACAGCCTCGCGCCGCGCCCGGTCGAGCAACGACTCATAGGAACTGATACGCCCGCCTACCAGGTTGCGCAGTCCGGCGACCACGGTCTTGAAGTAGTCCACCGAGATCACCACGCTGCCGGCGACCAGGGTAGTCTCGCAGTGCGCGAAACCCGGGGGCGGGAGGCGTTCTCCCAGTACCAGCACGTGGCGCAGCGCATCCTCGCGCGCGCGGATGCTGTCGTAGTGCCTGCGCTCGGCGCGCCGCCCGAAGGCGTAACCCGCCGCGAGCAGCGCGAGGAAAATAGCGAGTTGGATGAGTACGTCCACGGTGCGGGCCTAGATGTCCTCGATCACCACGGCCGTCCCGTAGGCGAGGATCTCCGAGGCGCCGGCGGCAATAGCGGACGTGGAGAAGCGCACGTTGATGACGGCGTTGGCACCGATGGCCGCCGCCTGGTCCTGCATGCGCTGCACCGCCTCGTCGCGGGACTCCTGCAGCAACTCGGTGTAGCTGCCGAGTTCGCCGCCGAAGATATTCTTGAACCCCGCCATGATGTCCTTGCCCGCGTGCTTGGCGCGCACGGTGCTGCCCTGCACCAGGCCGAGGTGTTTCACGACCCGCTTGTTCGGGAGTATTTCGATATTGCTGATCAACATGGCGCCACCCTCCTGGCCAGTCACCAGACTAGCACAGCAGGGGCGTCAGGGAAGTCTTGCCAGCGCGCTCAGGCCACGGCTCGCGGCACGGGTTTCTTGTCCGCCGCGGCGGGCTTCTTCTTGGCCGCAGTCTTGCGCTTGCGCTTGGCCTGCGGCTTGGCGACCTTGCCCGAGTGCAGCCGGTGTTCGCGCATGGCCTCGCGGTCGGCGCGGGTCGGCGGCGGCCGCCGGCGCGAGGCGCGCGGGCGGTGATAGTCGTCATCCTTCGGGCGCAGGTCACCCTGCTCGAAGCGGTGCAGGATGTCCTCCATCGCACGCGAGATCTTGGTACAGGTACGGATGGCCTCAACCGTCGGGTAGGTCGAAAGTTCACCGCCGCGCATCAGGTCCACCAGATCCTTCTCGGACAGGTGCGACAGCAACTTGGCCGGGTTGTACCAGGTGAACTGCGGCACGATGTTGATATCGCCCGAATACTCCTGGTCGACCAGTGCATGCACGCTGTTGACAACCATGTTGAAGCGCGGCCAGCTCTCGTTGCGCCGCTGGATGACACCGCGATAGAAGTTGAGCACCTCCTTGCTCATGCCGACCCCGAGCTTGCCGAGGGACGAACCCAGGATGCTGCGCTCTCCCTCGCGCTTGATAAACGGGATGGCGATGGGGTTCACCATGCTGACGATGAAGTGATTGGTGCTGTACAGGCGCTGCAGGCGCTTGGCGGGCAGGTCGTCGGCGATGGAGCCGTCTACCCACTTGCGCGTGGGCAGGTAGGGCTGCGGTTCGCCGTGCTGGTTCTTGGCCATGAGCATCACCGGCGGGAACACGCCGGGCACGGCGCAGGACGCCATGACGGCGGCGCGGATATAGACGTTGGGCGAGGTGATCGCATTCAGCAGGCGCCCGCGCTGGTGCACCTCGGCCGGCGCCACCGTGATACTGATCTGGCGGCCGGTCTTCTCGTACGCCTCCTGGAACGTCATGTCGGGCACCATGCGCTCGATGATCTTCTCGAGGTCGCGCACGTCGATCTGCGGATTGGCGCCGAAGAACATCCGCGAGAACACGCTGGCCTCGCGCTCGGCCTCGAAGTGCACGTTGGCCGGGTCGTAGAAGTGCTTGAGTTCCTCGTCGGTGTGCGTGCCCAGCACGCCCGCAACGAGGGAGCCGGCGCTGGAGCCGGAGATCACCCGCGGCAGCAGGCCCTCCTCCAGCAGGGTCTTCACCACGCCGAGGTGATAGAACCCGAGCACGCCGCCGCCGGACAACATCAGGGCGGAGCGACCGAAGCAGATATTGGCGCGGTAGAAGAAATCGAGCTTCTGCTGGATATCGATCTCCGGGATGTCGATCTCGGCCAGCAACTGCAGGGCCTCCTCCACCTCGTCGATATACTGCTCGATCAGGCGCTTGGTGCCGAACCTGGCGCGGCGGTACAGCGTGGAGCGCCCCATGCCGGCCATGTTGCCGTGAATACCCTCGTTGAGGGCGAACAGGAGTCCCGCGTAGTCGTGCCGGGCGCGCAGGCTGCGCAGGCGATCGAGCCGCAGGCGGATTTCGGCGTAGTCGTACTGGCTGGTCTGGTCGACCTCCCGCCAGCGCTTCTGCCCGGTCAGTTCGTCGTGCTCCTGGGCCGCCTCTGCCCAGTCCACGTAGTTTTCCGCATGGTTCATGCGCTTCTCGAGTTTGCTCAAGCGGCGGCTGTTTCTCACGTTCCTGCCCTCTGCAGTGGTCACGTCCATCTCCTAGGATAAGGCAATCGCGGGCCCGCTCCCAGCAATTAGTCCGCGCCGCCGGCACAGGCCATTGACGCAGGGCAAAGACTGGCGAATTTTCCACCGGAATCAGCGACATAGGTCAGCTTTTTGGTACATTTTGGCCTTTCGCGTGCAGCCCCCTGCCAAAGCCCCTAAAATGGCGCGAGTCCGCCCGACCGGACTTCCGCCCCCCCGCACCGGGGGTGTGCAGGAAGGAACCGGAGTCGCGCCCTCCACAACAACAAACTGAGGCCCCAAGCGTGCGCGCTTACCTGTACGTCTTCCTGCTGCTGGTGGCGATCTTCGGAGGCATCGCCGGCTACCTGTACATGAAGATCGCGGCGGTCTCCTCCATGGACTTCACCCCGCCGCCCATCACGATCGAGGCGGCGACCGCCAGGAGCGCCACCTGGCCGTCGGAACTCGAGGCGGTCGGCACCGTGCGCGCGGTGCGCGGCGTGGAGCTGTCCGCCGAGGCCAGCGGCGAGGTGATTGCCATTACCGTGCGCTCCGGCGACACCGTGGAAGCCGGACAGCCCCTGCTCACCCTCAACGATTCCGTGGAGCTGGCCAGCCGCAAGCGCCAGGAGGCCAATCTCGAACTCGCCCGCCTCCTGTTCGAGCGCGACTCGCGCCTGATCAAGCAGAAGTCCATTCCCCAGAGCCAGTTCGATCGCTCGCGGGCCGACTTCGAGAGCGCCATGGCGCAGCTCGCCGAAACCGAGGCCCGCCTCGACAACAAGCGCGTCGTGGCGCCCTTCGCAGGCACCGTCGGCATCATCCGCGCCCGCGTCGGCGACTACATCGAGACGGGCGCGCCCATCACAACCCTGCAGGACCTCACCGAGCTGGAGATCGATTTCTCCGTGCCCGCGCGCCACTTTCCGCACCTGAAACCGGGCCTGGCGATCGCGGTGAGCACCGCGGCATTCCCGGACAAGGTGTTTCGCGCCACGCTGCAGGCCTTGGATGCCAAGGTGGACCCGGGCAGCCGCAACCTGCTCCTGCGCGCCACGCTGGACGAGAGCAAGGGCCTGCTGCCGGGGATGTTCGCGCGGCTCATCATCGACCTGGACCAGCCGCGCAAGGTCGTGACGATCCCCGAGACGGCGGTCAGCTACTCGCTGCACGGCAATACCGTGTACGTACTGCGCCAGGGTGTCGGGGAGACGACCGTGGAGCCGCGCGTGGTCGAGACCGGCGCCACCCGCAACGGTGAGATCGCCATCACCGCAGGCCTGCACGGCGGCGAGTGGGTGGCCACCGTGGGGCAGAACAAGCTGTACAAGGGCGCGCGCGTGACCGTGGACGAGAAAACCGGCATGTAGCCCATGCGATTCACCGACACCTTTATCAAGAAGCCGGTACTGGCGATCGTCATCAGCAGCCTGCTGCTGCTGTTGGGCGGCGCCTCGCTGTCGCGCGTCAGCCTGCGCGAGTTTCCCGAGATCGAGCGCAGCGTCATCTACATCGAGACCATCTACCCGGGCGCGAGCGCGCGCACCGTGCAGGGTTTCGTCACCACGCCGTTGCAGATCAGCATCGCGGGTGCGCGCGGTGTGGAGTACATGACCTCCAGCAGCAACCCGGGGTATTCCGAAATCCAGGTGCACGTGCGCCTGGGCGAGAACGCCAGCGACGTGCTGTCGGAAGTGATCGCCAAGGTCAACGAGGCGCGCGGCGACCTGCCCCGGGATATCGAGGACCCCGTCGTCACCACGGCAGCGGGCGGCGACGCCATGATGTACCTCGCTTTCTACAGCGAACAGATGTCGCCGTACCAGATCACGGACTACCTCGTGCGCAACGTGCAACCGGAACTGGCGACGCTGCCCGGCGTGGGCAAGGCGCGCATCTTCGGCCGCTTCCTGGCCATGCGCGTGTGGCTCGACCCCGTGCGCATGGCCGCGTTCGGCGTCACCGCCACCGACGTCAGCGCGGCCATCCAGCGGGACAACTATATCGCGACGTCCGGCTCCACCGAGGGCAACCTCGTGCGCGCCACCGTGGATGCGCGCACGGACATGCAGAGCGCCGCCGACTTCGAACAACTCGTGGTGCGCCAGGACGGGGAGGACCGCGTGCGCCTGGGTGACGTCGCCAGCGTTGAGCTGTCCGCGGAGACCACGCAGCTCAAGACCCTGTCCTCCGGGCGCGACGCCGTGTTCATGTCCGTGTCGACAACGCCCGACGCCAATCCGCTGGCCGTGTCGCAGGAGGTACACAATGCCCTGCCGCGCATCCAGGACACCCTGCCCGCCGACATGGAGCTGTTCCTGGACTGGGACGGCAGCGTGGTCATCGACGAGGCGCTGAACGAAGTGGTCAGCACGCTGTTCGAGGCGGCCCTGATCGTTATCCTCGTTATTTACCTGTTCCTCGGCTCACTGCGCGTCGTACTGATTCCGCTGGTGGCGATCCCGCTGTCCCTGGTCGGCGTGGTGTTCCTCATCTTCGCCATGGGCTTCTCGCTCAACCTGTTGACCCTGCTCGCCATGGTGATCGCCATCGGGCTGGTGGTGGATGACGCCATCGTCGTGGTGGAGAACGTGCACCGGCACATCGAGCACGGCGCGAGTCCCATGGAGGCCGCGTTACAGGGTGCGCGGGAGGTGGCGCTGCCGGTGGTGTCAATGACACTGACACTGGCGGCGGTCTACGCGCCGATCAGCTTCATCGGCGGCCTCACCGGCGCGCTGTTCTCGGAATTCGCCCTGACGCTGGCGGGCGCGGTGGTCGTGTCCGGCGTCGTGGCCCTGACCCTGAGCCCCATGATGTGCTCGCGCGTGCTCTCGGACGCGGAGCACCAGGGTCGCTTCGCCAACTGGCTCGACGCACGCTTCGATGCGCTCACGCATTTCTATCGCAGGCTGCTCGGCGCGGGACTGCGCAACAGCGGCGCCGTCCTGCTGTTCGGCTGCGTGATTCTCCTCAGCCTGCCGCTGCTGTTCGGTCTTTCCCAGGAGGAGCTGGCGCCGGATGAGGACACCGGCGGCGTCTACGTCACGGGCACCGCGCCGCGTTATGCCAACCTCGACTACATCGACCACTATCTCGCCGAGGTGGTGGAAATCTGGAAATCGATCCCCGAGTTCAGCCACTCCTGGCAGGTGATCACCACCAACAGCAACTTCGGCGGCGTGACGCTGCATCCCTGGTCCGAGCGGGAGCGCACGCAGGCCGAGGTACAGGCGGAGTTCCAGAAAAAGCTGGGCGGCGTCGCGGGCATGGAGATGTTCGCATTCGGCTCACCTACCCTGCCCGGTTCGGACGCGGGACTGCCCGTGAGCTTCGTCGTCGCCTCGACGCGGAGCTACGACGAGGTCTACAGGCTCGGTGAGCAACTCGTGCAGGTGGCGCGCGAGTCCGGCCTGTTCATCTTCGTCAACCAGACCCTGGACTTCAACCGCCCGGAAATCGGGGTGAACATCGACCGCGAACTCGCCGCACGCCTGGGGATTTCCATGCGCGACATCGGCGAGACACTGTCCGTGATGCTGGGCGAGGCGGAGATCAACCGCTTCAACCTGCAGGGGCGCTCCTACAAGGTGATCCCGCAGGCGGGCAACGACTTCCGCCTGACGAAGCAGGAACTGGAAAAGTACTACCTGCGCACGGCCAGCGACGACCTCGTGCCGCTGTCCGCGGTGATCTCGCTGGACTCGCGCGTGGAACCGAACGAGTTGTCCCAGTACCAGCAGCTCAACAGCACGACTATCCAGGGCATCATGATGCCGCCGAACAGCATCGGCACGGGCCTCGAGTTCCTGCGCGGGCAGATGCAGGAGCTGGCGCCACCGGGGTTCCGGGAGGGCTATACCGGCGCCTCGCTGCGCTACATGCAGGAGACCGCCTCCTTCCCGCTGCTGTTCTCGCTGTCTATCCTGCTGATCTTCCTGGTGCTCGCCGCGCAGTTCAACAGCTTCCGCGATCCCTTCGTGGTGCTGGTGAGCGTCCCCCTGTCTATCTTCGGCGCGGTCGTGCCGATCGCTATCGGCATGGCCACCCTGAATATCTACACACAGATCGGCCTGCTCACCCTGATCGGCCTGATCAGCAAGCACGGCATCCTGATCGTCGAATTCGCCAACAAGCTGGGCGAGCTGGGCCGCGACCGGCGCGAGGCGGTGATGGAAGCCGCTGCGCTGCGCCTGCGCCCCATCCTGATGACCACCTTCGCCACGGTGCTGGGCGTGTGGCCGCTCCTGATCGCCTCGGGACCGGGCGCCAACAGCCGCTTCAGCATCGGCCTCATGATCACGACGGGCATGTTGGTGGGCACGCTTTTCACCCTGTTCGTCCTGCCCGCCTTCTACCTGCGATTTGGCGGTAAACTGGCCGCAGAAGCGCCGGTTGCGCCACCCACGGCCGCCGCCGCGACTCCCGAACCCGCGCCGTCCAACTGACCGAGGTTCTCGTCATGTGTCACCTGCAACGCCGGGCCCTGTCCTGGCTGCTCTGCCTGTTTTGCGTCGCACCACTGGTTGCCACCGCTGCACAGGGCGTGCTGCCCGTCCTGCAGGTCAGGGGCGAGGAGAAGATCCTGGAACCCTGGGAAACGGACTACCTGCTGGCCGCCACCGCGCGACTGTTCGGCGAGTGCCGTCGCGACGAACTCGAACGGGACGCCATCCTCGGCGCGCGCCCCAACCAGCTCACGCTGGACCTGGAAGACGGTACGCGCCGCGTCGTGCAGGGCGTCGGCGGCAGCTCCAACCCGTTCCGGCGGCTCGATTTCTACGAGGTGAACAGGGGCGGTGTGCACAAGCTCAGTAACTGCAGCCAGGCGAACGTACTGCCCATCGCGAGCATCATGGAGGCCAAGGGCCTGGACCTGCGGGCGCCGGAGCAGCGTACCCGGGCGGGCCTGACCAGCTACGAGCCCAACCGTATCGGCTACCGCTACGATGACAACGACGTCGGCGAGGGCTACCTGGACGCCACGCTGTCGCTCAAGTATCCGCTGTTGCACGACGGCTACTACTCTGAGGACGCCGCGCTGTTCAATGCGTACTTCGCGTTCAGCGGCCGCTTCAGCCAGTACCTCGAAAGCCGCGAATCCTCCCCGGTCGTGGGCAAGCGCTACAACCCCGTCCTGTTTTTCCGCCACTGGCTGGGGGACGACACGCGTTACCTCGATTTCGGGCTCGGCCATGAATCCAACGGCCAGAACATCGACTCCGCCGACGCCTACCTCATCGAGCGCGCGGAATTCCAGCGCCAGGGCGAGGACCCGGACTTCGCGCGCGATTACATCAGCCGCGGCTGGGACTACCTGTCGCTGGACTGGAAGCACACCTGGTACACCGCGCCTGGCGGTACGCTCGACACCTATGTGCTGACCAGGTACTACCTGGATGACGGGCCGTTCCAGGGCGAACAGGAAGAGTCCAATATCTGGGAAGGTTTCGGGCTGCCCAGGCGCAAGGAGTACGACGGCATCGGGTTCCTCGGCAAGTACCAGTTCGGCGGCGATTTCTGCACCCTCGGCGAACCGGGTCGCGGCGTCTGCCTGCGCAAGTTCGCCTGGCTGTACAACACGGGCTACGACGGCATCTTCGACAACAACACCAATCGCCTGGAACTCACGATCGACTTCGGCGGGCTACCGCTGCAGATCTGGGGCCAGCGCGGTTACAACTCCGACCTGGTGGATTACTTCCGCAAGACGGACAGCTGGGGGGTGACGCTGGAGCTGAACAGCACCTCGCTCGAGTAGGACGGGGGTTTTTCCACTATACTGACAAGTCTTCCGGGCAGTCAGCGCTGCCGCCGAAATGCAAAGCACCAGACATCGCAGGAGTAAGGCCATGCAACCCGCCCTTCTGATTTTACTGCTGGCGAGCGCCGGCCTCGCCGCGCCACTGGCCAACGCCGCGAGCTGCCCGCCGCAGGCAGAGGACCTCTTTCGGCGCGCGCAGGCAGCCGATACGCAGGATCGACTGGAAGACGCCCGTTCACTCTACACCCAGGCCGCCGAGGTCTGCGACAAGTATGAATACTGGATGGCCCTGGGCGACCTGTGGTTCAACGACTTCCTGGGCGACAGCGCGGACGATGTGAACGAGCAAGGCAAGCCCGCCCTGGACGCCTACACCCGCGCCCTGCAGGCGGCGCGGCGCGACGGCAACAAGGCCGGCGGCGCGAAAGCGGCGCGCTCACTGGTGAATTTCGGCATCCGTGCCGGTGACCCGATCAACGCGAACGAATTCCTGATCCTCGCCGGGCAACTGGAGCCCGACCACCCGGACCTGCCGCCGCTGCAGGAGGAAGTCGACTACCTGCGCGCGGAGCTGAGCACCGACGAGCTCGAGACGAGCCTGAGCACCACGCGCGGCATCGGCGCGGCCAGCGACATCCTCGCCAAGGCGGGAGACGCGTGCAGTTTCTGGAGCGAGGAACTGTGCAACCCCTCCGGTGCACCGGCGCAGGAGCCGACCGACGAACCCGTGGTAGAAAAACCCCAGGGGCGGGCCATCAGCATTCCGATCAACTTCGAGGTAAACAGCACGGAGACCACGCCGGCCACCGCCAGCAATATCGTCAACCTCGCCACCGTGCTGGCCAGGCAGGCCGGCGACAAGCAGATCCTGTTCATCGGTCACGCGGATGCGCGCGGCGCGGCGGGACACAACATGACGCTGTCGCGACAGCGGGCCGCCGCGGTGCGCGACCAGGTGGCAGCACTGCAACCCAGTCTCGAAGGCCGGATCAGCGCGGAGGGTCGGGGAGAACTGGAGCCGGTCGATGTCGGCACGACGGAGCGCGCCTACGCCAACAATCGCAGGCTCGAAATTATCATTCTCGATTGAACATGGCGACCAGGACACTGGCTGGCAATCTATGCATAATGGGGCAGCGCCGCCTAGTAACTTTGTTCGCTTCCCGAGTATGTGTGTGCAATATACGTCGAGCGGTTAAGTGTAGCCTAGCGCCTGATATCCAGCTCTGACTCCCAGAAGCCGTCTTCAATATACGGATTGTCCTCAAATACCGGCTCCAGCTGCCCTTCTTTCGCGAGTAGGCGGTAGTCCTTATTGAATGTATTCGTGACATTGCCACCGCGAGACTGATCTGTGCGAAATGCTTCGCCCGCAGCTGTATCCGTGTCTTCATCATCGCTACGCACCCAACTAGTGCCGCCTCTTGCGCTGAGGTAATTCAATACGTTGTCCAGATCTCCGGTCGCGGCAAATACTTGTGCACCATTAATAAATTGGCGGCCAGTCAAAGGGTCCACGGGCACATTACAGGCGAGATCAGGGCCAGATACGCCAGCCACTGTGGCCGTCACGTTGAAGGCCAGTACATTTTCAAACGCCAGGGTTGAACCTGCGATTAGAGTGCCTGTTGCACGCGCGGAATCGAAAATCAGAATATCATCGGCAAATACAGTCCCCGCATCAACGTTTGCCCCGCTAAGCGCAATAGACTGCAGCTGACTGCCCTCAGAGCCTGCCACACTAAGGCCTATCTCTCCCGCGGTTCCCGCTACCGCATCGAGACTGCCAGGCCCGAAAACGGGACCGGTGATGACAATATCCCCGCCAGTACTCACGCTACCCCCGGCCGTAGTGTCCAGCAGGACATTTCCCAGGAGCACCACAGAATCGTCGATAAAGATACTCTCACCGGAAGTGACGAGGTTGTCGGCGAGAGTCGTTGTCGCCCCTGGCCCAATTAGAGTGATTGAGGCGTCGTCTACCGCTGTAATCTGACCATTGACATTGATTTGACCTCCGGCTTGTGGAGCCTGCAGCAGCAAGGGGTCGGAAATCGTCACGGCGTTAACCGAGATCACGTGGCTGCCGTCGTCTCGTCCGATAGAAATCTGGCTAAAGCCGTCCGCAAGCGCCGCTACGCTCCGCTGGTCGAATTGGAAACCCCCTTCACCACCCGCGACCCCAATGGACGCATCAGCAGACTGCGGCAGCAGGCGCAGCATACCGGCGGCGGCAACACTGTTGGCGCCACCGGCGAATGACACGGAATCTGCCACTATTCGCAAGTCACCGTTGGACGCCATCATATTTGTCGCTACGGCCAACGTACCATTTACATCAAGCTCGGCGCTCCCGTCGCTAACGTTCAGCCCAACAATATCCCCAACCTGGCCAATCGTCAAACCATTGCCATCCTGATAGCTAAAATCGCCACTTCGTATTTCGGCCGCCAAAACATCGACATCACTACTATTGGGCAGGCTCACAGTGTCTGCGCGCAAGCCCAACCTATTAGCGGTGACGCTTCCATCACCGCCAATCTGGCCACCCGCACTCAGCGCCACAGCGTCACTCGAAATTGCCTCGTCCAGCGTAAGATCACCGGCCGCGGATAACGCTACTGTATCCACAGCGGTAATACCGGCAATATCGCCTACGCTACCTATCGTCAGGTCATTAGTATCGTTGAACGTGAATGACTGACCGCTTATATCCGCAGCCAGCACATCAACATCGCCACTCCCTGCAAGATCGACTGTGCTGGCTCGCAGCCCCAGCATTTCGGCAATCACATTGCCACTGCCACTGATACTGTCGCCGGCGTTGAGCGCTACGGCGCCACTGGAAACACCCGCGTCGATCGAAAGATCGCCCGACGCAGTCAGTGAGACAAAACTGGCTGCATTCACGCCTGAGATATCACCGACAGTACCCACGGCTAAATCGTTGGAATCAGAAAATACAAAAGATTGGCCACTGATATCCGCTGCTAAAACGTCAACATCTCCGCTATTTGCGAGGTCGACGGTGTTAGCCCTCAGGCCCAGCTTGTTGGCGTTGACATTACCAGTGCCACTGATCATGTTAGCGGCGGTCATGGCGACCTCCTCGCTTGCAACACTCGCATCCAACTGCAGGCTACCCCCCGCGCCGAGCGCCACCGCGCCCACAGCAGTGACTCCAACGATGTCGCCGACGGAGCCTACAATTAGATCGTTCGCATCTGAATAGGTGAACGATTCTCCGCTGATATCAGCAGCCAAAACATCCACATCACCAGTATTCTCAAGATCAACTGTACTGGCACGAAGGCCCAGGCTGGCAGCGGTGATACTGGCGGAACCATTGATACTACCACCAGCGGTCAATGCTGCCTGAGCACTGGTGATACCGGCACTCAGAATGAGATCACCGCCTGCGGTCAGTTGCACAAAGTCAGCTGCCGCGACACCGGATATACCTCCAACAGCACCGACGGTCAGATCATCGATATCGGTAAATGCAAACTGCTGCCCGCTAATATCCGCTGCCAATATATCGACGTTGCTGCCACCAGTGAGATTCACGCTGTTGGCGCGCAGCCCCAGCCGAGACATTACCACAGCACCAGCGCCACTTATGCTATTACCTGCGGAAAGAATAACTTGCTCACTCGTTATTGGCTCTCCAACAACGATATCCTGCTCCGCGCTAATAGACACAGAACCTACAGCAGTCACCCCGGTGATAGAGCCAACTGATCCGATCTCCAGGCTACCGGCGTCCTCCACGACCGCAGCATCACCAGTAAGATCAAGCGCCAAGACATCGACATCGGTCTGCAGCACGCCTTCTCCGTCGAGGAGAGGAATATCCAGAACATTCGCGCGAATGCCCAGGTTATTGGCCGCCAGTATGTCGCTGTCCACTGTCAGAGTGCCGCCTGCCCCTAAGGCAACAGTGTTGGCATCAACATTACCAGTTAGCGTTGTGTTCAAAACGCCGCTAACCTCCACGATGCCAGAGCCGGGGCCGAATTCGCCCGTGATCATCGGAGCATTTAGATTCACGTTCGCACCGCTGGTGACGGGCCCAGCGAGGGCCATTGCCTGTACCGCTGTGAGCGTCATATCGCCCATGGCGTTTGCGCCGAGGATATCGCTTACTCCGCCGATTGCGATGACATTCGGATCATGATAGGTGAAAGACTCGTTCGAGCCGAATAGGTCGACCGCTATACGGTCAAGGTCTAACCCCAAAGCAAAAGTAGGAAGCATATTGAGAGTACTGGCACGGATACCCAAGACCTTGCCTTCAAACATAGGTTGCGAGCCGTCAGAAAGAAGCGGCAGGATTCCGTCATAATCCAGTGTAACAGCGCCGCCCGCGCGGGCAATTAATGTATCGCCATGATAGATATCGCGCAAGGTGATATCACCCGTTGCTGTAAGATTCAACAGCCTAGTGGGAAGTCGCGGTTCTTCACCAATGACGAGCGGCGTACCCAATTGTGCAAAACTTTCGAGTGCTCCCGAAGAGTCGATCGACCCCGATGCAATATTTATCTCACCGTCTTCCGCGATAATGCTCCCCAGATTAACTACCGAACCAGTCTCTAGAATTGCGCCCACGCTATCAAGCGACGAAATATGGATATCAGCTCCTTCAACAAATATGCTGTCGTGATTCACAAAATTTGTGGCATTGATATTGAGTAAAAACCCATTGAACAGGGATATTCCGCCATCGATCAATTCCAACTCGCTAGCTTCCAGACCAACCGGCCCGGCCTCAGAAAATATAAATGCTGCGGTGGGGCTTTCACCGTCCGGGGTTGCTCCCAAAGTGATAGCGCCGGTAGCCGCAATATTGATCAAACCAGGGGCAAGGTTTTCACCCTCGAAATCGCGCAGCTCAATTATCCCAGCGCCGCTTAGCGTGCCAGTGTTGATTTCGATTGTCCCGTTTGTGGATTCAATTTCTCCATTCTTTAGCTCTATCGAATTGGCATTTATCCTGACCAGACTCGGGTCGCGACCAGCCTCAAAAAGGTTAGGTTGTCCACTGATTCGACCCCCATTCGTCACGGTATCCGCGGTTATGTCAACAATTCCCGCCGAGAATATGGAGCTTAGGTCATCCTCAAGGTTGAGAGTGCTGACGTTGAAATCCAGGGTTCCGGTTGTCGCTGAAATAGTACCCCACTGCAGATCAACAGAATCCGCGAAGAATACTAAGCCACCCGTACCAGTTATCAGCCTGGAATTGTCCAGCAACTGAATTTCCTCAGCCGCAGTAAATAAACCACCTCCGGCGTCAGCAAAAGCACTAAGTGAAAACTCAATTCCTCCATTAGGCGCATCGATCGTGAAAAACCCTGCCTCATCAACTGTCCCAAGGTAAATACTGCCCGTCACAAAAACGTCCCCGCCGGCCTTAAAATGCAGGTCGTTAACAAACCAATCCTGTAAACCGCCGTTTTGGACAGCGGATGATCTGAACTCGCCATCGAAGAAGATGTCCTCAGACGCATCGAGCATCAATGTGGAGTCAGTGCCAATCGTATTAATGATTGCATCAGGTTCGACAGTGATTGAGCCGTCTGTGGTTCTTATTGTGACACTCGTGCCATTGTTCATAGCGAGTTCAATATCATCAACAGCCACGAATCCGTTGGTACTTTCGTTGGATTCGTATTGGAAAGGGTTGTCGCCTGGCGACGGATCTGTCACCCCCCCGGTCGCGCCGGAGGCCCCAATGAATATATCAGCCGGATCAAGCAACCAGTCGCCCGCGACACCAAAGATCGAACCGGCATCCACTCGGCCACCGGCTACACTAAGCACCTGTGCACCCGATGTCTCTACGAGACCGCCATCACCGCCCGCGGCCCCACCTCGCGCGTGTATGACACCATGGAATCGAGTAGTTTCGTCAGACCAAACGACAGCCAGACCACCATCACCATAATCAGTAGCACTGGCATCAATAGATGCATTCTGGCCAATGTAGACCTCTCTAGCCGTACGCTCTGCACCGCTGCCTTGGTAACTTCCGCCGACAAGCGCAGCGCCCCCACCAGAGTTGCCGCTGACATCTATAGTAGCGTTACCTATAAGGGCTACTCTCTCGCCCAGGACTTTGACGATGCCCCCGGTCTCGCCAAGGCCAACTCCAGAGGTGTCCAGTAGCCCTGATGCCTGGACAATGCCACGACCACCCCCATCCAATACAATCTTTCCATTCTGCAGCTGCGCCGTGCGGGCTCGCACGGTGCCATCCATGTTAATAACATTCTCTATCAGGCCTTCTAGAGCACGCGCTGAAAGTGATACCACTCCACCATCAGCCACGATACTGCCGCTGTGATTAACCAGCGAACTTACTCCCTCACCCTTGGTTTCGATCACATCGTGCGCCGCGAAACTGATCATGCCATCGCCGTAAAAATCCACCGCGAACAGGTTGCCTGAAGCGAGAGTAACGGTACCGAGATTTGCTCGGATAGCACCGGCATTCTTCACTGAGGGGGCGACGAGTGCAGCAAAACCGGTATCGGCGACATTTATGTCGCCGTAGTTTTCGATTGCGGCGCCGGGCCCTCCTGGCTGATTGAAGCCGTAGATTCCATGCATGAAAAAATGGTTACTAATGTCCGAGGTGGTTGCAAGGAAACTCGCTGTATTGACTTCTGCTCCCCCGCCAAATATGCCCCCGTTAGGATTAACCAGAAACAACTTGCCATTCGCCGTAAGGCTGCCATCAATAAGAGTCTGGCCGCCACCGCGCACGCGATTTAATGCAACCGCAGAGGCCGAAGGCTGAGCGAAACTTACGGACTCGCCGGCGCCGATATCGAACCCTCGCCAGTCAATAATCGCCCTGTCCGAACCCTGGTTCACCTGCATACGACCCGCCGAGGGCGTGCTGATGCTCACACTCCCGGCCTGGACACTACCCCCATCGGGAAGGGCCGTAACCAGAGCTGGGGCAAAGGCTATCTCTAGGGCCAGTGACACGTTGAGGGCTGTTTTCACTGCATTGCTGCGCATTCTGTCCATCCTGCTTACTGGTCCCGACCTGTCGTCGGGAGATTTCTATTCGCGTCGTTCAACCGTCTCGATCTGAGCCACGACTAAAAGATGAAGGAAATATTGAAAAATAATCGCGTATCTTTATTGCCCTCTGCGGACACCTTGCGATTCAGCGGTTCGCTCACTTCCAAGTAACCGGACACTGCGCTAGTGACATTAAAGCGCGCGCCGAAGCCAAGTGCGGCTGCGTCTTTATTGCGCTCTTGTTTGTCACATGCGCACGGTCGATCGCGAAGCCAGGTACGCCCAATGTCGTAGTAAAGGTAGAGCTGGGATGCCTGGAGGTAAGAGGCACTAAAACCTGGGAAATAGCGCAGTTCCGTCTTCAGGGCCAGGCCGTGATCACCGATAATCTCCGACGGATCATAAGCGCGCCCCACGTACTCGCCACCAAAGGCGAACATTTCAGAAACCAACAACGTATCGAAGGCATACTGACCGCTTAGTTCGACCAGCAGGGACGTTGAGCCACCCAACTGCTGTAACCGCGATAGCTGCCCGGTCAGCTTGCTCGCCTCCGAGTCACCGATGGGACGGCCCGACTCCGACGAGCCGGACTCGGTGGCGTCCAGAATATCCAGGCCCTGATGCAGGCGCAGGTCATACAACGTGATGCCGCCGCCCATAAGGGCGTCTGTTCGATCATAGGTGATACCGAGCCGCAATACGCTGAGCTTGTCCTCCGACAGAAATTCGCCCAGCGAATCTGTCTCCTGCTCCCGGTAGGTAAACTCACCATTCAGGAAAAGGTTGCTTGAACGGGACCGGACGAGGGGATATACGAGACTTCCCGTGATATCGGTGTTGTCGCTTTCAATTTCAAGGTCACGTAACGTATGGCCGGGCTCACTCTCACTGTAAGTTGCCGCCAACCTGAGCGTGAGTCCCTCACTACCCAGCGAAAACTCCTGGTTCAGCCTCCCGAGACGCAATTCATCGGTATCTTCGGCGAACAGCGCGCTGAGCTCCGTCGAGCTGTCTCCACCAAACAGCGAATTGGTCCGGGCACCAAGCTGTAGCTGCGCGGGACCGATGTACTTTGAGCCGCGATTGTTGTAGTTCGCGTAGGCATCAAACGCCGTTTCCGTTACCGTGACGAAGAGGTTAACGGCGCCGTGTCGGTCACCGCGCAGGACCGTTACATTGGTGTCAACGCCCGGCAGATCATTGGCGAGCAGGATATACCGCTCTAACACGCTTCTGTGCAGTGGGCAGGGTTCTTCCCCTTTTGTAACCGGTGCATGGCAGGCCTGCGGAATTTTACTAAGCAGGTCGCGAATCCGGTGTCGCCTCTCTCCCGTGGCATACTCGTTGTCCTGGAATTTTATTTGGTCAACGAATCCCTCCGTGACTTCAATGGTTATGTCCGCGCCACCGGGGTCGAGCTGTTGCCCTGCAGGTAGAATTGCCTGCGACAGGACGTAACCGTCCTTCCTGTACCGGCGCGTAACTGCCTCGGCAATCCCGAATACGGTTTCCAGTGATACGGTTGTGCCAAGCAGCTCCGCATACAGGTCCTCAAGGGCGGCCTCGTCATACACAGTGGAGCCCATTACCGTTACGCTGTTCAGGACAAGCGTCATTCCGCCGGTGGAGCTTGCCGCTGGCTTGGTGACTGCATTCGAGTCCGGCTGTGCGGGCAGTTCGGAACGTGGCTGTGGGGGACGCTCGAGGCGTTTCTGTACCTGTGATGGAAAAGCGCTGGACGGCGGGGCATCCGCTGCGAGGGACGGCAACGATAAGGCAATAAAAACGGAACTGAAGAGACTCAGGACTCGGCTATGTTTCAATATAGAACCCTCGAACACTAAAAAGCAAAAGACAACAAAATACTGCAATACTTTCAGCAAGCTAGCATTATTCTGCTGATGACTACTTTTTATAAAACAATAGTTTAGGAACCAGGAAACGTCAAATTCTGATGAAAAAACGTTGCCCGATTTAAATCAGCGCCTAACGAAGATGAAATCGCCGCCCTTGTGCTCCGCCTCACGCAGAATACCAAAGTTGGGCACCTGAAATGACCGTGGCGAACCCACGACAGACTTGCGCACGGTATTGAATAAGTCGGTCGACTCAAGAATTCCCGTATTTGAGCGCAGCGTATCGAGGAAGGCATTCGCAAACACCGAATGTCCGCCAGGCCCACCGTCAGCCACTGGCTCATTGCCTCCGGAGCTGATCACCAGGCGGGCACGCAGGTTCTTAATCTTTTTCAGGTAATCATAGTCTGGTGGGCGGATTTCCGCGGTACGGGTCAGAGTGCCCGAGTAGCAGCTGTCCGCGACGACAAGGATATGCTTGGCCTGGATTGCCCGAATTTGGTCAGTAATGTCCGAGTTGGAAATCCAGTTGGTCGGATTTTGCCGGTCAGCATCCACGGGCAACCAATACCCGCGCTGCGAATACTCATCAAAATAGCCGTGACCAGCGTAATAGATAAGGAGGTTGTCAGCCCTAGTCACAGCACCACGCAATTGATACAGCGCACCGACAAGCTCAGAGCGAGATGCATTGATAAGGACCTTGGTGCGGAAGCCATAAGCGTGCTCAAGTAGGTCACTCACGGCTCGCGCGTCCGCAATAGCTGTTCTAAGGTTTGGCATGTCGCCATAGAGGTTATTGCCAATAACAAGCGCGTAGTACTTGCCAAGGTCGCCCAATTCCGCCCGCCTTAAACCCGTTGGGGCCTCCTTCCGCTCTACTGCCGACACCTTGTCCTGAGACACCACACCGCCCGCCACACCCGGTTCAGGCGGCAACAGCGGTACCGCGGCACCGCTGTACTTGCTGTCTTTCTGGACCCGCAAACTGGCAAGGGTTTTGTAGTCCTGGCTGAGCAAGGCCTGCAAGCGGGTATACTCTTCATTCATAGCTGCCAACTTCTGGTCGTAGAGTTCCAGCCACTCCTTGTACTCGGCTTGCTTGAGCGGAACTGCTTCTTGAAGTTGGGCTTTCTCGGAGGGTGTGGCACCTGCAAGCCGCGAATCCAGAGACTGAAACCACTCCCGTCCCTGCTCCGCAAACCGCTTCGCCTCAAGCGCCTGTGCCTGCAGGCTGGCAATACGCCCTTCCATTTTTGTTTCCAGCGCTTCGAATTCCGCCTTGGAAGGTATAGTCGTGAGAATGGTCACGTTGGCGATGAGACGATGGAATTGCCCAAAGCGATAGGGGTAGCTTCCCCCACCTTCCAGTTCAATCGATCGTAACAATTCCGCAAGAAGACGCTTGTTAGCATCGCCCTGCTCGAGGCGCGCGGCGGCCATGTGTAATTGGGTCGCCGCCGCTTCTGTCAACACAAGGTTACCGTCGGCCTGTATACGCGCACTGCGGGAATCGGTGAGCGCATCCACAACTATGAAAACGTCGTTGGCAGGGTCGCGCGCCAGCGCCCTGTCCGCATAAAAGTTCGCCCGTTCCCGGCGAATTGTTTGTCCGAAGTAGATGGCGACCGCGAGTGCGTTTTGCACATCAGGCATATCACGGTCCATCTCAGCCATGTAGTAAAGCGGCTCCACCACGCTCTGGGGCTGGCCAAACGCCATTCTCGCGATGGCGTTCATATACATTGCATGGGCAAAATCGCGAGGAAATTCAGCGAGATTGGGCTTTGTAGGCACGGTAGGTTCGTAGAGACTCTGGCCCTTGGGTTTCGCTAGGGCATCAGGTAGCCCCACTAAAACCAAGCAGAGTATCAATAGTGGTATAGTTGCACCACGTAAGACAGCAAGCCTCATCATATCCTCAAGCATAACCAGCTCACCGCACTCTATTAAAAATCTCTAAATATTTGAAAGGTCGGCGCCGACGATCTGCGCGAAGGTCGCCGCCGTCTTCGGCATGCCCTGGTCGCGGGCCTTCTTCAAGAGGTTCGTGACGACGGCAAACGAGTCCATGTCCTCGTCAAACTTTTTGCCCTCCTCGAGCAGCGCACTGATGATATCCAGTGCCTGCAGGACGGTGGCGAGGGCATAGCCGTCGGATGACGCCGCCTGCAGCCCGCCGAGATATGTGCCGCGCTCCTCGGGCAACATATCCTCGAAGGCCGCATAAAACAGGGTGGTCTGCGCCACAGGGTCACCGGCCCGGGCAAGCGCGTGCAATCCCTCGACGAAGTCGTCGAAGTCGCGCTGCGAATCGGCCTTGAGACGCTCCATTGCGACAAGGTTGGCCATGGTGCCGTCCAGCCACACGCGCTCCAGGACAGCGTCGGTATCCTTGCCGAACAGCCGCGAAAACTCCGAGTACTCCGCATCGCTGGGTATCGGGCGACTATCCAGCGCGAACGCTGGTTCCAGGCCGCTGTCCTGCACCGTTAACGGCCGGTACTGCCCGAGATACCCTTCCGCAACCACCGCGACGCCGTGCTCGCCCCGCGCAAGCTGCGTTTGTCGAAACGGTTGTTTTACGCCGTCTACCCAGACTTCGGCGACCGCGGGATTCACCATGAACTGCACGTCGAACACGGGCGGAGGAAACAGCGCCGTCCACCGCGCCGCCGCCCAGGACTGCACGGCCGGATTGAAGGCGGCGACGAGTAGTGGGACAAGGACGAGCACGGCGATAACAGCCGGGAGAAGCCTGCCGCGCACGGGGGCCTCCCGTTCCAGTGCCTCGAGACGACGCAGCAACTGCTCGGCGCTCGGCCGCTCCTCGGGCTCGAAGCGCAGGCAGTCCGCGAGCAGCGGGCCGTAGGCCTGCGCCTGTTGCGGCAGTGAGGCGATCAGCGCGTCGCGATCAGCATCACTCCTGATCTGCTTCAGGTTGTCTGGCGGCACCCTGCCCGCGAGCATCTCGTAGAACGTGATGGCGAGCGCGTAAATATCACTGCGTCGATGGGGACTACCCAGCATCTGCTCCGGCGGCGAGTACCTGGGGGTGGCGGCTACCACGGTCGCGTTGATTGTGTCGTCCACGACATCGCGCGAAATTCCGAAGTCCGCCAGCACGGGCTCGTCGGCGACAAACAGGATGTTGTCCGGCTTGATATCCAGGTGCGCGATGTTGATCCTCGTGTGGGCGTGGTGCAACGCCTTGGCGATGCACTTGACGATATAGGCCGCCTGCTTCCGCTCGATCGTCTCCTTCGCCTTCAGCCGGTCGCCCAGGTTTCCCTGGGGTGCATACTGGACGACCATATAGAGTTCGTTCTCGTTCTGGCCGATATCGAACAGCGGCAAGATGTGCGGGTGGGCTGAGATCGCCTGGCGCTGGCCCTCGTCCAGGAACTTGTCGCGGAAGTAGTCCGTGTCGCGCTGCGTGAGGATGGTCTTGATAGCGACCTGGTGTCCCTCGATCTCCTTGCCGTCGACCTTCACCACCTTGACCGCGAGGTAGACAACACCCATGCCGCCCTTGCCGAGCACCCTGACGACGCGATAGCCGGGGAAGCGCTCGCGGCCCGGGTCCTCGCTGGTCACCTGCGTGGCGTCGCAGTCCTCGTCAGGTTCTTGTTCTTGCTCTCGGTCGTCGTCCATTGTGTCGTGGCAGTTGCAGGTCTCCTGATACCGGTGCCGCGGTCACTGCAGTTATTCCGGCAACAGCGCCGCGGATTATGGGCGTCGCGACCGGGTGCCGGGTCAGCCCTTTGTCGCGGGATTATCGTCCCGCGCCGCTGCCCGGTACTCTTCCACCAGCCGCCGCTTGTATAACTTGCCGTTGTCCATGCGCGGCAGCTGCTCGTGGAAGTCGAGCGAGCGCGGCATCTTGATGCTGGCGATGCGCTCGCGCAGCCACTCGAGGATCTCGAAGGCGGTCTCGTCAGTGGCGTCTGCCCAGTTCATGGGCTGCACCACGGCCTTCACCTCCTCACCAAACTCCTCGTTGGGGATACCGAACACCGCCACGTCGGCGATCTTGTCGTGGGAGGCGAGCAGGTTCTCGATCTCCTGCGGGTAGATGTTCACGCCGCCGGAGATGATCGTGTAGTTCTTGCGATCGGTAAGGTACAGGTAGCCCTCCTCGTCCACGTAGCCGACATCGCCCGTGGTAGCCCAGCCGCGCTCGTTGTAGGCGTCGGCGGTCTTCTCGGGTTCGTTGTGATAGCGGAACCGCACCTGCGCGCCCTCGAAGTAGACCGTGCCGATCTCGCCGACGGGCACCTCGTTGCCGTCATCGTCGAGTATGTGCACGTCACCCAGCAGCGACTTGCCTACGGACCCCCTGTGCTTGAGCCAGTCCGCGGAGTCGATGATCGTGATGCCGATGCCCTCGCTGGCCGCGTAGTACTCGACGATGATCTCGCCCCACCACTCGATCATGCGCTCCTTGATGTCGATCGGGCACGGCGCCGCCGCGTGGATGGCGTACTGCATGGAGCTGACATCGTAGGCCTTGCGCACCTCTTCCGGCAGTTTCAGCATGCGCACAAACATGATGGGCACCCACTGGCTGTGGGTCACGCGATGCTCCTCGATAAGCTTCAGGGCCTGCTCCGGGTCGAACTTCTCCATGATGACCACGGTGCCCCCGTTCCAGGTGGTCATCATCGTGTAGTGCAGGGGCGCCGCGTGGTACAGCGGCGCCGGCGACAGGTACACGGTCTCCTCGCCGAAACCGAACAACAGGCCGATGGTGTTGGCGAGCATCGGTGGCTCGTTGATGTCGAGGCTGGCCGGGTCCGCGTAGACACCCTTGGGGTAGCCGGTGGTGCCGGAGGAGTAGAGCATGGGGGCGCCGTTGCACTCGTCGGCGATACGCTCCTCGCTCTGGTCGCTGACGGCCTCCTCCCAGGATTCAAACCCCGGCCGGATGCCGCCGACCATGAAGAAGTGCTGCACTCCCTCCGCTTCCGGCACCACCTCCTGGGCCACGTCGGCATATTTCGACGAGGCGATGAATACCTTCGCGCCGCAGTTGCCGAGGATGTACGCCGTCTCGTCGCGCTTGAGGTGCGTGCTGATCGGGGTATAGATGAGGCCCGAGCGCTGTGCCGCCCAGATCAGGTGCATGAACTCCTGCCGGTTGTCCAGCATGAAACCGATATGGTCGCCCTGCTGCAGTCCGAGGGAGCGGAACAGGTGCGCGGCGCGGTTGGAGGCCTCGTCCAGTTCGCGGAAGGACACGACCTCGCCGGTGGCGCCCATGATGTAGGCGGCTTTGTGGGGATAGGTCTCGGCGTAAACACTGGGGTGCGGCATTGCGGTTTCCTTACGGCTGTGATCGTTATGGCGCCCACTATAGTGGCAAGCCGCGCGGGCTGACAAACAAACCCTAGCGGAAGCGCATCAGGCCCTGCTGGATGGTAGTGGCCACCAGCCGACCGTCGCGCGTGTAGAAACTGCCCCGCGCGAGGCCGCGGCCGCCGCTGATGCGTTCGGCCTCCACCACGTGGAGCAGCCAGTCGTCGGCGCGGAAATCGTCGTGGAACCACAGGGCGTGGTCCAGGCTCGCGACCTGGAAATCACCCTCGTCGAAGCCGCGGCCGTGCACGATCAGGCAGACGTCGATCAGGAACGCGTCGGACAGGTAGGCGAGCACCGCCTGGTGCAGTCCGGGGTCGTCCGGCAGCGCGTCGCTGGTTTTCATCCAGGCCTGCAGCTTCCCCTCACGCGCGACAGGTTTTGCCCAGTTAATGGGCTCCACGACCCGGATATCGAGGTCCTCCCCCGTGGTGATCATGAAGCTCTCGTCCAGGTTGCCCGCCTCCAGGCTGAGCTGGCGCTCGTTGGGCAGGGTCTCCGGGTCGGGCGCCGGGGGCATCCCGGGGAAGTAGTCGTCACCCCTGGAGGGCATCTGGAAGGACATGGAGCTGCCGAGTATCGGCCTGCCTTTCTGCTTTGCCAGCACGCGTCGCGCGCTGAAACTGGCGCCGTCGCGCACTCTCTCCACTTCCAGTTCGATGGCTTTCGCCGGGTCCCCCGGGCGCAGGAAATAGGCGTGCTGGGAGTGGATACGGCGCATGGGATCCACGGTCTGTACTGCCGCCGCGATGGCCTGGGCGAGCACCTGGCCGCCGTACACGCGGAACGCGTCCGGGTGCATGTTGTCCGCCTCGAAGCGGTCGTCACCCAGCGGGCGCGGGCTCAGTACGTCGATGAGTTTGGCGAGCATGGGCCTGTAGATCCTGCGTGAGAGGCGCCATTATCCGGGTTTCATCTCGTCTGCCAAGTGGTTCGTGTTGCACGGAGCATGAGCACTTACCCGATACCGGGGACCGCCAAAAAGCATACATCCCTGTATAGGCTCGGCTGGCGACGTCCTGTCGCCAGACGCCCCCGGTATCGGGTAAGTGCTCATACTCCGCGGCCCGCTCCGGACGCTGCCTCCCGAGATTCGCACGCAATGTGCTAGCCCGCCTGATTTGCTATTCTGGCGCCTCGAGGTTCGAGGGGATGCGATGGGCAGCAGCGCGACACCGGATATGGCGCCCAGGGAAGTGCGGGAGCGCATTCGCAGCGGCGTGTTCACCGGCAACACATCCGGTTTCGCGTCGGGCTATGTGCAGTGCAATGTCGTCATCCTGCCTGCCGTCGCCGCCGCCGACTTCCTGCGTTTTTGCCAGCTCAACCCGAAGCCCTGCCCGCTGCTGGCGAGTTCCGAGCCGGGCGACCCGGCACTGCCCACGCTCGGCGATATCGATATCCGCACCGATGTGCCCGCCTACCGCGTGTTTCGCGACGGCGCGCTCGCCGAGGAGCGCGGCGAGATTCTCGACCTGTGGCAGGACGACTTCGTCGCGTTCGCGCTGGGCTGTTCCTTCTCTTTCGAGGAGGCGCTGCACGCCGACGGGCTGGAGGTGCGCAACGTGAGCGAGGGGCGCAACGTGCCCATGTATCGCACCGATATTAACTGCACTCCCGCGGGGCGCTTCGAGGCACACATGGTCGTCAGCATGCGCCCCTTCTCGCCCGCGGACGCCATCCGGGCCATCCAGGTCTGCACCCGTTTCCCGTCGGTGCACGGCGCGCCGATTCACATGGGTTTTCCCGAGCGCATCGGCATCGAGGACCTCGCGCGGCCGGACTACGGCGAGGCGGTGACCATCGCCCCGGGCGAGCTGCCCCTGTTCTGGGCCTGCGGCGTCACACCGCAGGTGGCGCTGGAGAACGCGGGCCTGCCGCTCGCGATCACCCACAGCCCGGGCTGCATGCTGGTCACGGACGTGCGCAACGCACAGTTGGCAGTGCTGTAGTCGATGCTGCTCAACTGCGACCTGGGCGAAGAGGCAGGCACGGCACAGTTCAGCCCCGAAGCGGAGGCCATGCCCTTCATCGACCAGGCCAATATCGCCTGCGGCGTGCACGCCGGTTCACCCCGGGTCATGCGACAGACGGTAGAGCTCGCCGCGCGCCACGGGGTGGCCGTCGGCGCGCATCCGTCCTATCCCGATCGCGCCAACTTCGGCCGCACATCGATGCGGCTCTCCGCGGCGGAGCTGCGCTCGGTCCTACACGAACAGATAGCGGCACTGGAGGAAATCGCCGCCGCGGCGGGCGTCCGCGTGAGCTATGTCAAACCGCACGGCGCGCTGTACAACGACATGCTGGCGGATCCCGCGGTGCGGGCCAACGTGTTGCAGGCGGTGTGTGCATACCCAACTGATATGCCGCTGATGCTGTTGGCGACGACGGAGGCGGACGGGCACCGCGCCGAGGCCCGCGCGCACGGCGTGACGCTTATTTTCGAGGCCTTCGCGGACCGCGCCTATACCGACGCGGGCACGCTGGTACCGCGCGGCACGCCCGGCGCCGTGCACGACGCGGCGCACACCCTGGCCCAGGTTGAACAACTGTGCGCGCACGGCAGCGTCACCACGGTCAGCGGCGCGAGGTTGGCGCTCGCAGCGGACACGCTTTGCGTACACGGCGACAACCCCGGGGGCGTGGCCATGATCCGCCGCATCCGCGAGCTGCTCGATGCGCGCTGAGTACCCGCGTATCACCGGCGCCGGCGAGAGCGCGCTCATGCTCTACCTGGGGGAGCGCGTGGACCCGCGGGTGAATGCCTGGGTCCAGTGCGCTGCGCGCGCCGTCGAGCAGGCACTCGGCGCAGACCTGGTTGACCTCGTGCCGGCATACACCTCGATTCTGGTGATCTACCGGCCGCCACTGCGGTTCATAGAGGTGGCACGGCGCATCCGCGCCGCCCTGCCCCCGCCGCCGGAAGACGCGGGCGACGCGTCGAATGACGTGACACTGCCCGTGTACTACGCGCCGGAGGCCGGCGCGGACCTCGAGGCGCTGGCCGCGCGCGCGGGGCTGAGCGTGGACGCGGTGATCGAGTACCACGCGGGCACCGTGTACCGGGTATACGCTATCGGCTTCGCTCCGGGCTTTGCCTACCTGGGGCAGGTCGACGAGCGCATCGCGGCGCCGCGGCTGGACAGCCCGCGGCTGCGCGTGCCGCGCGGGTCCGTCGCCATCGCCGAGCGCCAGACCGCCGTGTATCCCGCCCCCTCCCCCGGCGGCTGGAACCTGATCGGGCGCTGCCCCGTGCCGCTGTTCGATCCCGTGCGCCCGCCGCACATGCCGGTCGCCGTGGGCGATCGCGTGCGCTTCGAGCCGGTCAGCCGAAAGCGGTACCTGGCACTCGGGGGCGATCTGCAGTGAGCCTTACCGTGGTCAAGGGCGGCGTACTGAGCCTGCTGCAGGACGGCGGGCGCACCGGTTACCACCGCCTCGGGCTGACCAACGGCGGGGCGCTGGACGGCGAGGCGTATCACTATCTCAACCGCCTCCTGCAGAATGCGCCGGGCGCCACCGCCGTGGAGACCAGTGTGGGCGGGCTGACACTGCGCGTCGAAGACGACACCTGGATCTGCGTCACGGGCGCGAAGATGCCGCTCACCGTCAACGGCGAGGAACAACCGCGCTGGTGCGTCCACCCGGTCAGCGCGGGCGACGAGATCGCACTGGGATTCGCCCGGCGCGGCGCCCGCACCTACCTCGGCGTGGCCGGCGGCTTCGATGTGCCGCCGCAGTTCGGCAGCACGGCGACCGTGCTGCGCGAGGGTATCGGCGGCCTGCACGGGCAGCCCCTGGCGGCCGGCGATGTGCTGCCCTGCGCCACGGTGCGCTCGCGGCGGCGCCTGCAACTGCCCGAGCGGGAACAGCCGCGCTACCACAACCACCTGACTGTCCGCGTGATCCCCGGTGCCCAGCACCGCCTGTTCAGCCGCCTCGAGAAGCGCCGGTTTTTCGGCGCGCCCTATACCGTATCCGAACACAGCGACCGCATGGGTTACCGGCTCGAGGGGGCGCCTGTCGACTGCAACATCCCGGGCATCGTCTCCGAGGGCATCTGCCAGGGTGCGATCCAGATACCGCCGGACGGCAATCCCATCGTCCTGCTGAACGACCGGCAGACCATCGGCGGCTACCCCAAGATAGGCGTCGCGCTGTCGCTGGACAGTGCCCGCCTGGCGCAACTGACCCCGGGCGCCACCGTCCACTTCGCGCCGATCACGCGCGCCACGGCATTGCGCGCGCTCGACCTCGCGGCACGGTTTACGCTGAACAAGGTGCTGCGGGAGTATTGACGTGACCGAAGACGAACTCAGCCACGCCATCGAGGACCTGCTGGTCGCGCGCAACCCGCGCAACATGCAGGTGGCGCAGGCCGCGCTCGCGCCCGGCTACGTGGCGCGCGCGGCGAACCACCTGCGCGATATCACGGGCACGGTACTGATCGGCACCGGCTTTCCCGTGACCGGCACCTTCGAGACCGACGGCCCGGTCGGCGCCATCGCTCTCTACCAGACGCTGGAGACGCTGGCGGCGCGCCCCATCATCACCTGCGGTCCCCCGCTGGTGAACTCCCTGGCGGACGAGTTCAATGTGCTCGAACTGCGTGCGCGTGACGTGACGACGGCGCGGCGCGAGGCGATCGCGGAACTGGCGCGGCTGGCGCCCGCCGCGGTGGTCGCCATCGAGCGTCCCGGCCTCGCGGCGGACGGTCGCTACTACAACATGCGCCGGCAGGACATCACCGAGCGCTGTTTTTACTTCGACCCCTATCTCGACGAGGCCTACTGTCCTACTATCGGCATCGGGGACGGCGGCAACGAGATCGGCATGGGCAACATCGCCGCCCGGTTGGCGGGTCTCGATATCAACCCCTCTGTCACGCGCTGTGACGAGCTCGTGGTAGCCGATGTCTCGAACTGGGGCGCATACGGCGTCATCGCCATGCTGGGCTGGTGGTCGGGCACCGACCTGTTGGGACACCTGTCGCCGCTGTCTATCCTGAACTACCTGTCCGGCAAGGGCAGCGTGGACGGCATCACGGGCGAGAACACGCTCACCGAGGACGGGATGGGGCCGGACGCCGGCCTGGACATCATCGCCGAGCTGCGACAATTGACCGGATTTACAGGCTGAGAACAGCGCATGCGCACACAACGCAAGAACGCCCTGCACACCGTTTTTTTGAACGGCGACTTCCTGCCGCTGGAAGAGGCGAAGATCTCGCCGATGGACAGGGGTTTCCTGTTCGGCGACGGCATCTACGAGGTCATTCCCTCCTACGACGGGCGGCTGGTCGGCTTTGGCCCGCACCTCGCGCGGATGGCCGACGGCCTGGCATCGCTGGAGATCGACTCCGGCATGTCCGAGGCCGACTGGCGCGCGGTGGCGACGGAACTGATCGCGCGCAACGGCGGCGGCGATCTCGCGCTGTACCTGCACGTGAGCCGCGGCGCGGACACCCGGCGCGACCACGCCTATCCCGCGAACATCAGGCCCACGCTCTACGCCTTCGCGTTCCCGATTCCCCCCTGCCCGACGGCGGACAAGGCAACGGTGACGCGCTACCGTGTCAGCACGGCCGAAGACATGCGCTGGCGGCGCTGCAACATCAAGTCCACCGCACTGCTGGGGAATGTCATGCACTACCAGCAGGGTCACGCCAGCGGCAGCGATGAGACCATTCTCTACAATGCGCAGGGCGAGGTTACCGAGGCCGCGGCCTGCAACGTGTTCGCGGTGATTGCGGGCAAGGTGGTGACGCCCGAGCTGGACGAACAGAAGCTGCCCGGCATCACGCGCCAGATGCTGCTCGATATCCTGCGCCGCCACACCGACCTCGACGTCGAGGAGCGCGTGGTCACCCTCGACGAGTTGCGCACCGCGCAGGAGGTGTGGCTTACCAGTTCCAGCAAGGATGTCGCACCGGTGGTGGCGATTGACGGCGCCCCCGTGGGCGACGGGGACGTCGGGGATACCTGGCTCGCCGCGCAGAGCGCCTATGTCGCCCACAAGTTCGACTACTGAAGCGGGCGAGTCATGACGCGACCCGTCGCAGCGAGAATCAACACAGCCGCACTGCGGCACAACGCCGCCCTCGCGCGGGACCTGGCACCCGCCTCACAGTTGATGGCCGTGGTGAAGGCCAACGCCTACGGTCACGGCGCCGTCCTCGTCGCACGCGCCCTGCAGGACGTGGTGGACGCCTTTGCCGTGGCGAGTATCGACGAGGCCGTGGAGTTGCGGGACGCGGAGATCAGCGCGCCGATACTCCTGTTGCAGGGCGTGTTCGAGCCGAAGGAACTGGGCGTCGCCGCGGGCCTTGGCCTGTGGCTCATGGTGCAGAACGAGGCGCAGCTACAGTGGCTGCTCGACGCCAACCTCCCGGCGCGGGTGCACTGCTGGCTGAAAGTGGACACGGGTATGAACCGGCTCGGCGTGCTGCCCGCCGATGCACCCGTCGCGCTTGCGCGACTGCGCGCCTCAGACAACTGCCACAACGATGTCGTACTGTGTACCCACTTCGCCGCGGCGGACAACCCCGCCGACAGCCGCACGCCGGGACAGCTCGCGCGCTTTCTCGACATCCCGCACACCGGCCTGCGCTCGAGCGCCAACTCGGCGGCACTGCTCGCGTGGCCGCGCAGCCACTGCGACTGGGTCCGCCCGGGCTACATGCTGTACGGACTCAACCCGATGGTCGCGACACACTCACTACCGGTCGAACTGGCGCCTGTGATGACACTGGTCGCGCGCATCACCGCATTGCGCGACGTCGCGCCGGGTGACGCGGTCGGCTACGGCGGCACGTGGGTGGCGCGCAGGCCGTCGCGCATCGCCACGGTCAGTGCCGGCTACGGCGACGGCTATCCGCGCCAGGCCGGCAACGGCACGCCCGCACTGGTACGCGGCCGGCGCGCGCCGCTGGCCGGGCGCGTGTCCATGGATATGCTGACCCTCGATGTCACCGACATCGAGGGCGTGCAACTCGGCGACGAGGTCACGTTGTGGGGCGACGAACTGCCCGTTGCCGAGATCGCGGCCGGCGCCGGCACCATCGGCTATGAGTTGACCACACGCATGCCCGCGCGCGTCGCGCGCATCGCCACACGCGGTTAGTACGCCGTGACCGGCGCGAGTGACACGGGCCCCACCCTGCTGCAGGACATCGTGCGCGACCAGGCGCGCTCGGCGCCTGCGGACCCGGCATTGTGGTGGCAGGGCACCTGCACCACCTACGCCACACTGAACGAGCGCGTCGAGACGCTCGCCGGACGCCTTGCGAGCGTCGGCGAACCCGGCGACCGGGTCGCGGTACTCGCGTGGAACGGCCCCGAGTTTATCGACCTCATGTACGCGGTACCGGCGGCGGGGCGAATCCTGGTGCCGCTGAATGCGCGCCTCGCGCCCGCCGAGTTGCTCTACCAGCTAACCCATTCCGGCGCCACGCTGCTGTTTGCCGACGGGGAGTTGCTGGCCCCTCTGGCGGCGCTGCCGGCGTTCCCGGCCGCCCTGCGCACGGTGACCCTCGGTGACGCTTACGATACATGGTTACGCACTGCACGCAGTGCGCCGTTACCCGGCGGCAATACGGACGACCCCGCGTGGATCCTGTTCACCTCGGGTTCCACCGGCAGGCCCAAGGGCGCCGTGCTCACGCACCGTTCATTCCTGGCGGGCCTGGTCTCCGCGGAACTCGGGCGTCCCGTCGAGCGCAGCGACCGCTATTACTACCCGTTCCCCCTGTTTCACGTGGCGGCGCACAACGTGTTGCTGCAGCACCGGCACGGCGCCTGCGTGGTACTGGCGCGCGCCTTCGACGCCGCCGCAACGCTGCTCGCCTGCCGCGACGCCGGCGTGACCACGATGTCGCTGGCACCGACCATGATCGCCATGCTGCTCGATCACCCCGACTTCCGGCCCGCGGATCTCGCGGGTGTGCGCACCATCGGCTACGGCGCTTCCGCCATGCCGGCCAGCCTGATCAGGCGCCTGCAGTCGGTCAGCGAGGTGGGGTTGTGCCAGAGCTACGGCATGACGGAGTTGTCGGGCAGCGTGTCCTTTCTCACCGTGGACGATCACCGCCGCGCAGCGGCGGGCGAGGAGGCACTGCTGGACACCGTGGGCAAGCCGCTGCCGACCGCCGAGATTCGCCTGGTGGAGGACGGCATCGATGTCCCGCCGGGCGAACAGGGCGAAATACTGGTCCGCGCCGCGCAGGTCATGGCAGGCTACTGGCACGACCCGGACGCCACCGCGAATACCCTGCGCGACGGCTGGCTGCACACCGGGGATATCGGCCGCTTCAACGCGGCGGGCTATCTCGCCGTGGTTGATCGCAAGAAGGACATGATCATCTCCGGCGGTGAGAACGTCGCGTCCCGGGAGGTGGAGGAAGCGCTGCGCCAATTCCCCGGCGTAAAGGACTGCGCCGTCATCGGGCTGCCCGACCCGCGCTGGGGCGAACGGGTCTGCGCCGTGCTGGTGGAGTCGGACACCACGGCGGACGCGGACCTCGAAGCGCACTGTCGCGCGCTGCTCGCCGGTTACAAGCTGCCACGCGCGTGGTTTCGCGTCGACGCCCTGCCGCTGAACGCGTCCAACAAGGTCGACAAGCCCGCCCTGCGCGCAAGATTCGCGCGCTAGTGGTTGTCCTGGGAATCCAGGAAGGTGGAAAACTCGCGCTCGTACAGCCGGAATAAGACGAGCGCCACCGAGAAGACCAGCGGCCCGTAGATCAGCCCCATCAGGCCGAACACCTGCAAGCCGCCGATCAGCGAGAAAAACACCACCACGGTATTCATGCTGGAGCCCTGCATAAAGAGCGGCCGCAGGAAATTATCGATCGAGCCGACCACGACGACGCCCCAGACCACCAGGAACGCCGACCAGCCGTACTCGCCGGTGAGCGCCAGGAAGGCGGCGGCCGGCACCCAGACGAGCGCCGTGCCCACCAGCGGCACCAGCGAGGTAAAGGCCATCACCGCGCCCCAGAACAAGCCCGGGAAGCCCGCCAGCCAGAGTCCCAGGCCTCCGACCACGCCCTGGGTAAGGGCGGTGAGCAGGGAACCCAGCAGGGCCGACTTGCTCACCTCGCGCACCTCCCTGAACAGGAGATCTTCCTGCGAACGCGACAGTGGCATCGCGTGGCGCATGAACGCGAGCATGCGGTCGTGGTCGCGCAGTACGAAGAACAGGACGAACAGCAGCAACATGAAGTTGATGAAAAAGGCGGTGACGCTGCCCATCACGGCGGTGGACACACCGGCGAACTGCTTGCCCATCTGTCCCGCGACGGCGAGCGCCTGCTCGCGGATGTTCTCGGGCTCCATCGCGCCGTCGGGCAGTACATCCGTCAGCCACTCGCGCACGCTGACAATACGCGGGTTGGCAAGTAGCTGCTGGACGTTCTCGGGCGTCGCCCACTCCCGCACGATGATCGAGTACGTGATGCCCTGCTTGAGAATGGCGACCATGAGGATCAGCGCGGGTATCACGATCACCAGCGACAATAACAGGCAGCCGAGCAGCGCGCCGAGATTGCGTCGCCCGCGCAGCAGGCCGACGATTCTCTCGTTGATGGGCGCGGCCAGCATGCCGATCAGGATCGCGAGAACGATGGGTTGCAGGTAGGGCTTGATCAACAGGTAGCAGGCGCCGAGCGCGAGTACCAGGAACACCAGCAGCCACACCCGGTTCGACTGCCCTTTGAACAGCGTATTCATCGCGCGACCCCCAACCCGTAGTGTGCTCAACATAACGCGTCCGTGGCGAAAAGCAACGGCGCGACCGTCACTGGCAAAGCGTCGCCAACCCGTTTATGTTGTGCGCTCCCTAACGGACGGACCGGCAAGCATGGCGGCAGCCGACAACACCCCGATCATTATTGGCGCAGGCCAGCAGACCTGGCGCGAGACCGATGCGACGCGCACGCCCGTGGACGCGCTGGAGGCAGCCGCAGGCGCGGCCCTGGCGGACTGCGGCGTACCGCGCGTCACCCATGTGATAGACGCGCTCTGCACCGTGCGCTTCATCGCCGATACGACGCCGGAGGTGCGCGGGCTGTTTCCGCGGGAGGCGGCGGCGGAACTCGCCGGGCGCTGCGGCCTAGCTGCACCGGCGCTGTTCCAGGGCACGATCGGCGGGAACACCCCGCAGTACCTGGTCAACCACTTCGCCCGCGCACTCGCCGCGGGTGAACACAACGCCGTGCTGCTCGCGGGTGCCGAGAATCTCGCGACGATGTTCGCCGCTTTCAGCAACGGCGACGACCTGTCGGCCTGGCCCGGCCAGGGCAGCACCGAACCGGCCACCATCGGCGAGGAGCGCGAGGGCGTCAACGACACCGAGAGAGCACACGGCCTCTACGAGCCGATCAATACCTATCCGCTGTTCGAGAACAGCCTGCGCCGGCACCTCGGACTGGATCGCGAGGCGCACACGGCGCTGATCGCCGGCCTGACGAGCGATATGAGTCGCGTGGCCGCCGGCAATCCGTTCGCATGGAAACCCGTGTTCGAGAGCGCTGAGCAGATCGGCACCATCGCCACGCACAATCGCTATATCGGCTATCCCTACACGCGCGCGATGAATCCCATACTGGCGGTAGACATGGCGGCGGCACTGGTTCTCACCACCGTCGGCACCGCTCGCGCGCTGGGCATCGACGAGGAGCGCTGGATCTACCTGCGCGGCGGCGCCGACTGCAACGACACCTGGCACGTCAGCGAACGCCCGCAGCTGCACGCCTCCCCCGCCCTGCGCGGGATCTTCCGGGCCATCGCCGCGCACACCGGCATCGGCGTCGACGAGATCGGGCACTTCGATATCTACAGCTGCTTTCCCTCCGCCGTGCAGGTCGCCTGCCGCGAAATCGGGCTCGACCCGCGCGACCCGCGCGGCGTCACCGTCACCGGCGGCCTGCCCTACTTCGGCGGGCCTGGCAACAACTACTCGCTGCATGCCATCGCCCAGATGACCGGCGTCCTGCGCGCCACGGGTGGCCACGGTCTCGTCACGGCCAACGGCATGTATCTCACCAAACACTCCGTCGGCCTGTACTCCCGCGAGGCGCCGACGGGAGCGTGGCAGGCGATCGACAGCAGTCCGTTGCAGGCCGCGGTCGACGCGGCGCCGATCGTGCCGCCCGCCGCGGATCCAACGGGGCCGGCGACGGTGGAAACCTTCACCGTGGCCTTCGGCCGCGACGGCCCGAAACAGGGCATCGTCATCGCGCGCAACGACGCGGGCGAGCGCATCGTGGCCAACACACCGCAGGACGCACACGCACTGCGCGCGCTGCTGGAGGATGACCCGATAGGCCGGCGCGGCGGCGTGACCACGCGCGACGGCTGCAACTGCATCGAGTTCTAGACAGCCCGACCGGCGAAAACTTGCTGAGCCCGGCGCACGGGCGGTAGGATGTTACTTTCACGGCGCGGAGAACCCGGTGGTTCGCCTGTTCAAAACCCTGCTCTGGAGCCTCGCGCTGTTGTTGCTGCTCGCCGGCTCACTGGTTCTCTGGTTACGCCACGAAATCGCCCGGGTCGAACAGTCCCCGGACCCCCTGGCGTCCTGGGGCGGCGTGCCCGTCGCCGCCCTGCCGACCTCCCCCGCCGAAAGCACCGAGTGCGATGACCGGTATCCGCTGCGCCGCGCCTTTTTCGGCGCGCTGCACGTGCATACCTCGGCTTCCTACGACGCGCGCTCGTTCGGCGGCCAGGCCACCGTGGACGACGCCTACCGCTTCGCGCGCGGCGGCGTGGCCACCATCGCGCTCGCCGACGACCCACCCGGCTACGCGGCGCCGCAGGTCAGGATCAGCGCGCCGCTGGATTTCATGGCCGTCACCGATCACGCGGAGATGCTGGGTGAGCGCAGCCTGTGCCTGGACCCCACCGAACCCGCGCACGACGTGTTCGTCTGCAAGCTGTACCGCGGCGACATCGCACTGCCGGTAGACGACCTGTTGCAGCCGCTGATGCGCCTGGCGAGCATGGCGATATTCGGCTCCGACCGCTCGGTGCGCGTGTGCGGCGCGGACGGCATGCGCTGTCGCGAACGCGCGGTCACGATGTGGCAGGACTCCCAGCGCATCACCGACGCCTGGCAGGACCGCACCGGCGAGTGTGCCTTCACCACGCTGCACGCCTACGAGTACACGCTGGCCGAGCAGGCCGCCAACCTGCATCGCAACGTGATCTTCCGCTCCAGTACGGTGCCGCAGGAAGCGCTGTCCGCCAAGGATGCGCGCCCCCCGGAGGCACTCTGGGAGTGGCTGAAGGAGCACTGTATCGACGGGCATCCCGACTGCGACGTACTCGCGATTCCCCACAACAGCAACTGGTCCAGCGGCCGCATGTTCCACCCGTACAGCAACCAGGACTTGCCGCCCGGGGAGCGCAGGCGGCTGGCGGCGCTGCGCGCGGAACTCGAACCGCTGGCGGAGATCATGCAGGTCAAGGGCGACTCCGAGTGCCGCAACGGCCTCGACAGCGTCTACGGCGCCCCCGACGAGTTCTGCGACTTCGAGAAACTCCGTTCTCCCGCCGAGGTGGTACAGGACTGCGGCGAAGCGATGGGTGCGGGCGGCATGATGCTGACCGGCTGCCTGTCGCGCTACAACTACGTGCGCTACGCGCTCACGGCGGGATTGGCGGAGGAACGGCGGCTCGGCGTCAACCCCTTCAAGCTCGGCATCGTGGCCGCGAGCGACACGCACAACGGCACGCCAGCGGCGGGCCTGGAGCGGGGACACCAGGGTTCCCACGGCAGCGACCGCACGGCCGCACGCCGCCTGATCGACAAGGTGGCCGTGCCGGGCGGCATCGCCAGGGGGTCGCCCGTGCGCTACAACCCCGGCGGTATCGCCGGCGTGTACGCGGAACAGAATACGCGCGGCGCGCTGTTCGACGCCCTGCGACGCCGCGAGACGTTCGGCACCAGCGGCCCGCGCATCGCACCGCGCTTCTTCGCCGGCTGGCAACTCGGACAGGACATCTGCGCGTCGCAGGACTTCCTCGAGGACGCCTATCGCGACGGCGTGCCGATGGGGTCGGACCTCCCCGCCACCGCCACACCGGGCGCGGGACCGGTATTCGTCGCCAGCGCCGTCGCCGACAGCCGCGAGGGCGGCAACCTGTTGCAGCGCATCCAGGTCATCAAGGGGTGGGTAGATCACGAGGGTCGCACGCACCAGGCCGTCTACGATATCGCCGGCGACGGGCACGGCAACGCCACGGTGGACCCGGCCACCTGCGAGGTATCCGGCACAGGCCACGCACAGCTCTGCGCCACCTGGCGCGAC
>JAUIEP010000206.1 GCA_030428835.1 Gammaproteobacteria bacterium | reverse complement strand
CGGTCGGCGCTGACCCCGTTTGCCTCGGCCTCGAAGGAGAGTATGAGGCGGTGGCGCAGCGCGTCCGGTGCGACCGCCTGCACGTCGTCGGGGCTGACGAAATCGCGCCCGGCGAGCCAGGCGTGTGCGCGGGCGCAGCGATCCAGTGCAATGGTTGCGCGGGGGCTGCCGCCGTACTCCAGCCAGCCGGCGAGTTCCTGGCTGTAGGCGGCGGGGCTGCGCGAGGCGATGACCAACTGGACGATGTACTGTTCGACCGCATCGGCCATGTGCAGGCCGAGGATCTCCCTGCGTGCGGCGAACACGCTGTCCTGGCTCAGCGGTGCGGGAGCCTGCGCGCTGCCCCGGCCCGCCTCGGCGCGGGTCAGCCTGAGGATCTCGGCCTCGGCCGCTGCGTCCGGGTAGTCGACGTTGACGTGCAGCAGGAACCGGTCGAGCTGCGCCTCCGGCAGCGGGTAGGTACCCTCCTGTTCAATCGGGTTCTGCGTCGCCATGACGAGGAATAGGTCGGGGAGGGGGTAGGTCTGGCTGCCGATGCTCACCTGGCGTTCCGCCATGGCCTCGAGCAGCGCGGACTGGACCTTGGCGGGGGCACGGTTGACTTCATCCGCGAGGACGAGGTTGTGGAACACAGGGCCCTGCTGGAAATGGAAACTGCCTTCCTGTGGGCGGTAGATCTCGGTGCCGGTGACGTCGCCGGGAAGCAGGTCCGGCGTGAACTGGATGCGGTGGAAACTGCCCTCGATGCCCTCCGCCAGCGTCTTGATCGCGCGGGTCTTCGCGAGACCGGGGGCGCCCTCGACCAGCAGGTGGCCGTCCGCCAGCAGCGCGATGATCAATTGTTGGATGAGGTGAGACTGTCCGATGACCTGGCTGCCGAGCCAGTCCTGCAGGGCGCGAATATCCGATTGAGCCACTGTTCCTCCCGCACGTGGTAAATGCAGGCGCCGCGCACGCGGCGCCCGATGGCAGGGCATTGTAACGAATGCGTTTACGCCGTCCAGTGCCCGGCTCTGTGACCGGCCGGGAGAGGGAGAAGTTCCGGCGTGCCCGCGCGGTGAGACCGCGACGTCAGGCGGGGTGAATCGGCCCGGGCAGCGTCGGGCCGCCCGGCCAATGGGCTACGGCTCGCGCGGTGGGGCCGCGTGTTCGGTGGCGGGCGTGGGCGCGACCTCGGAGTGTTCGGCGGAACCCTGCGGAATGCTGGCCAGCAACAGCATCAGCATGATCAGTCCGCACAGCCAAGTGAGCAGTCCGCTTACCATGGTTTTCGTCATCGCCCGGATTCCTTCTAGCAGCTTTCAGCCTGAGCCCAAGTGGGATCATGCGAAGCAAGGACTGTGCCCTGCCGTACTATAGTCATCATAAACAATGAGTTAGGTAAACTTTCGGGAGTGTTTTCGGGGACGAATGTAAAAAATGCTGACGTGCGCTGCCCGCCGTGGGGCAGGCAGTGGTGGGGTGGTTTGAGGTGGTCCGGCGTGAGGCTACAGCGTACGCAGCTTGTGTACGCCGGAGACGCCGGTCAGGCCGTCCCACTGGTCGGAGCGCCCCTGGCGCCAGCCGGAGACCCAGTTGTAGCGGTGTTCCTCGGCCTCGTGAGGGCAGTGGTCGATACTGCGCCCGGCCAGACCGGCCTGGTAGCCACGGTCGAAGGCACGGGTGTTCATATTGCGCTTCTGTCTTCTCATTGAGTGTTCCTTGCCAGATATCGCTGGCGCGGGACAGGACCCGCGCCTGTGTGGGGGCGCCGCCGGAAGAAGTCGGCCGGGAAAGGGGCGCCTCCGGTCATGAGACCAGAGGGGGCAGGGCAAGTCGACTAATGTTTCGTTCTGAGGGTTTCCATTTATATAACGGGAAGTAATTCGGGGGCATAGGCCCCCGACGCGACCCGTATCAGAACATCAGGCCGAGGGTCAGGCCGTAGGTGCGCGGCTCCAGCAGGAACTGGTTGGTCCCCAGGCCGACGTTCTGGTCGCCGAGATACTGCCCGGTCACGTAGTCGTCGTCCGTGATATTGCGCACCCAGGCTTCCGCCAGCCAGCCCTGCTCGGGGTTACGCAGGGTCAGGGTTGCATTCCACACGTCCCAGCTGTCGACGGTGTCGTTGCCGGTGTTGAAGATGCGCGTGTAGAACTCGTCCTGCCAGTAGTAATTCGTGGCGGCAGTCAGGTCCATGCCGCCGATCGGGACGGTGTACGCGATGCCCAGGTTCACCGAGTACTGCGGGGCATTCGGCAGTTCGTTGCCGTCCAGCGATACCGGCAGGCCTTCACAGGGCGGCATGCCGTTCGGGCAGTCCGCGCCGATGTACTGGTTGTTGAACGGCGTGGTAATGATGTTCTCGGTCGTGCCGAGCAGGTTGATGTCCGCCGGGTCAATGGTCTGCCCGCCGTCCATCTCTGTGTCCAGCCACGCGACGTTGGCGGACAGGCGCAGCGGTTCGGTGGGCAGCCAGATGAACTCCGCCTCGATGCCCTGGATCTTGGCGTCGAAATTCTCGTTGATCGCGGTCTGGTTCACGATCTTGCTGATCTGCAGGCCCTCGTAGTCGTAATAGAAGTACGTCACGTTTGCCTGCAGCGTGTTGTCCAGGAGCTGGCTCTTCACGCCGACTTCGACCGCGTTGATGTACTCCGGATCGAAATCGGCGAGGCCGGGATCGCCGCCCTGGTCGGGATCGAGCACCGGCGAATCGGCGGAAATGGGGTTGAAGCCTCCGCTCTTGTAGCTGCGCGACAACGTGAAATAGGTCATCACGTCGTCGGAGACATCCCACGTGATATTCAGTTTGCCGGTCGGTTCGTCCCAGGTGCCGTCGAAATTCGCGTAGCCCTGGTTCTCGTCCGTGCCGTCACTCAGGAACGCCAGGTAGATCGTGCGCTGCTTGGACTTTTTCTCCTCCTCGGTATAGCGCGCACCGACCGTTACCAGGATGTCGTCGGTCACCTGGTAGTAGGCCTCGCCGAAAAACGCGAACGTCTCCAGCTCGTACTTGGCGGTGTCGTTGTCATAAATCCTGAATTCGGGATCGATGCCGAGGATTTCACCGACGGCCTCGATGGACGTGGACCGGATGCGATAGTGGACCTCGCTCTCATACGTCAGGTAGAACCCGCCGAACAGGAAGTTGAAGGGGCCGTCGAAGTTGGAGGCCAGGCGCAGTTCCTGGCTCCACTGGGTGGGCGTGGTGGAGGACTGGTCCGTGTTGTAGAGCCGGTTCTGCACCGTGCTGCCGTCCGGCCCGAGGTCCAGCATGACCTCGATAGGCCACGGCTCGGAAGCCACGGTGAAGTCGTAGTCGTTGCGCGCGTTGAGCCGGGAATCGTGGTAACCGGTGAGCGACGTGAGGGTCATGTTGTCGAGGTCCCAGTTGACCTCCAGGGAGGCGATGGTGTCCTCGACCTCGTAGACCGGGTCGAAATCGAAGAACTGCTTGCGCGGGTTGGAGGACGTGGGTGAGTTCACGAAATCGTCTTCCGGGAAGGGCATACCGATTACCGGTTCCACGAACGTGTTGATCAGGAAGGCGGTCGCCGTTGCGGCGGCGTGCGGTTTTTCGTCGGCGAGTGCCGTTGGCAGGCAGCCGAGGATGCCGTCGGGGTCGCGCTTGCACTGCTGGTTGCTGCCGCGCATGCGGGTCGAATCTTCCTCGAAGTAGTTGATCGTGAAGGTGGCGTCCACCTTGTCGCTCTGCCAGCGCGTGGCGGAACGCAGCGAATACATGTCGCGGTCGTCGATATCGTTGCCGGTGAACTCGTTGTCCACGAAGCCGTCGCGCTTCAGGTAGAAGCCGGCAAAGCGTTGGGCGATGTTGTCGGTGATGGGTATGTTGACGGCGCCCTTGAACTTCTGGTGGTCGTAGTTACCGAGTTCCAGCGTTGCATCGCCGCCAAATTCCTCGTTCGGCTTGTTGGTGATGAAGTTGAGGACACCGGCCGTGGTGTTGCGACCGTACAGTGTGCCCTGCGGGCCGCGCAGCACCTCGACGCGCTCGGCGTCATAGAACTCGATCTCGAAGATACGCCCGTTGTTCAGGTAGACGCCGTTGAAGTGGGAACCCGCGCCCGAGTCCGACGCGGAGCCCACGGCGAGGTTGCCGATGCCCCGGATGGAAATCTGCGCGGTGGTGAAGTTGCCCTTGCTCATGAGCATGTTGGGCACGTTGAACTGCAGGTCTAGCGGCTTGTTGATCAGGCCGCGGTCGAGCTCCTCGCCGCTCAGTGCGGTCACCGCGATGGGTGTGTCCTGCACCGAGGTGGCGCGTTTCTCCGCGGTGACGATCACTTCCTCAAGCTTGAGGGCCGCGTGTGTGGTGGTCGCCGTGGAGGCGGCCAGGGCCAGGACGAGCGGGCGGGTGCGTACAAATTTTGAGCGGGGCATAGTACAACTCTCATGTTTTATAGTGTTATAAGAGGGCAACCATAACGCAGAGTGCGGCGCGCGCCAACTGGTCGGGACGGGTTAGCTGTGCATTGTCAGGCCATGTCCGCGACCATGGCCAACGCGCGGTCGATCTCCTCCTCGTTGTTCAGCAGGCTGGGTGCAAACCGCGGGTAACTGGTGCGGTAGGGCGAGGCGCTGGTGATAATACCGGCCTTGTGCAGGGCCTCCACGACGTCGCCCGGTTTTTTCCCCGCCACTTCATAGGCGACGAGGCCGGAGGAGAGTTCCGGGCTCGTGGGCGTGTGCAGGGTCACGTGGGCCATGTCCGCCAGCGCCTGCTTGGTGCGCGTGTTCAGCTCGTGGATGCGCCGCTGTACATTGGCCTTGCCGAGTGCCATGTGCAGCTCGAACGCCCTGGGCAGCGCCCAGCGGTGTTCGAAGGAGTGGAAGCCGCCGGGGGTGAAGTGTGTGCCCGGCGGGACCATCTCGAGGGGCAGCAGGCCGAGCCATGCGCCGAAGGAGAGGCTGAACGCGGGGATCACCGGCTCGGAGCGCGCCCAGCCCCTGTCCGAGCCCCAGATGACACCCGTACCCCTCGGGCCGAAGATCCATTTATGCGTGCCGGCGATGAAGAAGTCGCAGCCGAGTTGGCTGACATCCTCGTCCTCGATTCCGAAGCCGTGCACGCCGTCCACGCAGAACAGGATGCGGTCGTCCTCGTCGCGGCCCCTGTTGGCCTGCGCGATCACTTCAGCGAGCGCTTTGATCGGCAGTTTGACGCCGGTGGAGGAGTGCACCCAGGTGACGCCGACGACGCGTGTGCGCGCGCCGATCGCGTCGCGCAGGCGCTGCTGGCAGTCGCCGACGGAGGTCTGCGCCGCGTCGTCGTAGAGAGCGACGCGCTTCACCACCGCGCCGGAGCGCTGCGCGCCGTGCGCGATCGACATGTCGGTGGAGTAGTGGTCGTGCACCGTCTGCAGGATCTCGTCGCCCCGCGCGAGCTTGAGCCCTGAATACACCATGGCCGAGCCCATCGTCGTGCTGTCGGTGAGTGCGATGTTCCGCCAGTTCCCGCCCATGTAGGCGGCCGCGGATTTCGCCACCTCGTTCTCGATACTCAGGTAACGCTCGTGATAGTAATCCGCGGGGTTATTGTCCAGTCCCCGCCGGTGTCTTTCTATCTCCTCGGCCACCGGTCGGGGGTGGGACGCCAGCAGGAAAGTCGCCAGGTGAATGTAGTCCCGCGTCATGGGGAACAGGTCGCGCAGCGCCTGCCAGTCGCCGGGCGCAAGGGGAGGGGAAGAGGCGGCGCTCGGCTGCCCGGCTGCGTCTTCCGCCTGCGCCGCGGAGTCCTGCGCGAGCGCAGGCAGTGCGGTCAGGCCCAGTGCGGCGCCGGCGCCACCGACAAATTCCCTTCTCTTCATCCCTGTTCCTCCGTGGTGGGTCGCCACTACAGTCTAGGCTATCGGGCCGGGTTTGCAGGGGAAGGTACACCAACAAAAAGGGCGCCGATCTGGCGCCCCGGTTGCGGAGGTCGCGCTGTTACAACCCCGCGACTTCCTTGCGGTTCAGTATAGATTCCGGCGTGTCATCCACGTAGCGGTAGGTCGTGAAGCCGAAGAACATCTCGTGCATGGTCTGCAGGCCGAAGCGCACGGGCTTGGACGGGTCCGGGTTGTAGGGATTGCGCTCGGAATTGTCCATCGCGCCGCGAGCGATGATCTTCGAACCCGCCGGCAGGAACACCGGTTCCTCGAGCTGGTAGTTGAACTGCCAGTTGAAGTCGTACTTCGGCACAGAGAGAAGAGTTTCCGTACTGCCGTCAGGGTATTCCACCGAGTAGTTCATGTACTTGCCGCGGTAGTGCATGTGCGGCATGAGCGCGTACACGTAGGCGTCGCGCTCTATTTCCTGTACGCCTTCCAGTTTGTGTTCCTTGGCATAGGGCGGGATCAGGAAGCGCCGCTGGCCCGCCGAACCACCCGACATCACGTACTTGGGCGGCTCGTCGTGGAGGTAGATGCCGATGAGGGTTTCGTCGACGGTCTCCTTGCCGGAGGTGGTGTAGTGCATCTGCAGCAGGAGGCTGGAGCCGGCGCGTACGAGTGCCCCGGAATCGTCGCGCCAGATATCCGGTTGGCGCCCCGGTGCGAAACCGCCGATGGAGTCGCCCAGGCCGTTGCCGTCGTCGCTGCCCGCCGATGTCCGGTCCGCCGGGCTGGAGAGATAGGTGATGATGTGGTGCAGCACCTGCCTGTCGCCAGGCACGTACTCGACGGCCTTGATCCAGATGTCTTCCTTGAGGTTCATCGGCACGGGCACGTAGCGGTAGTCCAGTACGCCCGTTGCCGGAATGGACTGCGCCGGGACCTTCAGGACGATGTCCGGCTCACCCAGTGAGAAGGTGGGGTTGTCGAAGGTCAGTTGCGCCAGCGGATCCTCGCCGTCAT
>JAUIEP010000205.1 GCA_030428835.1 Gammaproteobacteria bacterium | reverse complement strand
CTGCTCACGCTCTACCTGGCACTGCAACAGAAGCGCTTCCCGGAACGCCTGGCGTTCGCCGTGGATATCGAGGACCGGGCGAGCGCTGTCCGCATCCCGTCGCTGCTGCTGCAGCCCGTGGTGGAAAACGTGGTGAAGCATGTCGTCGCGCAGTCGAACGCGCTGACGGAAGTGAGGGTCACCGCGCACACATCGGGCAATGCTCTGCTTGTCACCGTGCAGGACAACGGGAAGCGAATCGATACGAACGCCATTAACGCGGGCGGCGGCCTGCGCATCGTCCGCGATACGCTCGCGCTGCATTATCACGGCCAGGCCGAGATGCGGTTCGATTCCGACGACAGCGGCAGCAGTGTGACGATCTCGCTGCCAATGGGCGGCGACAACGCCGTGAGCCACGAATGAGCGGCGCGCCGAAGCGCGTTCTCATCGTCGACGACGAACCGGCGGCGCGCGCGCAGTTGCGCGAGGTCATTGACGGCCTCGACGGCCTCTCGGTTGTCGCCGAGGTGAACGACGGCGGCGCGGCCATAGACGCCATCACCGAGCACATGCCCGACATCGTCTTTCTCGATATCGACATGCCGGGTGTCGACGGTTTCGGTGTGGCAAAGGCCACCGAACATCTCCTGTACCAGCTTGTCTTCGTAACCGCGCACCACCAGTACGCGTTGCAGGCTTTTGATACCAACGCCATCGACTACCTGCTCAAGCCCGCGCGACCGTCCGTCATCGAAAAATGCCTGGCCAAAATCCTGCGCCAGGAGGTGCTGACACTGCAGGAATCAACGGGCAGAGCCGGACCTGCCAACCTCGTGCTGAGCGACAGCGGCACCAGTCGCATCGTCGACAGGAACCACGTGCTGTATATCGAGGCGCTCGGTCGCTATCGACGCATACACCTGACGCGGGAGGGTGCCAGGACCCACTCGCTGGAAACGCTCCTGTCCGATACCACACTGGATGACTTCGAGGAACAGCTCGATGCCGGCCTGTTCTTTCGCGTACATCGCGGTTTGCTCGTGAATCTCGTGCGGGTCACCGCCCTGAAGGCGAAGGAGCGGGCGCATGTGGTGTTCCTGGACGGCGCCGGCACCCCCCTGCCGGTGGCGAGGGCGCGGGTGAACGCCCTCAAGTCCGCGCTGCGGATAGCCACCCGCGTGTAGCGCGGCGCCTGCCGCTTACCAAATACTGGGTAGGACAACTCCCGCTGAAACCCCTAGATTCGCAAGCTGGTAGCCCGCGCCCGCGGGCGGCACTGCGTGTTCCAGGAGGTAGCAGATGACGAGCCATGCAATGACCAGTTCCGGCAAATCCCGGTTTCCCACAGGACCCCGCGCGCGACGTACCGTCTCGGCACTGCTGGCGGCCCTCATCGTGGCCGGGCCCGCCCGGGCCGCCACCGACATCCAGGTCGTGGACTTCTCGGCGGAGAACCTGAGCGCGGACAACGAGGAGGTCCTCGAGCCGGGGCTGGTCCAGGCCCTGCAGAGCCAGCTCTTTGTGGGCGGGCCGCTGTCGCTCGGGACCGACACCGTCGGCGTGGTCAATCACCTGCGCTGGTTCCAGGGCATGCTGGTCGAACAGCCCGCGGCGCCGAATGCGGGGCTGATCTACCTGAATACGCTCGGGCATGCCATGACCTTCACGGTGCTCGACCCGAGTGCCGAGGGCTACGAGGTGTACATCGACCAGACCCTGGTCGGTCGTATCTCCGTCAACCAGGCGCTGGACCCGCTCGTGGAAGCCCGGTTGCAACCCATGGTGGCGAGTGTCGATGTGGGCGACGGCAACGGGCTGCAACCCTTCTCCGAACCCTCCACCGGCAGCCAGCTCGTGCGCGTCAATGCCGACGTGCCGCCCGAGCTTGCGCAGGTGGTGGTCGATGAAAGCGAGACCTTCCTCGTGCCCGGCGACTTCGTCGGCGACCGCACGTTCACCGTGCAGTTCGACTCCGCGCCCTCGCCCGCCCTGACCAACGTCTTCGGCAATGCCGGGGCCGGCGAAGGCACCCACCAGTTCGGCGTGCCCGCGCCGTTGCCGCAGTTCCAGTACGGCGACTACACATCACCACGGACGCTGGGCCACGCGGTCATCGTGCGCATCGTGTCGAAGAACCCGCTGCCCGGCGACACGGACGGGGACGGCGTCGATGACGACACGGACAACTGCCCGCTGTCCTCGAATCCACTGCAGGAAGATAGCAACAACAACGGCGTGGGCGACCTCTGCGAAGCGCCCTTCGGCTGCTAGGCCGGACCCGGCACGCGGTTGCCGCGGCACGCCACAGCGTTGCGGGCCTTCCCCGCAGCGCCCCCACCTGCGCGGGATGGCTTTCGCGCACGCGGCAGGCTATCGTCACAACTTTCGGTACGCGAATGCGGGCGACCAGGGAAGGATGGACGACGGCGAGCCACGGGGCACGGGGCAGAACCTGGACGACATCATCGACGGCATCTACCACGTCGCTGTCGAGCCGTCCCGCGTGCACGAACTGGTTACCACCTGGCGCCGGCGGTTCACCGACGCCGCGGGCGCAGCCGATGCCAGCCGGCGCATGGAGCCGCACCTGCTACGCGCGGTGGACCTGCTTGACCGCCTGCATGACGGCGGGCCGGACGCGGGCCTGCCGGGTTCCGCACAGGAGTCGCAGCCGCTGCTGCGCGCTGATAGCGCCGGCACCATCGTCGAGTGCAACGCCGCGGCATCCCGCATCTACGAGGTCACCACGGGCGATCCCCTCGCGGCGCTGCCGCTGTGCGCTGCCAGCCAGCGCGCCCTGGCCCGCGCCGTCGCCGGCCTGCGCGCAAGTCGGGGCGAGTCCAACGGCGCGCTGGATCTGTTGCGGCTCAACCGGGCGGGAACCGGCGAGCTGCTGACCTTCAGCCTGCGGCCGGTGGCGGCCGCCGACGGGGCGCCACTGGTAGAACTGCGCGGCGCCGAGATCGTGTGTTCCGACGAGCTGCGCCAGGTGCTCACCTACACGTTCGAGCTGACCGCCACCGAGGCCGCGGTGGCCGCCCTGCTCATCGAGGGCCTGTCCGTCAACGAGATCGCCGCTGCGCGCAACAATACGGTCGGCACGGTGCGCGTGCACGTCCGCTCACTGCTGGCCAAGACCGAGACGCACAACCAGGCCGAGTTCATTCGCATGGCCATCGGCATCTCGGCGATGCTGGCCGCCCCCCCAGGCCGGTTCGGGAAGCCGGACGCCGCTCCGGATGCTAGAGCACAAGCCGGGCCTTTCCCGACGCCCGCGCACCGGCGCGCGCTGGCGTTGCCCGACGGCCGCGAACTCGCCTATGCCGATTTCGGCGCGGCCGATGGACGCGTGGTGCTGTTCCTGCACGACAACATCCTGGGCGACACGTGGCCTGCCGCGCTGGCGAACGCGGCCACCGAGCGCGGCCTGCGCATCGTCGCGCCGGCGCGCCCGTACTTCTCGACCAGTTCGCCCTATCCCGCGCGGCGCGGACCGCTGGACGTCGTGGTGGGGGACACCCGCCACCTGCTCGAACACCTCGGCATCGACGACTACGTGGTCCTGAGCCGCACCACCGGCAGCGCATTCGGCGCGGCGCTCGCCCTGGCGGACCCGCACCGCTGCCGGGCCCTCGTGGCCCTGTCGCCCGCGCTGCCGTTCAGCAAATCAGGGGACTACGACCACCTGAACGACCACGCGCGGTTCGTGGCGCTGTCCGCCCGCTTCCAGAAGACGGCACTGCTGTTCGCCTGCCGCGCGGGGGAGGCGTTCTATCGCACCGCGGGGGCCCGCCGCTACCTCAAGGCTGTGCTCGCGCGCTCGGCGCCTGATCGCGCGCTGTGCGACGACCCGCTGGTGCTACGGGACCTGCAACACGGCTGCGATTTCTCCGACAACTACAAGGGCTTCTACCACGAGCTGCTGGGCCTGCAGTCACACCCATTCCCGCGCTTCGACGACATCGGCTGTCCCGTCGAACTGATCGTGGGCGATCTCGACAGCAACAACCGCCGCCGCCAGGCGGAGCGGGTCGCCGCAGGCCTGCGCAACTTCCGCGTGACGGTGATTCCCGGTGCGGGCGCGCTGTTTTTCTACACTCACGGCGAGATCGTTCTCGCCGCGCTGGAGCGCTACAGTCCCTGATCGCCTGAGGCTTCCTTCTCCCGGCAGCAACCCCGCGCAGTTCAGCCCCCGCGTCGAGATGCTCGATTTTTTCGAGCAGTACGGCCGGAACATTCGAATTTTCATTGCTGCAGCCCGCCCCGATACTGCACCCCACGGATGCAATCGCTGACTTACCGAGGGAGGCGTAATCACGTGAGCACGCAACAACTGACTCAATCGAATGTGCGCGAAAGCGCGCTCGCAACAAACAGCGTACTGCGAAACACCTACGCGCTGCTGGCCATGACGGTGCTGTTCAGTGCCGCAACGGCATGTGTTTCGATGGCGCTGCAGTTGCCCCACCCGGGACTCCTGCTGACTCTGGCAGGTTATTTCGGCCTGCTGTTCGCGGTACACAGACTGCGCAATTCCGCGTGGGGACTGGCCGCCGTGTTTGCCCTGACAGGCTTCATGGGCGCAACGCTGGGCCCGATCCTGAACGCCTATCTTGCACTGCCCGGGGGCGGGCAGGTCGTCGCCCTGTCGTTCGCCGGCACCGGCCTCGTGTTCACGGCGCTTTCAGCCTACGCGCTGACCAGTCGCCGTGACTTCACCTTTATGGGCGGGTTCCTCTTCGCCGGCATCCTGGTGGGCTTCCTCGCCGCCATCGGCGCGTTCTTGTTCGACGTGCCGGGCCTGGCTCTCGCGGTGTCGGCCATGTTCGTCCTGCTGATGTCCGGCCTGATCCTGTACGAGACCAGCAACATCATCCAGGGCGGCGAGACCAACTACATCATGGCCACGGTGACGCTGTACGTGGCGCTTTTCAACCTGCTGACCAGCCTGCTGCACCTGTTGGGCGCGCTGGGCGGCGAGGAATAACGGCCACCGTTGCCGCGGTAAATAGAAGGAGTGGAGTACATGTCGACACAACAGTCACAGGAGAACGCGGAACGGGAATCTTTCCGCAAGAAACTCCAGAGGTGGGCCGACGACCCCCTGTCGCAGGTTGTCGCCGCCACCGGCGCGACCATCGGCAGCTTCGCGCTCGTGCTGGGCGGCATTGGCGCCATACACCTCGGCATGCAGTGACAGACTCCCCATTGGGCGCTAATTTCTTGTCAGCTCCGTCTGCAGGGCCTGGCGCCCCTCCTCCTGGACATACTCGAGAAACTCCGACGCGATGACGGTGCGCCGGGTAGTGCTCGACCACACGAAGAACCAGTGCGCCATGATGGGCAACTCGCGCACGGGCAGCTTCACGAGGCCCGCGCTACCCCCATAGGTCAGCGTATGCGCGGACAGTATCGAGATTCCGAGTTTCGACAGCACGGAGTGCTTGATCGCCTCGTTGCTCTCGATCGTCATCCGGAAGTTAAGCTGCGCGCCGCGCTCGCGCAGGAACTCCTCGATCGCGTGGCGCGTACCGGAGCCCTGCTCGCGGATGAGGAAAGGCTCCTCGGCCAGGTCCTTCAGCGACAATCGTTTGCGGGTCGCAAGCGGGTGGTCCTCGTGCGCTATGGCCACCAGCGGGTTGTCCAGGAACTCGATGCTCTGGGTGTCGATGTCCCTGGGCGGGTGGCTGAACACGTAGAAATCGTCGACGCCCTGGCGCAGCCGTTCGATCGTCTGCTGCCGGTTGCCGACCTTCAACTGCACATCGATGCCGGGGTAGCGCTCGCAGAACGGGCCGAGCAGGTGCGGGATGAAGTACTGGGAGGTGTTCACGACCGCGAGGCGCAGCGTGCCGGACTTCAGGTCGCGCATGTTGCTCAGCGTCTGGTCCAGGCGCGCAAAGCTGTCGAGCACCTCTACCGCCGTGCGCACCAGTTCCAGACCCTCGTCCGTAAACACCAGCTTGCGCTGTACCACGTGGTACAGGGGCGCACCGATCGCCTCGGACAGCTTCTTCATCTGGGTCGAGACCGTGGGCTGTGTCAGGTACAGCGCCCGCGCGGCGCCGTTTATGCCGCCCTGGTCATGCACGGCCAGCAGGATTTCAAGTTGCCGCAGGGTGCCCACATGGGCGTGCAGCCTGGAACTCATGGCGCCTCCGCGCCCGCCGCGACGGGAGCGGCAGGCATGATTGGTAATAGATAAATATCTATATCACAAATATATAATATCTATTTTTAACTAATTTCTAATTTATAGATACTACGTCTGAACGATATAGATATTTATCTAATCATCGACCCAATGCAACCGGGAGGTAACCCGCCATGACCAATCGCCAGTTCAACTTCAGCTTTGCCGTGGGTATCGCGTTCATCGCACTGGGAGGCGCCATCCTTGGCGTCGATGCCGTCGGCTTCAGCCTCCTCGCGCTGGGGGCGGCTATCGCCTCACTGGCGACCCTGCACAGGACGCTCCAGGGCAGGAAGGCGCTAACGCTGTCCGCCGCCGACCGGCCCCGTCGCCCCGCCGATTCAGCGGTCGATTACTGAACGCGCCTCCACGGGGATAGGTCACGACCATGGACGTTGGCATCGCATTTTTCCTGCTGGGTATCGCCGCCACTCTCGTGCGCGCCGACATCCAGTTCCCGAAGGCGCTCTACCAGGCGCTCATCCTGTACCTGCTGCTGGCCATCGGCCTGAAGGGCGGCATCGCGCTGGCCGAACACGCCTCGTGGGCGATTTTCGGCCAGTCGGTGCTCGTCATCGCACTGGGGCTCGTGCTGCCGCTGATCGCGTTCCCCGTGCTCTACCACCTCGGCGGCCTCGAGCGGTATGACGCGGCGTCCATCGCCGCCCACTACGGCTCGGTGAGCGTGGGCACGTACGCCGTCGCCGTCGCCGTACTCGAGGCCCGCGGCATAGCGTA
>JAUIEP010000021.1 GCA_030428835.1 Gammaproteobacteria bacterium | reverse complement strand
ATCGACGAGCGCGTAGCTGCTGACGAAAAACACGTCGGTGCCCGGTACGCGCCACACGGGCGCCGTCTCGCGCAGGCGCCTGTAGAAAGGGTAGGGGTCCTGCAGGGTCGCGGGGTCGAGGACATCGTGGGCCGACGGTGCTCGTGTCATGTTGTCGCGTCCCCTCGCGCCACTCAGGCCAGCCCGGGAATCAGCGCCGCCATGATCCGCTCGGCGTTCGCCGCGATCGTGAGCGCCGGGTTTACCGCGCCGGCGCTGCCGGGCAGCAGGCTGCCGTCCACCACGAACAGGTTCCTGTAACCGTAGAGCTGCCCCAGCGCGTCGCAGGCGTCGTTCATCGGCGCGCCGCCGAGCGGGTGCCAGATGGTGCCCCCGAGGAAGTCGGGCAGGGCGGCGCCCCCGTTGCCCCGCACCAGCCGCTGGTAGCTCGCGACGCGCGCCTGCTCCGAGGGTGTCCCGGTGTCCGCGGCCCAGTCGATTACCACGCCGTCGCTGTCCGGGTCGTAGCGCAGCCGGCCGAGTTCGTCGGGCACGGACATGGCCAGTTGCAACTGGATGCCAAACGCGACGGGCGAGTGCATGAAGGTCACCGGGTAGTTCGCGTCGGTCCTGTCCACCGCGGCGATGCAGGCCGGACCGCCCTGCGGTCCCGGCTGCAGGCCCGGGTGCGACTGCGCGAGCAACTGGTCGCCGTTGGTACCCCAGCCGGCCCCGACGCGGTCGTTGGCGCCGCGCAGCTCGCCGGCGTCCTGGCTTTTCAGCAGCAGCTTCGAGGTATTCATGGAACCGGCCGCGAGAAAGACGTAGTCCGCGTCCAGTTCGTAGCGCTCCACCAGCCCGCCCTCGTCCGTGATGGCGCGGCAGACCACGGTATAGCCGCCGCCCGCGCGCTCGCGGAGGATCTCCACCTCGGTCAGGCTGCGCAGTTCCACCGCGCCGGTGGCGATGGCGCGCTTCAGGTAGTTCTTGTCGGTCGACAGTTTCGCGTCGCTGTTGCAGCCGAAGGCGTATTCGCTGACGCTGGCCGCCGCGGGAATCTCGCCGGCGATCTCGCGCCGGATGATGTCCCAGTCGAAGGAGGTGTTGGGGCGCAACTGTTCGAAACCGAGCGCGGCGGCGTCGTCCAGGAACTCGCGGTGCGCCTGGTAGGTAGTGCTGCCCAGTACATCGTCGGGGATGGGGCTGGCGCCGATCTCGCGGATCACGCGCGGGTAGTACACCGCGTCCATCTCGTCGTAGCTGAGGAAGGGGAGCACGGATTCGAAGACATCGCGTTGCGGCTGTATCAACACGCCGCCGTAGACCAGCGAACCGCCGCCCACGCAGGCGCCGCACACCGCCGTCACGTTGTCGCCGACGATGTTTTCGAGGAGCCCGGCGTAACCGCGCTGTCCCGCGGCGGCGGCTTCCGCGCCCGGGATGGTCCAGCTCGAGCGGTGGTCGAAGTTACCGGTGGTGGGAAACGTATCGGGGCCGGCCACCGTCCACAGCCTGCCACGTTCGAGCACCGTGGTGTGGATGCCCGCGAGCCCCAGGCGCAATGCCGCGACCGAGCCGGCGAAGCCCGAGCCGATGACGATGGCGGTGCGGGTGCGCTGGTCGTTGCCGTCGCTACAGCCCATGGGCAGTGCGGTGGCGGCGGCCAGCAGTGAGGTCCTGCGCAGGAAGTTGCGGCGATTGATCGTTGCCATACCTGTCTTCCGGTTGCCGTTGTCAGTTGTCCGTGCGGGCGAACGTGTCGCGTGTGCGGCGTGTCAGCCTGCGGCCCTGGCGCGCGCGATATCCGCCTCCAGGTAGCGGCTGCAGAGCAGTAGCAACAGGCTGCCGAAGCCGCCGATGCCGAGGCAGCACAACAGCGCGTAGCGTATCGACTCGGCGCCGTAGTCCGCGGCGAAGTAGTCACTGAGTGCGCCGACCAGCAGCGGCCCCGCGCCGGCGCCCACGATGTTGGCGCAGAACAGCATGAGGGCCGAGGCCGTGGCGCGCATGTCGAGCCTGGCCAGGTTCTGGTTGGCGCTGAACATGGCGGGAATGTAGACATTGAGCATGAGGAAGAAGACGAGGAAGCACCAGCGCGCGATGTCGATGTCGGCCGTGGTCAGGAACAGCACGCCCGGCGGGATGCCGGCGATGGTGAACAGGGCGGGGACGCTGACCGCGCGTGACACTTTCGCCGCGCCTGCGCGGTCGACCACCGCGCCGCCGAGCAGCGATCCCGCGCAGCCGCCCACGCCGACCACGACGCCCATGAGCGTGCCCGCCGCGACCGCGTCCATGGTGTGCACGCGGATCAGGAACTCGAACGCCCACATGAGGATCGCGTAACCCGTAAGCGAGAGCAGTGAGTAGCCCGCCATCATGGTGACCCAGGCGCGGCTCTTCAGCAGGAAGCGCAGCGTCTGCATGAACGTGGAACTGGCCTGTTGCCCGGTGCGCTGTTCCGACAGGCCGCGCGGCGGCTCCTTCACGGTCAGGCGCACGACCAGGGCCATCAGGATGCCCGGCGCGCCGACCACGATGAACGCCGTGCGCCAGTCGAAGAACTCGCGCAGGTAGCCGCCGGCGAGGAAGGCCAGCGCGCCGCCGACGAAGGCGCCGGAGGCGTAGATCGAGAGGGCCCAGCCGCGTTTTTCCACCGGGAAGTAGTCCGCGATCAGCGAGTGTGCGGGCGGGGAGCCCGCCGCCTCGCCGATGCCCACGCCCACGCGTGCCAGCGCGAGTTGCACAAAGCTCCGCGCCATGCCCGACAACACGGTCATCGCGCTCCATACCAGCAGGCCGAGCGCGATGATGTTGCGCCGGTTGCCCCTGTCGGCCCAGCGCGCGATCGGTATGCCGGCGATGGTATACAGCAGCGCGAACGCGAACCCGACGAGCAGGCCCATCTGGGTGTCGGAGGCGCCGAACTCCTCCTTGATCGGCCCGATGAAGACCGACAGGACCTGGCGGTCCACGAAATTGAAGATATAGACGACGAACAGGACGCCGAGCACGTAGTTGGCGTAGCCGCCGCTGATGGGGGTGGTGGTACCGCTAGGCGCCCCCGGTGGTTTGTTCGGTTGCATCGTGTTCCTGTTCGTTATTGTTGTGGCAAACCATTGCCGGCAGCGCTGCTGTCGGACAATAGTATTGGCTATGCAGGCCGTAGACAACTTGCCGGCCAGGACTGGCCGGCGACGGGCAGGTGTGCTCAGGGCGCGTTGAGCAACAGGTGCACCCAGATGCTGAGACCGTAACCCAGCGCGATCGCGGGCGTCCACCTGAGGTGACTGAAGAAGGTGTACATGCCGCGCGCCTGCCCCATCAGCGCCACGCCCGCGGCCGAACCGATCGACAGCAGGCTGCCACCCACGCCCGCGGTCAGGGTGACCAGCAGCCACTGCTCGAGGGGCATCGCGGGCTCCATGGTGAGCACGGCAAACATCACCGGAATGTTATCCACCACGGCGGAGAGCAGTCCCACCATGACGTTGGCGGCGGTCAGGCTGTTGGCGCCATAGATGGTGGCTGACAACAGTTCCATGTAGCCCAGCAGCGCGAGTCCGCCGACGGAGAGGATCACGCCGTAGAAGAAGAACAGCGTGTCCCATTCGGCGGAGGCGATGTTGGTGAAGACGTCGAATGCATAGGGGTCGTCGGCAGAGCCGGGCGGGTTTTCGCTCGCCAGGCTCCAGGACACCGATTTGCGGCGCAGGAAATAACCGTAGAACTTGAGGTAGGCAAGCCCCGCCAGCATGCCGAACACGGGCGGTATGTGCAGCAGGTTGTGAAAGCAGACAGCGGTGGCGATCGTGAGCAGGAACAGCACGGCCACGGTGATGCCGCCGTATTTCAGGACCCGCTCCACGGGCGCCTGCGAGCCGGGTGCGCCGGCGGGCAGCGCCAGCTGCATGATCGCTGCCGGGACGAGGAAGTTGACGGCGGCGGGCAGGAACAGGTCGAAGAACTGGCCGAACTCGACGAGCCCCTTCTGCCAGACCATCAGTGTGGTGATGTCACCGAAGGGGCTGAAGGCGCCGCCCGCATTGGCGGCCACGACCACGTTGGTGCACGCGATCGACACGAAGCGCACCTGCTGCCTGGCGACGGCCAGGATGACCGCGCACAGGATCAGCGCCGTGGTGAGGTTGTCCGCGACGGGCGAGATGAAAAAGGCCAGCAGTCCGGTGAGCCAGAACAGCGCCCGGTAACTGTAGCCCCGCGATACCAGGATGTTGCGCAGCTCGTCGAACACGCCGCGTTCCAGCAGCGTGTTGATATATGTCATCGCCACGAGCAGGAAGAAGAACAGTTCGGCGTATTCCAGGAAACTGTGCCGTATGGCGACGGCGACCAGCTCGCTGTCCGCGCTGTCCCGGAAGGTCAGGCCGATCAGCAGCCAGATGCACGCGGCCGCCAACAATACAGGCTTGGATTTGCGCAGGTGAATCCGCTCCTCGAGGATCACCAGCGTGTAGGCCAGCATGAAAATGCAGAGCGCCGTCACGCCTTGCCAGCTTGTCGTCAGGTCCATCGTCGGCACCGTTTCGACGGCGGCCGCGGCCTGGGTGGAAAACAGGGCGAGCAAGAGGGTGACGGCTCTCGTCATAGGTTTCTTCTCCTTTTCGGGGTGGTGGTGTTGCCCGCTGCACGGCGGTGCCTATGCATTGACCGCGGCGAATATCTCAGCGAACGATGTCGCGCGCTCCTTGATGGAGATCGGCAGGTTCAGCCGCCGCGCGACGTCGCGCGCGGAGATAATGCCGCGTATGGCGCGGTGCTCATTGTCGAGGACCAGCACGTGCTGCTCGCCGTGGGAGCGCATCGTGGCCAGCACATCGGCGATGCTCGCGTGCAGCAACTGTCGGTAGTCGATGGCCCGCAGTGCATCGCGCGGCGTCATGATGTGTGCGATGGTCAGGTCTGCGCGCGCCAGGCCGGTGCGTTCGCAGGCGCGCATCACTTTCACCGACAGCAGGTCGGCCAGCGTGATCACGCCGCGAAAATGCTCGTCGTGGTCGATCACGAGCTTGAGCCGCACGTGCTCCCGCCTCATCACTTCGATGGCGTGGTCTATACCGACGTCCTGTTCGAGCATGAGCGGATGTTCGGATTCGAAATCCGTGAAGACCGCGGTCGCCGGGCTGGCGATCGTCAGGTCGGGTGGCGTGGCGGGGCTCAGTATGGTCGTGATGCCCGCCAGTGAGCAGGTTTTGAGGTCTTTCATGTCGTATCTCCCGGCCGGGACCGGTAGGTGTCCTGTAGCCCCGGCAATCTATGTTTGCTGAAACGGTCGTGCTGGACGGGAGTTACTGCGGGGGCGCCCGGGCCTGGATGCTCGGGCGGAAGGCCTCGATGGACGCGTCGAATCCGCGGTTGGTCGCGAGCCGGCAGCGCGCGACGGGTTGGGGGGTGGCGACGGTCGCGGGCGGAGCGGGATCGCAGTCCGTGAGGTCGCCGCCGTTGCCGTAGTCCCAGGCGGGCGTCAGTTCGGCTTGCGCCGCCTGTTCTTCGCAGGCCCCGGCGCTGTCCGCGGGCAGGGCGAACAGCAGCAGGAGCAGCGACAGCGCCGCCGGCAGGTGGAGCTGCTGTATCAAGCGAAGTGACTGTGGCATACGCATTGCCGTGTCGCCGGGGACCTGCCCTTGAATTCCTGTTGCCGTCAAGTATAGCGAGCACGCGCCGCCGGCGGCGCACTGGCGGTGCGTTTTGTGTAATAGTGGCCTTTATAGTGCCGCGCGGCATCCGGTTGCGGGCGGCAGCGTGCTGGGCAGCCGGATTCGGCATGCCATCGGGTCCTGCGGGCGGCTACCGGCCCTGCCACCGCGGCTCGCGCTTCTCCGCGAATGCCCGCGGCCCCTCCTGCGCATCCAGGCTGTTGTAACAGTACTCGGACGCATGCCGCGCCGCCTGCAGCGCGGCCGAGCGGCCCATTTCCGTGGACAGCATGACCGTCTCGCGCGCCGCGCGCACCGACAGCGGCGCGCCCGCGAGCACCTCAGCGGCGAGTTCCAGCGCGCAGTCCAGTACCGCGCCCGGCTCCGCGAGGCGGTTGACCAGGCCGATCTCGTAGGCGCGCTGCGCGGTGATCGGTTTCCCGGTGAGCAGGATCTCCATCATGATGCGCTGCGGGATCATGTGAATGAGCGGCGCCGCCCACGGCGAGCTGCGCCCCACCCGGACCTCGGTGACGGCGAACTTCGCCGACGTGGCGGCCACGCACAGGTCGCAGGCCTGCGCGATCATCCAGCCGCCGGCGAACGCCACGCCGTTGACCGCGGCGATGGTGGGTTTGGACAACTCGACGGTGTCGTAGGGCAGCGGGAACATGTCGCGCGGCGGCACCTTAAGGCCGCGGTCGACCATCTCCTTGAGGTCGCCGCCCGCGCAGAAGGCCTTGTCGCCCGCGCCGGTGAGGATCGCGATGCGCAGGTCGTCATCGCGCTCGAAGCGTTCCCAGGCGGCAAACAGGCCCTCGCGTATCTCCAGGCTGAGCGCGTTGCGCGTGTCGGGGCGGTTGAGGGTGATGACGGCGACGCCGTCGGCGCGCGCATCGAACAGTACTGCGTCACTCATGGGTCTAGGCTCCGCGTCAGTAGGATTTGGGCAGGTCCAGCACTTTTTCCGCGATGAAGTTCAGGATCATGTGCGGGCTGACCGGGGCCGTGCGCGGTATCAGTACCTCGCGCAGGTAACGCTCCACGTGGTACTCCTGCGCATAGCCCATGCCGCCCAGCGTGAGCATGGCGGTGTGGCAGGCCTCGAAGCCGTGCTCCGCGGCGAGGTACTTGCCGGCGTTGGCCTCCACGCCGCACTCCCTGCCGGCATCGAACAGCGTCGCCGCCTTCATCACCATGAGGTTGGCGGACTCGAGCTGCATCCAGCACTTGGCCAGCGGGTGCTGTATGCCCTGGTTCATGCCGATGGGGCGGTCAAACACGATGCGCTCGCGCGCGTAGCTGGCGGCGCGTTGTATGGCGGCGCGCCCCAGGCCCACGGCCTCCGCGCCCAGCAGCACGCGCTCGGGGTTCAGGCCGTGCAGGATGATCTTGAAGCCGTCGCCCTCCGCCCCGATGCGATCCTCCTCGGGAATGAACAGGTCGTTGATGAACAGCATGTTGGAGTCGACGGCGTGGCGCCCCATCTTGTGGATCACGCGCACCTCGATGTTGGCGCGGTCGAGGTCGGTGAAGAACAGCGACAGCCCCTGGGTCTTGTGCTTTACCTCCTCCAGCGGCGTGGTGCGCGCGAGGATCATCATCTTGTTCGCCACCTGCGCCACGGAGATCCAGATCTTCTCGCCGTTCATGCGGTAGCCGCCGTCGCAGCGCTCCGCGCGCGTCTTCAGCTTCGTGGTGTCGAGCCCCGTGTTGGGTTCCGTGACCGCGAAGCAGATGCGATCCCGGCCGCTCAGCACGGGCGGGATCATGCGCTGCTTCTGCTCCTCGTTCCCGAACAGTGCCACGGGCTGCATGCTGAACACCGGGCCGTGGATGCTGGACGCCGCCGTCATGCCGCCCCCGGCCTCGGCGACGGCCTGCATCATGATCGCCGCCTCCGTGATGCCGAGGCCCGCGCCGCCCACCGACTCGGGCATCGCGATGCCCAGCCAGCCGGCGTCCGCCATCGACTGGTGGAAGTCGAGCGGGAACTCGGCGCTGTTGTCGCGCTGCAGCCAGTAGTCGTCGCTGAACTGCGAGCAGTGCTTGAGCACCGCGTCGCGGATGTTCTGCTGGTCCTGTGTGAGGGCGAAATCCACGCATGTTCTCCTGTCAGTCGGCCGCGCCCGCGGTGTCTTCGGGGACGGCGACGCCAAGCTGCGCGAGCACCTCGGCGGTGTGCTCACCGGTGCGCGGCGCGGGGCCGCGCACGTGGCCGGGTGTCTGGGAGAACCATGTCGGCACGCCCGGGAAACGGATGGGGCCGTTGCGGCTGTTCACGGTCTCGAAGAAGCCGACGGCGTTCAGGTGTTCGTCGTCGAACAACTCATCGGGCGTGCGCAGCGGCGCGCAGGGTATGTGCAGCTCGCGCAGCAGCGCGAGCCACTCGTGCGTGGTGCGCGTGAGGAACGTCTCGGCGAGCAGCCCGTACACCCGGTTGATCTGTTTGGCGCGCAGCGCCAGTGTCGCGAACTCGTCGCTCGCCCACGCCGGCTGCACCGCGGCCATGAAGGCGTTCCAGTGCTTGTCGTTGTACACCAGTGCGGCGATGTGCCCGTCCTTTGTGCGGTACGGTTTGCGATTGGGCGCGACCGCGCGGTGGTAGTGCGCGGGTCCCAGCGGGGGGTCGAACATCGCGCCGTTGGCGTGTTCCACCAGCATGAACGAGGCCATCGCCTCGAACATCGCGACCTCGACTTCCTGTCCTTCGCCCGTGCGCTCGCGGTGGAACAGCGCCATCATCGTGGCGTACAGGGCGGTCATGCCCGCCACCTTGTCCGCCATGATGCTGCCGACGTAGTTGGCCTCGCCCGTCAGCATCTCCTGCACGGCGGTGAGGCCGCACTCGGCCTGGATGGTGTCGTCGTAGGCCGGCAGGTCGCGGCTCGGGCCGCGGTGGCCGTAGCCGTAGCAATTGGTGTACACGATCGCCGGGTTGAGCGCCGCCACGCTGGCGTAGTCGAAGCCGAGGCGGGCGACCGCGCTCGCGCGCATCGAGTGGATGAACACGTCGGCGGTGGCGAGCAGCGCGCGCAGGGCCGCCTTGCCGTCCTCGGTGCGCAGGTCCAGTTCCACGCTGCGCTTGCCGCGATTGACGTTCACGAACACGCCGCTCATGCCCGGCTCCGGCCCGTCGCACACGAAGCGCGTGGCGTCGCCGCCCGGCGGCTCGATCTTGATCACGTCGGCGCCCATGTCGGCCATGATCTGCGTGCAATAGGGACCCATGACCATCGCGGTGAGGTCGACGACGCGCACACCGGCCAGCGGCCCCGCGGATTGCTCAGCACTCATGCGCCTGCCTCAACGCAGTTTTCGCGGCTGCCCGGTACCCATGTACGCGGCCAGGTTGCGGTGCAGGTTGGCGGTGCTGCGCTCCATGTAGGGATTCGGCTTGGGGCCGGTGAAGCCGGCGGATTTCATGCCCTGCTGCACCGCCGCCATGTTGGAGAAGTCCTGGCTCAGCACGTAGCACCACGCCTCGGCGGTCGCCTCGCAGTACTCCCACTCCGGCCGCGGCTCCTCGCCTTCCGGGTACAGCTCGTACACGGCGCCCTCGAAGATGCACTTGTCGGGGTCGTAACCGTAGGGGCGCGCGCTGTAGCACAGCATGTTGTTTACCGCGTGGCCGATCTGGAAGTTGGGGAACACCTGCCACGCCGTGCCCGTCTTGCCCACGTGCGCTGCGTCGACCGTGGGCCACACCACGCCGCGCGCCTCGTCGTCGGCGCGTGCGCTCGCCAGCCAGTGCTGCAGCACCTCGCCGGAGGGCGTGCCCTCGGGCAGTTCATCCTTGAGCCGCAGCGCGGCGTTGACCAGCGTCTGCGTGGTATTGGTGTTGGCCTTCTCCCAGGTGAAGACCTGCATCTGGGCGGTCGAGATGCGCGCGTCGCCGGTGCCGACGCGCAGCTTGGCCTTCTGGTTGTCGTCGTCGGTCTTGGCGGCGTCGTAGCCGATGTGGCTGTGCTTGCCCTGCGCGCGCGCCCAGCCGCGGAACTGGCCGAACTGGTTGAACTCGGGATGGGTGGTCTGCACGTGGTACGTCTCGTTGAAGGCTTCCATCGCGACCTTCCAGTTGCAGTCGAAGATGCCCCACTTGCGCCAGCGCACGCGCATGTTCTGCAACTGGAACGGGTCCAGCATGTGCGGTATCGGCGCCAGGTAGTCCGCGAGCGGTTCGCAGTCGGGGTCGAGGTTTACCCAGATCCAGCCGCCCCAGGTGTCGACGTTGACCGGGGTCAGGCTGGTGCACTCGTCCGTCAGCTGCCCCTGCCAGTCCTCCTTGTGGATGATGTCGACGCTCTTGCCTTCCAGGTCGTACTGCCAGCCGTGGTAGGCGCACATGAACTGCGGCCGGCGACCGTGCGCGTTGCGCGCGCCGGGCGGCGTGTCCACCAGGCGCCGGCCGCGGTGGGCGCAGACGTTGTGGAACGCGTTGATGTGGCCCTGCGGCGAACGCACCAGCAACACGGAGTCGTCGAGTATGTCGAACGTGAGGTAGTCGCCGGGTTCGGGCATGTCCTCCACCCGGCCCGCCTGCAACCACACCTTGCGCCACAGCAGGTCGCGTTCAGCGCGGGCGTAGTCCGGGGACAGGTAGGCCTCGACAGGGATGATGACGGGTTGTTCGAGGTCCTCGGCCGACTGGACGACCTTGCCAGTATCACTCATCGCGGAATTCCTTCGGTACGGCGTCAAAAGTTGTTGCGAAAATTTGTCCAGACATTCAAGATGACATAGCATCTGCTTATTGGCAATAAAGACACTAAAAAAAGCTCGATGTCCTATATTTGTACGGACAAATAAATGGAAATGAAAAGCATTGGCGGCGCCGCGCCGCTGTACCGGCAGGTGTCGGGCGCCCTGAAGGAGGAGATCCTGCGCGGCGTGTACCCGGTCGGTTCGCTGCTGCCCACGGAAATCCAGCTCCGCGAGCGCTTCGGCGTCAGCCGGCACACGGTGCGCGAGGCGCTGCGGCTGCTGCGCGAGGGCGGGCTGGTGGCGTCGCGGCGCGGCTCGGGCACCGTGGTGACGCCGCCGAGCACCGAGGCCAGCGATGTGCACCGCGTGATGTCGGTGAGCGACCTGCTGGCGTTCGCCGCCGGCACGCACTTCGACATCGAGGCCATCGACACGGTCGCGATCGACACCGCCCTGGCGCGGGCCACCGGTCTCGCGCGGGGCGAGGAGTGGCTCGAGGTGCGGGGCCGGCGCCTCGACACGGACGGGGCGCCGCTGTGTCGCACGGTGTACTACATCAATCGCGCGTTCGCCGCGGTGGGCAGGATGCTGCCGCGCCACAACGGCCCGATCTTCCCGCTCATCGAGGACATGTTCGGCCAGAGTATCGAGCAGGTGCACCAGCAGATCACGGCGACGCTGGTCGGTCCCGAACTCGCCGCGGGTCTCGACGTGGCGGTGGGCAGCGCCGCGCTGGAAGTGCGCCGCACCTATGTAACCGCCGAGGACGAGACGGCGCAGGTGACGATCAATATCCATCCCGCCGAGCGCTTCCAGCATGCCATGACCATGCGGCGCATCGATGCGTAGCCGCCGCCCGTGACCGACGACGCCGCACGCGCGACCAACCTGGCCCACCTCCTGTGGCGCGCCAGTCGCCTCTGGCCGCAGCGCAGGGCGTTGAGCGACGGCCTGCGGGCCCACGCCACCTACAGCGAATTCGCCGCGCGCGCGGCACACATCGGCGGCGCGCTGCGCGCGGAGTACGGACTCGCGCCGGGCGAGCGCGTTGCCATTGTCATGAAGAACTGCCCCGAGTATCTGGAGGTGCTCTACGGCGCCTGGTACGCGGGGCTGGTCGCCGTGCCGGTCAACGCGAAGCTGCACCCGCGCGAGATCGACTACATCCTGCGCGACAGTGGCGCGGCGCTGTGTGTCGTCTCTTCGGAACTGGCGGGTGCGATCGACGGTACGACGCGCACGGTCGAGCTCGGAACGCCGCAGTGGCTGGCCTTGCAGCGCGGCGCGGCCATCGACGTGACGCCGGTGCGGCGCGACGACCTCGCGTGGCTCTTCTACACTAGCGGCACCACGGGCCGGCCGAAGGGCGCCATGCTCAGCCACGGCAACCTGCGCGCGATGCTGCTCGCCTTTTTCGTGGATGTCGAACAACTGCTGCCGGGCGACAGCGTCCTGCACCCCGCGCCGCTGTCCCACGGCTCCGGGCTGTACAACATCGCGGCGGTGCAGGCCGGCGCGAACCAGGTGGTGCCGGCGTCCGGGCAGTTCGAGCCGGGCGAGATCTACGCGCTGATCGCCGCCTATCCCGGCGCCTTTTTCTTCGCCGCGCCCACCATGGTGAAGCGCCTGGTGGAGGCGCCCGAAGCGGCAACGGCCATTACTGCCAACCTGAAGAACATCATCTACGGCGGTGGCCCCATGTACCTCACGGACCTGCGCGCCGCGCTGGACCTGTTTGGTTACAGGCTCGGCCAGATCTACGGCCAGGGCGAGTGCCCGATGACGATCACGGCGCTCGGCCGGACCCTGCACGAGGGGGCGGCCGATGCGCGCCTGACCTCGGTGGGCGTGGCGCACTCGGTGGTGCAGGTACAGGTGGTGGATGCGGACGGCACCGCGCTGCCGGCCGGCGAGGTCGGCGAAATCCGCGTGCGCGGCGACGTGGTCATGCGCGGCTACTGGCAGCGCCCCGACGCGACCGCCGAGGCCATCCGCGACGGGTGGTTGTACACCGGCGACATGGGCGTGCTGGACGAGGACGGGTTTCTCACGCTGAAGGACCGCTCGAAAGACGTGATCATCAGCGGCGGCAGCAACATCTACCCGCGCGAGGTGGAGGAAGTGCTGCTGCGGCACGCCGCGGTCGACGAGGTGTCGGTCGTGGGCGCGGCCGACCCCGAGTGGGGCGAGGTCGTGGTGGCATTCGTGGTCGGCAAGGGGGCGGGTGCGGCCATGGAGGAGGAACTGGACCGGCTGTGCCTGGAACACATCGCGCGTTTCAAGAGGCCGAAGCGCTACGTGTTCCTCGACGCGCTGCCGAAAAACAACTACGGGAAGGTGCTGAAGACCGCCCTGCGCGAGAAGCTGGGCGCCTGACGCGGCGCGGGACCAGGGGTTCCACTAATATATAGAAGGAAGAGTGATATGCCGACACCGGGTGATATGCAGGGCAGGGCCGCCATCGTGACGGGCGCCGCGAGCGGCCTCGGCCGCGCCACCGCGCTCAGGCTCGCAGCCGCGGGCGCCGACCTGTGCCTCGTCGACATCAACGCGGCGGGCCTGGACGAGGTGGCCGGATTGGTGCGCGAGCAGGGCGGCGGGGCGCTGGTGCAGGCCGTCGACCTGTCCGACACCGACAACTGCGCGCCGGTGGTGGCCGCCTGCGCGGCGGAATTCGGGCGCGTGGACGCGTTGTGTAACGTGGCCGCCGTCTTCCTGCCGGACCACAGCAGCGAGGTGAGCGACGAGCGCTGGGACCTCACGCTCGCCGTCAACCTGAGCGCGCCGTTCAAGCTAATTCGCGCCGCGCTGCCGCACCTTCTCGACGTGCAGGGCGCGGTGGTCAACGTCGCCTCCTGCGCCGCCATCATGGGCCAGGCCTACCTCGCCGCCTATTCCGCGACCAAGGCGGGACTGGTGCAGCTCACGCGGTCCATGGCGCTGGAATACATGCACCGGGAAGTCCGCTTTAATGCGGTGGCGCCCGGCGGCATGCTCACGCCGCTCGCCATGGGCCTGCGCGACCTGAAAGACCCGGACCCGTCGCTGCTCGGACGCATCAGCCCGCTGCGCGGAGTGGTCGAGATCGACGACGTGGCCGACATGGTCGCCTTCCTGGCCACACCCGCGGCCGCCGGCTATCACGGCGCCTGCATCAGTATCGACAACGGCGTGACGGCCGGCTAAACGGAGTATGCGAGTATGAAAGTTCTCTTGACCGGCCCCTGCGGACGCGTTGGCTTCAGCACACTGCAGCGTCTGCTCGCGGCGGGGCACTCTGTGCGGTGCTTCGACACGCGCAACGACTTTCCCACGCACCCGCCGGGTTACAACGAGGCGGTGGAGTCCATGCTGCGTGCTCGCGGCCTGGATTACGAGTGGACCTGGGGCGACATCCGCAATGCCGACGAGGTGGCGGCGGCCGTGGGCGACGACGTCGACGCGGTGATACACCACGCCGCGATGACGCTGCCGACGCACTGCGAGGAAGAGTGGGAGTACTGCTGGGACGTGAACTACTTCGCCACGCGGCATGTGCTCGACGCGATCAAGGCGTCCCCGCGCGCGCCCAAGCTCGTCTATTCCTCGTCCATCGCCGTGTACGGCTTTCCCCCGGCGGACGGCCACCTGTTCACCGAGACCGATCCGCTGCCCTCGACCTGCACCTATGCGGCCACCAAGATCGCGAGCGAACTGGAGATAAGGCGCTCCGGCGTCCGCTACACGATCATGCGCATGGCGAGTTGCCCGGACGGCAACGCCCCGTCGCTCGTACTCAGCGGTTCACCGTGGCTGGCAGAGCGGCTGGACAAGGAGGACCACCTGAAGATGCCGTCCTCGCCTGCGCACTTCGTCTCCTGCATCGACGTGAATACCGCCTACCTCAACGCGCTGGACAACCCCGCCTCGGACGGCGGCATCTTCACGATCGCGGGCCCCGCCGACTGCCACACCACCTTCGGCGCGATCAAGGACGAGATGGCCGTCGCCACCGGCGGCGAGCCGGGCGGCGAGTACAACTGGGGCGAGAACCCGTACCCGCAGTTCTACTACGACACGTCCGCGGCGGCGCGCGTGCTGCACTGTGTGAATACCTCGAAGGCGGAACTGCTGGACAACATGACCGCGGCCGTCGGCGAGGTCGGCGAGTTCCTGCCGCACTGGGGGGCGTGAGCGCGTGACGTCGCTGGCCGGCAGGGTGGCCGTGGTGACCGGCGCGAGTCGCGGCATCGGGCGCGGCATCGCGCTCGCCCTCGGTGAGCAGGGCGCCACGGTCTACGTGACCGGGCGCACGTCGCGCGAGGGCGCGCACGCACTGCCCGGCACGGTCGGTGCCACGGCGAGCGAGGTGACCGCGCGCGGTGGTAACGGCGTCGCCGTTGCCGTCGACCACGCCGATGACGAACAGGTCGCCGCGCTGTTCGCGCGGGTGCAGCGCGAGCAGGGCCGCCTCGATATTCTCGTCAACAACGCCTTCGCGCTGCCGGACGACCTCACCGCGCCCCAGCCGTTCTGGGAAAAGCCGCTGTCCTACTGGCAGATGATCGACGTGGGTGTGCGCTCCAGTTACGTTGCCTCGTGGCACGCCGCGCGGATCATGGCGCCGCAGGGTTCCGGGCTGGTGGTCGCCACGTCGGGTTACACCGGTGTGTCCTATACGTACGGCGTCGTGTTCGGGACCGCCAAGGCGGCGGTGGACCGCATGGCGCGCGACATGGCGGTGGAGCTCAAACCCTACAACGTGGCGTCGCTGTCGCTGTGGCTCGGGCTGACCTTTACCGAGCGCGCGGAACAGGCGCTGGCACAGGACCCGGCGATGCAGGCGCAGACGGTGACCAACCCCGTGGTCGGCTCCTCCGTGGAGTTTCCCGGGCGCGTGATCGCCGCGCTTGCGAACGACCCGCAGATTATGGCGCGCACGGGCGGCACCTATATCGCTGCGGAGCTGGCGGCCGGGTACGGCGTCACCGACATCGACGGCAGCGTACCGCCGTCACTGCGCGCCGAGCGCGGCGCACCCATTTATGCGCCGCTCTGAGCGCGACCTTTAGGGAGTTCGCCATGTCGACAGTTGCAGACAGTGACGCCGCACGCAGCGCGCGGCTCGACACCCTGCTCGAGCGCCAGGACATACTCGACTGCCTGGTGCGCTTCAGCCGCGGCATGGACCGTTTCGACCGCGAACTGGTCCTGTCCTGTTTCCATCCCGACGCCACGATCTCCGCGGGCGATTTCGTGGGCGGTCCCAGTCAGCTTTACGACTGGGCGAGCGCGCTGCACGAGGCAGGGCAGGCGGCCACGCAGCACGACCTGCTCAACCACACCTGCGAGATCGATGGCGATACCGCGCACTGCGAAACCTACTACCTGTTTGTGGGGCGCAACCGCGACGACAGCAACTGGCTCGCCGGCGGCCGCTACATCGACCGGCTGGAGCGGCGCGCCGGGCAGTGGCGTATCGCGCTGCGCTGCAACGCGGTGGAGTGGTCAGGCATGCTGCCGACCCTGCCGCTGCCGTTCGCGGATCTTGCGGACGGCAACGACAACGGCGTGATCGCCCGCGGGCCGCAGGATATCTCCTACCTGCGCCCGCTGGTCAACCGGCGGCGGGAGCACGTGCCCGAGGGTTGATTACATTGCCGTGTCATCTGGCGCGCCGTAGCGCGCGGCCAGTTCCAGCAACTCGTCCTCGCGCTCGATGCGTACGGTGTTGAACCCCATGCCGACGGTCACGTAGGCGCCCACGGTGAACACGAAGTCCATTAACTGGCGCTGGTCCAGGAATGTTCCGAGCGCCTCCCAGGTGGCGTCGGCAAGGTCGTTGGTCGACAGCAGCTCGTCGGTCGCGACCAGCACCAGCCGCTCTTCCTCTGTCCAGTAATCGGTGTCGGCCCCGCGCTTGATGTGCTCGAACTCCTCGCCGCTGAATCCGTTGCGCAGTGACGTGCGCAGGTGGCTGGACCAAACGTAGCGTGCCTTGTTGCGCCACGCGGTGCGCATGATGGCGAGCTGGCGCAGCCGCACCGGCAGCGTGGAGTCCATGAGCAGGTAGCGATTGAAGGTGAGGAAGGCCTTGCCGAGCGCGGGGTGCCGGCCGAACGTGTTGAGGCCGTGGTTGTCGTCGACATTCAGGCGACCGGGGCCCGAGAACATCTCGATGAGTTCCCACACCTCGGGCGTGCGTTCATCGCCGGTGATGCGCGGGACGCGAGCCGGGGGGTCGCGCTCGATCGTCATGATACCAGTGGTTAACCGCCCGGCATCAGTTCGAGGCGCACGCCGTCGGGGTCGGTACAGAACAGCATGCGGCCGAAGCTCGAGTCGACAAGTGTCTCCTCGTGTATCCTGCCGCCGTACTCGACTATGCGCGCGGCGACGGCATCCACGTCATCCACCACCAGCGTGATGTGAGTGAGGCCGCGCGTGTTCATCGCGCCGCGTTCGCCCGCGCCTGTCGCCTCCCGGTCCTTGAAGCCGAGCAGCTCGATGGTGACGTCGCCGCAGCGCAGTTGCTGCACGAGCAGCGTGGCGCCGGGCAGCTCGATGAGCGCGTCGAAGGGTGCGCCGATCTCCGTGATATCCATCACGGGCTCAAAGCCCAGCCCCTCGCGGTAGAAGCGCGAGGACAGCTCGATGTCCGCCACGCAGATGCCGAAATGCCGAATCGCTATTGCGTGCATTGCCTTGCTCCTCGCCGCCGGCGTTTACTGTGTGCCTTCCGCGTACCAGGTGCGGAAGCGGTCGTAGTTGGGCGTGTCGAGATTCTCCAGGCCGCCGTGGTTGACCACCGGGTCGATGGGCACGTGAATCACCGTCGGCTTGCCGCTGGCGAACGCCTGCTCGATCGCGGGGCCGAGTTCCTCGCCCTTTTCGATATACATGCCCTGGCAGCCGTAGCCCTCGGCAATCCGGTCGAAGCGCACGTCCTTGCTCCAGTGCACGCCCGGCTCGTTGGTATTGCCGTGGCCGAAGGTGCGCTTGTACACGCCGACCTCCAGGCCCCAGGCGTTGTCCACGGCCACCACGACCACGATCGGGATGTTGAAGCGCTGCACCACCTCGAGTTCGCCGATGTGGTACAGGAAGGACGAGTCGCTGGTGGTGAACAGGATGGGCCGCTTGCAGCCGTCGGCGATGGCCGCGCCGATCGCGTAGGGCAGGCCCGTGCCGAGGCAGCCGAAGTTCTGGTTCCACACCACGTCGTGGGGTTTGCTCTGCAGGTAGGTCCACGTGAAGATCACGGTGCCGCCGCCGTCGCGCACGTGAATGGCGTCCTTCGGCATGGCGCCCGTGGCTTCCACCACCCACTGCGCGGTGTGCACGCGACCGCTCGGCGTGCTGAAGTCCTGCTGCGCCAACCCGGCGAGGCGCTCCTTGTCCTCCCGTATCCAGCGCGCGAGTTCGGGGTGGTCGTCGCGCGGGGTGTCCTTCAGCGCCGCGCTGAGCTGCGGCACCACGGTGCGCAGGTCGCCGACTAGTGGCACGTCGATGGGGCGGTTCTGGCCGATGGCCTCCGGGTCTAGCTCGATGCTGATCCACTTGCGGTCGGTGTTGCCCTCGGCCCACAGGAAACCGCGACCGTAGTGGGACGGTTCGCCGAGTTCCGTTCCGATGGCCACGACCACGTCGGACTTCGCGACGATCTCGTCACTGACTTCCGCGAAGAGGTAGGGAAAGGTGCGGTCCTCGATACCCTCGATAAACGCGGTGCCGCCGGATGTCTGTAGCACGGGGCAGCCCATCAGTTCGGCCAGCTCGCGCACTTTTGCGCCCGCGCGCGTGCACTGCACGGCGTGGCCCACCAGCAGGATGGGGCACTCGGCGTTCCTGATCAGGTCGGCGGCCTCCTGCACGCGAGCGCCGTCGGCGCCCGGCTCCACCAGCCGGTAGGCGGCAGGGGGCAGGGCGGGCGGCACGTCCAGGTCTTCCATGATCACGTGCGACGGGTACTCGATGTACACGGGGCCGGGGGTGCCGGACTGGCACACGCGCAGCGCGTGGCGGAAGATCTCGTCGGTCTGGTCGGCGTACTCGATGCTGGTGCTCCACTTCACCGAGTTCTTGAACAGGTCTTCCTGCTGGATGAACTGGATGCGTCCGCGCCGCACGCGCCGCTCCGTGACCCGGCCGCGCTGGCCGCCGAGGTAGATGACCGGGGAGTTCTCCACCAGCGAGTTCATCATGGAGCCGGAAGACAGCGCGATGCCCGGCCCGAGTGTGGCGATGCACAGGGCGGGCGTGCCGTTCATGCGCGTGTAGGCCTCCGCCATGAAGCCGGCGGCGAGTTCGTGGTGCGGTGTCACCACGTCCCAGCCGCGTTCCTCCGCGGCCACGAACAGGTGCACGAAGTTGGGATCGGGGATGCCGAATACCGCCCTGACGCCCTCGGCTTCAAACAGGTCCAGGATTCGCTCGTAGACTTTTACCGTCATGCTTGTGCTTCCTCTAATTGCAACGTTGGCGCGCAGGCTGGCGCGGGTCCGCCGGTGCGGGCTGCACCGCGGCCGCGCGCTGGTGCTTACGGGTCCAGGTGAGTGAGATGGCCGCGACCCATGTACTGCGACAGGATGCGGTGGAAGTTGGTGATCTTGCGCTCCTGGTGCGGGTTGGGCAGCGTGCCGCGGAAGCCGCGTGACTTCATGCCGCGCTGCACCCACTCCATGTTGGAGAAATCCTGGGCCAGTACCGAGCCCCACTTCTCGGCCGTGGGTTCGGCCTCGACCCATTCGGTCACGGGCTCCTCGCCCTCGGGGAAACGCTCGATGGCGTAGGACTCGAAGATGCACTTGTTGGGGTCGTCGCCGTAGGGCCGCGTGCGGTAGCACAGCGCGAAGGTCACGCCCTGCAGGATGGTCTGGTTGGGAAACAGGGTCCACGCGAGGCCCGCCTCGGCCATGACCTCCGGCGGGATCTCGGGCCAGATCACTCCGCGCGCGGCGTCGTCCGCCTTCGCCGACGCCATGAGGTGCGCCATGACCTTGTCGGCGGGCGTGCCCTCCGGCAGTTCGTCGACCAGGCGGCTGGCCGCGGCCACCAGCGTGTCGGTGGCGGCCGAGTGGTTCAGGGTTTCGTAGTTCTCGCGCATGAGCTGGTAGGTGGAGATGCGCGGGTCGCCCAGCCCCGCCCGGGTCACCGAGCTGCTCTGGCTGTTCTTGCGCGAGGGGTCGCGCTCGTCGAAGCCGCTCACGCTGTGGCTGCCGAACGCCTTGCTGTAGGCGTAGTACTCGCCGTACTTCAGCAACTGGCTGTGGGTGCCGGTCACGTGGTAGGGCTCCATGAAGGCCTCGATCGCCGTCTTCCAGTTGCACGGGTAGACGGCCCACTGGCGCCACTTGTAGCGCATCTTCTCGAACTGGAAGTGGTCGAGGATGCTCGCGGCCGGTTCCAGGAAGTCGCGCAGCGGTTCGCAGTCCGGATCCATGTTGACGTAGATCCAGCCGCCCCAGGTGTCGATTTTCAGTTCCGTCAGGCAGGTGCGCTGCGCGTTCAGCGCGCCTTTCCAGTCCTCGGGGTCGAGCACGAAGGTGTTCTTGCCGTCGAGGTCGTAGGACCAGCCGTGGAAGCCGCAGACGAAGTTGGGTTTGCGACCGCGCACCTGGTTGCAGTCGTCGGGCGTGTTGATGAGCTGGCGCCCGCGGTGCGGGCAGACGTTGTAGAAGGCCTTGAGGGTGTCGGGCGCCGCGCGCAGGATGATGATCGACTCGTCGCCAATGTTGTACGTGAAGAAGCTGCCGACCTCGGGCAGGTCCTCCTCGCGCCCGGCCATCTGCCAGATCTTCGGCCACAGCAGTTCCTGCTCCGCCCTGGCGTACTCGGGGCAGATGAAGGCGTCGACGGGGTAGGTCAGTGCCTCTTCCAGGTCGTCTTCGCTGATTTCAACGCGCTTGTCCATGGCTACCTCTTGCTGCTCTGTCTGGTTATTGTGTTGCAGGCTGCCCGCCGCACCCCCGTGTGGGGTCGAATTCATTCGACCGGGGGAGCCGGGAATGCAACCGTTGTGCCTGTCCTGAAAATGTAGCAGGTCGAATGAATTCGACCCCACAGGGGCCCGGCCCGGCGTGCGCCAACAGCACTCGCGACGATAGCACAAATCGATTATAATCAACAGCGGTGTTTAGTAAAGATCCGGGTGATCAAGATGACCGTCATCGCCAGTGAGCCGCTCACGCCCGCCCTCGGCGCCCGGGTGCGCATCGCCGCCCCCGACCTGCTCGCGGAGGGCGTGCCGGAAGCCGTCCTCGCACTGCTGGACGACCGGGGGGTCGTGTTGTTTCCCGGTATCGACGTCCCGGACGACGTGCTGGTGCGTTTCACCGGCCGCCTGGGCGAGATGAAACCCGCCACGGTCACCGCGGACGGCTCGGACCAGAGCGAGCAGGGCATCTACCGTATCGCACTCGACAAGGCCGAGCAGAATCACCTCGACTACGTGCGCGGCAACGATTACTGGCACATGGACGGCACGTCCTACCCGGTGCCGGGCAAGGCGACCCTGCTGAAGTGCGAGGCGCCGCCGGCCAGCGGCGGGGAGACGGACTTCGCCAACCTCTACGCCGCGTACGACGCGTTGCCCGAGCAGCGTAAGAAGGAGATCGAGGACCTCAGGGTCATTCACTGCCTCGAGGCCACGATGCGGCGCATCTACCCCGCGCCGACCGACGACGACATCGCGCGCTGGAACGCGGTGTTCCCGCCGACGGAACAACCGCTGGTGTGGCACCAGAAGAACGGCCGCACGTCGCTGGTCATCGGTTCCACCGCGATGGGCATCGCGGGCATGCCGCTGCGCGAGGGGCAGGCGCTGCTGGACGAGTTGCTCGACTGGTGCACGCGCGATGAATTCACCTACCGCCATCGCTGGCAACGGGGCGACCTCGTGATCTTCAACAACCCCGGGCTACTGCACCGGTCGCGGCCCTACGACGACAGCGCCGGGCGCGTGCTGCACCGCACGACGCTCACGGGTCACGAGGCGTTTGCCTGAAGGGGCGCACCCGCGCGTCAGGTGAGAGTGGCGGGGTCGATCGTGGGCGGTGCGGCGTTCAACCGGTCGCGGTCGAAGCCCGCGGCCCGCTTGTAGCTCGCCATGAAGGCGTCGCGCTCGGCCTGCGGCATCACCTCGTCGATGCGCGAGACATCCCCCGCGCAGCGCTCGTCGATCAGCTCCAGCAGGCCGAACGGGCCGCTGCCGCGGTTGCGCAGCACGAGTTCCGAGATGGGGCCGCACAGTTGCGCGTCGTAGGCGGCCAGTGCCGCCGCGTTCACCCCGTGTGCGAGTAACTGCGCGCCCAGGACGCGCGCGTCGACGATAGCCTGGCTCGCGCCGTTGGAACCCACCGGGTACATGACGTGCGCGGCGTCGCCCATGAGCGCGACGTTGCCGTCCTGCCAGGAGGGCACCGGCTCCCTGTCCGTCATGGGGTAGGCGTAGATCCTCTCGGCTCCCGCGATCAGGGCGGGGACGTCGAGCCAGTCGTAATTCCAGTCGCGAAACGGCGCCAGTACGGTGTCCGGGTCAACCTGCTGATTCCAGTCACCGGGCTGCAGGTCGTCGCTGCGCTCCACCGTGATTTCGGCGATCCAGTTGATGTCGGCGACGCCGGTGTCCGGGTCGGGCGGGCCCAGCGGGTAGAACACCAGCCGCTGGTCGTGCCGCCCCACGCCGACGAACGACGCGCCCGTGCGCGCGGGCCGCGCGCGGCTGAGCCCGCGCCACATCACCGCGCCGCCCCAGTGGACCGGCGGCTGTTGTGGGTACATTCTGGCGCGCACACAGGAGTGCAGTCCGTCGACGCCGACCAGCGGCCGGCCGCGAATCTCGCAGCGCGCGCCGTTTGCGTCCGCGACGGTCACTGCGACACCGTCCCCTGCGTTGCGATAGCCGAGCACGCGGCTGCCGAACACCACGGCGGACTCGCCGGCCCGCTCGAGCAGCGTGTCGTACAAGAGCATCTGGAGCCTGCCGCGGTGCACCGAGTACTGCGGCCAGCGATAGCCTGCCGTCAGGCCGCGGGGTTCGCTGTACAGGTCCTGCCCGTTCATGCCGAGCAGCGCCCACTCGCGCGTCTGGATGCCCACGCCGTCCAGGGCTTTCTCCCCAATGCCGAGGTCGTAGAGTTCGCGCACGGCGTTCGGCTGCAGGTTGATGCCCAGGCCGAGCGGCGCGAGGTCGGTCACGGCCTCGTGGATCACGAAGGGCACTTTGAGCTGCTGCAGGGTCAGCCCGAGCGCGAGACCGCCGATGCCGGCGCCGGCGATGATGACGGGATCTGTCATGCAATGCTCCCGGTTGCTGGCCCGTGCAACGTGTCGGCAGGCGTGTGTGGCGTGTACGCCGCGGCGCGGCAATTGAAGCCGCTACCCCCTGCCACTAAGATGTCCTGCATTACACACCACATCGGTTGCCATTGCCATGTCCTCACCCGTACCGCGCGCCGAGCTCGTCTTCGAACTGCAGGTCACCTGCGATCCGCCCACACCCATCGGCCGCGTCGGCGGCGAGGCGATGATGATCCCTATCACCGGCGGCACCGTCAGCGGCGAGCACGTGCGCGGCGAGGTGCTGGCCGGCGGCGCCGACTGGGCGGTCAAGCGCGATGACGGTGCGCTGTTCATCGACGCGCGCTATGCCTTCCGCACGCACGACGGCGTGGTCGTGCAGGTGCACAACAGCGGCCCGAACCGCATCGATCCCGAGTCGAACCCGACGATGACCATGGTCACGACCCCCGTGTTCAAGGCACCCGAGGGCGAGTACGGCTGGCTCAACGACGCGACGTTCGTGGGCACGGTGACACCGGATCTCGAGCAGGGCAGCGGGGTGCACGTGCGCGTGTACCGGGTCGTGCTCTAGGCCGCCACGGTGCAGCGCATACTACGGTGGTTGCTCGCACGGCTGTTCCGTCTCGGTCCCGTTGACATCACTAACGTCGAGACTGACAAAGGCCTCGAGGCGCCCATGCGCGACGGCGTGCTGCTCGTGGCGGACCGGTTGTACTGCCCGGACAAACCGCGCGCGCCCGTCGTGTTCATGCGCAGCCCCTACGGCCGCAGCGCGCTGTTCGGCATCATCGCCGGCCTGCTCGTGGAGCGCGGCTTCCAGGTCCTGCTGCAGAGCGTGCGCGGCACCATGGACTCCGGCGGCGAGTTCGATCCCATGCGGCAGGAGCGCGCGGATGGCGCCGACACCATACGCTGGCTGCGCGAGCAGCCCTGGTGCGGTGCGCAGGTATTCGGATTCGGCTTCAGCTATCTCGGCAACGCCCAGTGGGCGCTCGCCGCGGAGGAACCGGAGGGCGTCGACGCCTTCGGCCTGGCGATGACGCTGTCCAACTTCCGCGACGAGACGTTGTCCTTCGGCGGCTTCACGCAGGCCGGTGCGCTGGGCTGGACGCAACTGATGCAGGGCCTCGTCGACTGGCAGCCCGGGCAGAAGATGCAGAGGCCGGACCCGCGGCAGCTCGAGGGCGTGCACGACCACCTGCCCGTGGGCACGCTGGACGAGGCGGCGCTAGGCAGGGTCGTCACCTGGTGGCGCGACTGGACCGGGCACGACGACCCGGCCGACCCCTGGTGGGACGCGATAGACCACTCCGCCGTGCCGGCCAGTCTCAAACAACCCATCGTGATGGTGGGCGGCTGGCAGGATATCTTCCTGCCGTTCCAGATGGAGGATTTCCGGGCGCGGCAGGCCGCCGGGCAGCCGACCTGGCTGACCATCGGGCCCTGGGCCCACGCCTCGCCGGCGGGCATGATCGCGGGCCTGCGCGAATCGCTCGCGTTGTTCCGCGCGCTGCGCGACCACGCGCGGCCCTTCGCGCAGCGCAATCGCGTGCGCGTGCAGTTGCAGGGCACGCGGCGCTGGCTGGAGTTCCCGGCCTGGCCGCCGCCTGCCGCGCGGGACACGGCGCTGTACCTGCAGGCGGGCGGGCGGTTGTCGCCGGCGCGCCCGGACGCGGACGGCGGGCACACGGCCTACACCTACGACCCGGCCGATCCGACGCCTGCCGTGCACGGCCCGGCCATCAACGCGGGCGCGAAGAAACGCCCCCTGCGGCAACTGGTGGAGCGCGACGACACGCTGCTGTTCACCGCCGAGCCCTTCCTGCGTGACACCGACGTGGTCGGTGACGTCGCGGTGGAACTCGCGGTGTCGTCGGACACGCCCGACACCGACGTCTTCGTGGCGCTGTGCGACGTGGACGGCAGGGGGCGCGCCGCGCACGTGTGCGACGGCTACCTGCGGCTGCGCCCCGGTGTGGCGGAGCCGGATGCGCAGGGCATCCGCCGGGTAACAGTCAACTGCTGGCCCACCGCGTACCGGTTCCGGCGTGGCCACAGCGTTGGCCTGGTCGTCGCGAGCGGCGCGCACCCGCGCTACGCACGCAACCTGGGCACGGGAGAGCCGCTGGCCACGGCCGTTGCGATGCAGCCGGCGCGGCAGCAGGTGTGGCATCGGGAGGACAGGGTGTCGTCACTACGCCTGGCCGTGCTCGAGGTCGGCTGACGCCTCCTGCGCTCGATGTCGGTTGACGCTTCCGGCAGTGCCTGGCTTCAGCTCGCCTTGTCCAGTTTCAACCCGGGGAGGTCGCCGGCATCGCGCCATTCCTGCAGTAGCTGCAGGAACGCGTCCCACCCCGGGCCATACAGCTCGCCGAGGTAGAAGCGGTACTTCTCGTTACCGTTCTCGTCGACGTCCGGCTTGCCCTCGTTGTTGAAGTAGCTGGGCGTGCAGTCGCGAATCCACTCTGTGCGATCCACTTCCGTCTCGCGCATGTGCGCGATCCACGCAGCCTGGGCCTCCTCGGTGACTTCCGCGGCGACCGCGCCGCGCTCCAGCACACTCTTGATGATGTGCACCATGTGCTCCACCTGCACCTCGAAGTTGTACGGCAGGCTCGAATTGAGGGCGCCCTGGTAGTAGCCGGTGGTAAACAGGTTCGGGAAACCGCTCGTCATCATCCCGTGCAGCGTTTTGTAGCCGCCGTTCCAGTGGTCGTAGATCGAGACGCCGTTGCGGCCCTCGAATACCGGGATGCCCCAGCGCCGATCGAGATCGCTCGTGACCTCGTAGCCGCTGGCGAACAGGATGCAGTCCACCTCGTACTCCTGACCGTTCGCGATGAAGCCCTTCTCGGTGAGCCGCTCCACACCCTGCGTGGCGGACACGTCGATCAGCGTCACGTTGGGCCGGTTGAACGTCTGGTAGTACTCGTCGTTGGAGGTGGGCCGCTTGCACTGGTAGCGGTACCAGGGCTTGAGCAGTGCCGCGGTCTCGGGGTCCTCGACGATCTCGTCGACGCGGCGGCGCAGCCGCTCCATCACGCGGAAGTCCATCTCCTCGTAGCGCGCCATGAATTCTTCCATGCTGAGCTCGGGCCAGTCCTGCTCCTCGAGTTCCGCCGACAGGTTGCAGTTGACCTCGGTCCAGATGTCGCGAATGAGGTCCTTCTCTCCGGGCATGAATGCCTCGTTGGCGCCGCGGTGGAAGTTGGCGCGCCGTTCCATCTGCCAGCCCGGTTGCAGGGTTTTCACCCATTCCGGGTCGGTCTCCTCGTTCCTGCGCGAGTCCACGCAGGAGGGCGTGCGCTGCAGCAGGTAGAACTGCTTCGCGTAGCGACCCAGGAAAGGCGTTAACTGGATTGCGGTCGCACCCGTGCCGACCAGCGCCACTCGCTTGTCGGCCAGCTTGTCGAGCACCGGGTTTTCCTCGCTGCCGCCGGTGTAGTCGTAGTCGAAGCGCGCGGTGTGGAACATGTGCCCCTTGAATTCGTCGCTGCCGGGGATGCCGGGCAGCTTGGGGATGTTCAACAGGCCGTTGGCCATGATGATGAAGCGCGCGCGAATGTCGTCGCCCTTGTCGGTCGTGATGCGCCAGCGCTTGCTGCTCTCGTCCCAGCGCAGTCCCTCCACCATGGTGTGGAACAGGGCGTTTTCGTACAGCTCGTAGCGGCGGCAGATGTCCTGCGCGTACTCGCGGATCTCGCGGCCGTCGGTGAACTTCTTCGACGGCATGAAGCCGGTTTCCTCCAGCAGCGGCAGATAGCAGTACGCGTCGTTGTCGCACTGCAGTCCCGGGTAGCGGTTCCAGTACCACACGCCGCCGAAATCGCCGGCGTGGTCGATGTGGCGGAAGCTGGTGAACCCGTTGCGGCGCAGGTGCACGCCGGCCATGATGCCGGACCACCCTCCACCGAGCACCGCGACGTCGATGTCCTCGCTGACGGGGTCGCGCGGCGTCTCGGTGGTGTAGGGGTCAGCCTCGTAGGTGTGCGCGGTGTCCTGCGTGCCGTTGATGTACTGGTACTGGCCGTCGCGGCGCATGCGCCTGTCGCGCTCTTCCCGGTACTTCGCCTTGAGGGCGGCGATGTCGATCTCGTCGGCGTCCGGCAGGCCCGGGTATTTGGCATTAATCATTCGGGGTCTCCAGGGCGGTGCCTGTGTTTTTTATAATCAACAGTGATGTTTATCATACAACGATGTTTGCTGGTCCGGCAAATGGGGTATGCCTGATTACTTCCCCCACTTTTGGCAGGCTCTTCAGTTCCGGAGGATGACCACTTGCCGGCTACCGGGGACCAGGGACGCCTGCCGCGCCAAACAGCGTACGTCCCTGTACAGGCTCGGCTGGCGACATCCCTGTCGCCAGACGCCCCCGGTAGCCGGCAAGTGCTCATCCTCCTTGGCTTCGCGCTGTATTTTCATAGCGCGTTGTTCATCGGGTTTGAGTCGCGATCACTCTTGCGCAAGACGCTTCGCGGCCAGGTCGCGCAGTTCTGCGGCCTTGATCTTGGCACTGCCGGTGGTGGCCAGTTCGCTCTCCGCGAAGAACAGCACGCGGCGCGGGACCTTGTAGCTGGCCAGTTGCTGTTTGGCGAATTCGCGCACGGTCTTTTCCGTGAGTTTGGCGCCTTCCATGGGCACGATGCAGGCCACGACCAGTTCGCCGAGCAGTTCGTCGGGTACGCCCACGGTCTTGGTGACTTTTACGCCCGGGCAGGTCGCCAGCACGATGTCGACTTCCACCGGCGATACGTTGGCGCCGCCGGTCTTGATGATGTCGTTGAGGCGGCCCTCCCAGAAGAGGCGGCCCTGGTCGTCGAAGTAGCCGCCGTCGCCGGTGCGGAAGTAGCCGTCCTCGTCGAGTGTCTCGTCCAGCGGTATGCCGAGGTAGCCGAGCATGAGGGTGGGGCCTTTCACCGCGATCTCGCCGCGCTCGCCCAGCGGTACGACTTCGCCGGTCAGCGGTTCGACAATCTTGAAGGTCATGCCCGCGACCGGTACGCCGTGGCTGTCGACGGTTATGTCTTCCGGGGTGTTCGCGGGGTACACGGTGCTCAGGGTGAAGGTCTCGGTGCTGCCGTAGGCGTGGGTGGCGTCGATCCAGTCGCTGTTCACCGTGGGGTGCGCCGCTATCGGTGACTTGCGGTCGATGTAGGTGAGCGATGAGAGGTCGACGTCCGCCCAGTTGTCCGCGTCGGTGAGTTGTGCCCACTGGTGCGGCCACGCGGCCAGGAAGGTCACGCTCTCGGCCTGCATCAGTTCGAGTGCGGCCTCGGCCTGGAATGTGGGCAGCATGACCACGGTGCCGCCGGCCGAGAGTGTGGAGCCCAGCGCCCACGCGAAATTGCCGGAGAAGAAAAAGCCGTTCGCGGACAGGCTGCGCACGTCGTCGCCGAGCCCCAGCCAGTTGCGCCAGCGCCACAGCTGCAGGCAGGCGCCGCGGTGCGCGTTGATGATGCCCTTGGGTTTGCCGGTGGAGCCGGAGGAAAACAGCAGCAGTCCGGGGTCGGACGGTGAGACGGTGGCCGCGGTGTTGGCCACGAACTCGGGCGCGATCGACGCGCCGCGCGCCAGGAAGTCCGGCCAGCGCTCCAGTGCGCCCGACACTTTGCCGCCCCCGACCACCGCGACATGGCGCAGGAACGGGTAGTCCGGCGACATGATCCTGCCGGGCGCCGCCGAGGTGCTCTCCGGCACGAGTTCCGCGATCATCGCGGCGAAGTCTTTCTTCAGCACCTCGCGCTCGAGCAGCAGCACCGAGCAGGCGGATTCGGCGAGCAGCAGTTCCAGCTCGGCCGGCGTGGAGAAGGTGCTCATGGGCGTGGCCACGCCGCCGGCGAGCGCGGTGCCGAACAGCGCGGACAGGAACTCGAGGCGGTTGGTCATGAGGATGCCCACGCGCGTGCCCTTGCCGGTGCCGCAGGCGAGCAGCGCGCGTGCGACTTCCAGCGCGCGCGCGTGCAGGTCGTCGTACGTCCAGCGCTCCACGTCGTCGCCCTGGCGCAGGCATGCCGCCTCGTTCGGGCCGAAGCGCGCGCAGACTTCTTCCAGGTAGCCGCCGAGTGTCAGCGCGCCGATGCCCTTCTCGCGCGACAGGGGTTCGCCGCGGACGATGGAGAGGCCGTTGTCGTCGATGCTGGTCATGGTGTGTCTCTACCCTTCCTTCGCCATACCGAAACTGTAGCCGATGTGCTCCGCCTGGCCGCTGGGCACGACGTCGAAGGCGACGGCCTGTGAGCGGTCATGAATGGCGTCCATCTCGCGGTCCACATCCTCGATGCTCCACTCGCCGCGGTAGACGCCGCGCGTCTCGGCGGCGTAGGCCATGGCGATGCGCCCGGCGATCGCCACCAGCCATTCGCCGGTCACGGAGCAGGACTCGTGCGCGAGCCAGCCGACGGCCGGCGCCACCAGTTCCGGGTCCATGGGCGGGTAGGCGCTGGTGTCCAGGCCCTCGGCCATGCGCGTCACGGCCCCGGGCAGGATCAGGTTGCACTTCACCCCGTACTCCGCGCCCTCGATGGCGGTGACGTTGGACAGACCGATGAGGCCGGTCTTCGCGGTCGCGTAGTTGCCGACCAGCGCGTTGCCGTACAGGCCGCTGCAGGAACTGGTGAGCACGATGCGCCCGTAGCCCGCGTCGCACATGTGCGGCAGCGCGGCGCGCACCACGTGAAAACCGCCGTGCAGGTGCACGTCGAGCACGTCCATGAAGTCCTGCGCGCTCATGTCCTTGAGCGGCGAGCGCCGCACGATGCCGGCGTTGTGGATCAGGATGTCGATGCGGCCGTAAGTTTGTATAGCAGTATCGATGATCGCCGCGCCGCCCTCGGGCGTGGCCACGGAGTCGGTGTTGGCGATGCCCTCGCCGCCGGCTGACTTGATCTCCCGCACGACTTCCTCGGCAGGCCCCACGTCGGTGCCGTCGCCGGCCAGGCTCACGCCGGGGTCATTGACCACGACCTTCGCGCCGCGCGCGGCGAGCAGCAGTGCGTAGGCGCGGCCCAGTCCGCGGCCGGCGCCGGTGATGACCGCCACGCGGTCGTCGAATCGCAGTTCTGGCATCTGTGTTCTCCTTTATTGTTCAGGCGACGGTTCAGGTGACTATTTAGACAACACGTCAGGCTACGACGTTGGCCGCGCGCAACTGCGCGATGGCGTCGGCGTCGAGGCCGAGGACCTGCGCGAGAATCTCGTCGGTGTGTTCGCCCAGCACGGCCGGGGCCGTCGGCGCCGCCTGTTCTGCACCTGCGTACTTGATGGACCTGTTGACGATGGGGATGGTGCCCAGCGTCTTGTGCTGTGTGTCGACGACCATATCACGCGCCGCCACCTGCGGTTGTGACAGCGCGTCGCCGATGCCGAGAATCGGCGCGTTCGGTACCTCGTGCGCGCTCAGCAGCGCCTCGAGTTCCGCGACGGTTTTCTGCCGCGTGAAGCCGGATACGATGGCGTTGACGTCCTCGCGCGCGGCGCGGCGTTTCTCCAGCGAGTCGTAGCGCGCATCGTCCGCCAGTTCCGGCATGCCGAGCGCGCGGCAGATGCGCCCCCAGAAGGCATTGGTGAGGCAGGCGATGATGATGGCGCCGTCGGATGCGGGGAACTGGCCGTAGGGCACGAGGTTGGGGTGCTGCGAGCCCTGCGGCTGCGGGTCCTCGCCGTTGAAGAAGGCGAGCTGCGCAAGGTAGCCGAGCATGCCGACCATGCCGTCGAGCAGGCTCACGTCGATGTGGCGCCCGCGCCCCGTGCGGTGGCGTTCGTGCAGCGCGGCGAGAATGCCGATCGGCCCGTTGATCCCGCCGACGAGGTCGCCCAGCGGGATGCCGAGTTTCAGCGGCGCGCCGCCGGGCTCACCGTTGACGGAGAGCGCGCCGGACAGCGCCTGCAACACGATGTCGAAGGAGGGCTTGTCGCGCAGCGGGCCGTCCTGGCCGAAGCCTGAAATGGAGCAGTAGATCAGGCCGGGGTTGTCCCTGGATAGCGCCTCGTAGCCGAGCCCGAGCCGGTCCATTACACCGGGCCGGTAGTTCTCGATCACGATGTCGCTCTGCGCCGCCAGGTCACGCGCGAGCTGCACGCCGGCCTCCGACTTCAGGTCGATGACGATGCTTTTCTTGCCGCGATTGACGGCGATGTAGTAGTGGCTCTCGCCCTCGCGGAAGGGCGGGAAGGTGCGCGTCTCGTCGCCCGCGGGCGGCTCGACCTTGAGCACTTCCGCACCGAGGTCGGCGAGCGCCAGCGACGCGGCGGGACCGGCCAGCACCCGCGTGAAATCCAGCACGCGGATGTCGGCCAGTGGTCCCGCCCAGTCGGGCGTGTCGTTGTTGCCTGCCTCGGTCATGCGCGGAGTATGGACCGCGACCCGCGTCGCCTCAACCGCGGCTGGGCAGTTGCACCACGGCGGCGCCGCTCGCGGACAGTTCGCCGCGGTGCGTCTCGGCCCGCTGGCTGATCTCAACGTAGTGCTTGCCGTCTTCCTCGTACTTGCGCGTGACGGTGCCGTCGATGAAGATCACGTCGCCGTCCGGGTTGTGCCGGCGGATCTGGCACTTCGCCTTGTGCAGGAAGCCGTCGTCGCCCATCCAGTTGGTGAGGTGGTGCGTGAGCCAGGAGCAGCGCTCGGGGCCGTAGTCGTAGGCGCCGGGCGTGCCGACCTCGCGCGCGAAGTCGTCGTCCCAGTGCACGCGCTCGGGGCAGTCGGGGATGTTGAACTTGTTCTTGATGCCGAGTCCGGGGTGCGCCTGCTGCATCTTCCACGCGATCTTGTTGGCGCGGATGTAGAGGCCGCCCCAGCCCTGCGCGTAGCAGATGAAGCCGGTGACGGTCATCGGGCCTTTCATCATGCGCGGCAGTTCGTCGCCTTCCTGTACGTCTTCCCAGTAGCGCGGGGTGGCGCCGCGGATTTCCTCGTTGGCGTACAGCTTGCCCCACTCGGCGAGATCCTCGTCGCTGATCTGCTCGACCTTGCCCTTCACCTCGTCGTACTTGGTGCCGCGCTCGCGGGCCTCGTCGCGCTCGGTGCGGAACACCCAGCTGTCGGCGCCCGCCACGTGGTCACCGTGCTGGTTGTAGAAGTCCACGTGGTAGATCTGCTGCACGGCGCGGCCGGCGAAGCGGGTCTGGTGCTCGATGAGGTCCTTCAGGTGCGCCTCGGTGTTGATGGTGTCGTTGCGCAGCACCGGCTTGTGCCAGGTCCAGTCCGCGCCTGCCCACATGGCGTGCACGCCGGACAGGCCGCCGCAGTAACCGGAGATGAAGCGGTTGGTGGAGAACAGGAAGCTCGGCAGGGCCACGATGCTGCCGTACTGGGTTTTCGCGGCGTAATCGGGGTCGCACCACAGCGGGTTGTCATCGCCGATGCCGTGGGCATAGTGGCGAATGGCGTCGCGCGACGCCTCGTAGTTCCAGGGCTCGATGGAGTCGGTGATCGTGACACCGATGCGCTTGCGCAGTTCTTCGAGGCCTTTTTCGGTGATCGTCGGAAACTTGTTGGCGGCGGTCATGTGGTTTTCTCCTGAGTATTACTGAAAAACTTTTTAGCACCGTCATTCCCGCGAAAGCGGGAATCCAGAGGCGTTTGTAGACACTGGATCCCCGCCTTCGCGGGGATGACGGCAGTGTTTGCGTGTTCCGGCATCTGTTTGCCTGTCACTGCATCGCAGCAGCCTCACGCTGACGTCAGTTGTTTGCGTACTATCGCATCTATATTACCCGTCACTGAATCTTCGCAGCCTCGCGCTCGCGCAGCACCTTGCGGTGCACCTTGCCGGCCGGGGTCTTGGGCAGTTCGCCCACGTACTCGATCAGCCGGGGAAACTCGTGCTGGCTTAGGCGCTCGCGCGTGAAGTCCTGCAATTCGCGCGTAAAGTCGTCGCCTGGCGTGCGGTCGGACACGATGAAGGCCTTGACGACCTGGCCGCGCTTTTCGTCCGGCACGCCGATCACGGCGGCTTCCTTCACGTCGTCGTGCTTGAGCAGCGAATTCTCGATTTCCACCGCGCTCATGGTCCAGCCGGCGGAGATGATCACGTCGTCGGCGCGGCCGTCGTGGTAGAAGTAGCCGTCCTCGTCGATGTGCGCCCTGTCCTTGGTGGTCTCCCAGCGGTCGCGGCGCCACAGCATGAGTTCACCGACCTCGCCCGGGTCGGTGGGCGTGCCGTCCGGCCGTTGCACCTGCAACCTGAGGCCGGGGACGGGCTTGCCGAGCGAGCCCGGCTTGACCATGAAGTCGTTCGCGCCGGGGTAGTTGACGAGCACCACGCCGATCTCCGTCGTGCCGTACATGCTGCACGCGGGCACGTTGAAGGTGGCGTCGATGAAGTCGAGTGTCGCCGGGTCAATCGGCTCGCCCGTGTAGGACAGCTTCTCGATGGCGAACGTGAAATCGCCCGCGCAGCCGGCGTTGTTCATCATGCGGTAGTGCGTGGCGGCGGCGGACATGTTGGTGATGCCGAAGTCCGCCAGCGCCTGCATCAGGCGCGTGGCGTCGAAGCGTCCGGCGAACGTGCCGGTGGTCACGCCCAGCGCCAGCGGCGCCAGGGTGCCGTGCCACAAGCCATGGCCCCATGCGGGGGAGGAGGGGCAGAAGAATGCGTCGCCCGGGCGGATACCCGTGCCGTACAGTGCGGCGAACATCAAGGTGACAATGGAGCGGTGTGTGTGCCTGACCGCCTCGGGCAACTCCCGCGTGGTGCCGGAGGTGTACTGGAAGACCGCGAGGTCGTTGGCGCGCGTCTTGGGCTCGTAGCGGTCGCCAAAGCGCGCGATGTCGTCGAGCAGCGCCTGGTCCGCCACCACGACACGCGTGCCCTCGATCGCACGCGCCATGTCCGCCTTCTCGGCGTTGGTAATGAGTAACCGCGGCTTGCAGTCGTCCACGCGCAGGCGCAGGCCGTCGAGCCCGAACAGGGTAAACAGCGGCACGCTGATCGCGCCGGTCATCATGGCGCCGAACAGGCACACGTAGAACGGCAGGGAAGGCTCCAGCATGAACGCGATGCGGTCGCCGGGTTCGATGCCGTTCTCGTCGAGCCAGTGGGCGAAGCGGGCGGAGCCCGCCGCGATTTCGTCGAAGCTGAGGATCTCGTCCCTGCCGTCGTCGTGGGCGATGCGCACGGCCGTGCGGTTGGAGCCGTCCGCGTGGCGGCCGATGCACTCGCGCGCGATATTCAGGTACTCGCGATCACCCTCGAACAGCTCCCACAGGGCGTCGGAGCAGGCGTGGGCCTGGGCGTCCGCGAAGGTGGTGTAGTCGGTGAGCATGTCGTGAAGGAGCCTCGCGGCCTCAAGTGTTAATCAGCAGTGGTGTCGAATAATGGCATAGGCTAGAATAGTTGTATATATCGAATAAAATTTTATATATTGAATTATGCCGATGGGATTCCGCCCGTAGCGCGGCTGGCGCGGCGGGTCCGGGCGAGGAGAGTGACATGGTGACAACGGCAACCGGCAGCGCGCGCGACCGGCGCCGGCTCGACAAGTCGGTGCGTGAAAGCAAGGCGCCCGCGATCTCTCGCGCGGCCGCCATCCTGCGCCTGCTGGGCAAGAGCGACGCGCCGCTCTCGCTGCAGGTGATCGCGAACGCGCTGGGGCTCGTGCCCAGTACCTGCCTCTACACGCTGCGCGCCCTGGTCGCGGAGGAACTCGTGGCGTTCGAGGCCGACACCAAGCGTTACAGCCTGGAGGCGGGCGTGTTGACGCTGGCGCGACAGTGGTTGAAGCAGAACACGTTTCCCGACCTCGTGCAGCCCCGGCTGAACGCGTTGAGCCGCGACCTCGGCGTGACGACGCTCGGCGTGCAGATCGTGGGACTGGACCACATCGTCGTCGTCGCCACGTCCACGGCAGCGGGCAACTTCCACCTCTCAGCGGAGGTGGGCAGCCGCTTCCCCGCGCTGCTGTCGGCCACCGGGCGCTGCATCGCCGCCTTCGGCGATTATCCCGAGGATGAACTCAAGAAGCGCTTTGCCAGCCTGCGCTGGGACGACCCCCCCGCGTTCCCTGACTGGCTGGCGCAGGTGGCGGAAACCCGGCAGCGCGGCTTCGCGGTCGACGCCGGCAACTATATCAGCGGGGTCACGGTGCTGGCCGCGCCGGTGTGGAAGGACCAGTCGGCGCCGAGTCACGCGATCGTCGCGCTCGCGTTGGGCGCGGACCTGCCCCGCCAGCGGACCGCTGCGCTGGGCGCCGCGACATTACGCGCTGCGCGCGCCGTCAGTCGACAACAGAGTGGGGCCGATGCGGGGTAGGGTGGCCGTCGCGGGTCTGAAACCTGGCGGGTCTGAAACCTGGCGGGCCTGAAACCTGGCGGGCCTGAAACCTGGCGGGGCGGAATCGTTGCGGCACCGAATCATTGAATGCTTGCTAGCGACCGGCGAACCGCCGCTGAAGGAGTAGTACACGGATGACAATCGCGGTGATCGATTGGAACGAGTGGCGGCAGCACGGCCTGCTGATCCCGGTCTGCCTGCTGGGCATGTCCCTGGTGGCGCTGCATCCGTACTCGGTAGGGGTGATGTATGGCCCGCTGGAGGCCGAATTCGGCTGGTCACGTTCGGAAATCGCCGGTGGGCCACTGGCAACCGCCATCGGCACGCTGCTCCTTGCGCCTCTTGGTGGCAAGGCAGTCGACCGCTTCGGTCCACGGCTGATAGCGCTGATCGGCCTACCCTGCTTCGCCGCCGCCATTGCACTCCTGGCCACCGCCGGGCCAAGTATCTGGACATGGTGGGCGCTGTATGGCGTGCTTGCGGTGGCATTGGTCCTGATTTACCCCAGCGTCTGGACGGCCGCTGTCGTCCGCCGCTTTTCCGCCAATCGCGGGCTGGCGCTGGCAGTGACCCTGTCGGGCACCGGCGTGGCCGCGGCTGTCTTCCCCTATGCCGCCGCGCAACTGCTCGTCGCTTTCGGTTGGCGCGGCGCCTACATGGGGCTCGGAGCGCTCGCCTTCATCGTGGTCTTCCCGCTGGTCGTCTTCCTGTTCGACCGCAGCGCGGTACCGGCCGCCAATCTCGCCGCCGCACCCGGCCAGGGCCCACTGGCTGGCGACAAGCCACCGGAGGAACTGCTGTCGCTAAAATTTTTCCGCCTTGCCGCGGCTGCGCTGATCTATTCGGTCAGCAGCACGATGCTGGGCATCAATGCGGTGCCGATCCTGATCGCCGATGGGTTCGAACTGGTGCGCGCGGCGGAGATTGCCGGTCTGATGGGTGTCGGCACCATTACCGGACGGCTGCTCGGCGGCTTCCTGCTCGACCGCTTCGACGGGCGTTTCGTAGCCATCGGCAGTGCCTGCGGTGTGCTGATCTGCGTTTCGATCCTGCTCGGCGTGGACAGCAGCCCGACAGCGGCATCCGTCGCCCTGTTGGCGCTGGGCCTGGCGGCAGGCGCAGAGTATGACGCCTGCGCCTATTTGTGCACGCGACACTTTCACCCCGGCAACTTTGCAGCATTATTCGGCACCATCGGAGGTCTTTCGGGCTTTGGCGCGGGCATGTCGCCGCTGATCGCGAGTGCCGTGTATGACACGGTGGGCAGTTACCAACCCATGCTCTACGCGACGATCCCGATCATGCTGGTGGCGTGTGTCCTGTTCTTCTCGCTGGGCCGCTATCCCGACGGTCCTCCCGGTGAAAATCCGGGACCGACAGGTACAGCACAGAACGCGGTGTAGTGGACCAGGCAATACAGGGGATGATCGAATGCGAGGCGTTTCGCAGCCGCAAGCCGGGCCACTGGTACGGTGGATCAGATACCGGGTATCAGTACGGCGGCCTTTGCCTCGAACGTCAGGGCTTGCCAGTGCCGTACACCGAAGGAGTATCCGGCCTCGCCCCTGTGCAGGCTATTCACCCGCTGCCGTAGTCACCCAACGCTGCAGCCGCACCGGGCCGAGCAGGCCCGCGGTGCTGCGGTCGGTGGACGTGCGCATCGCGCTGGTACCGGACGACCCCGCTAACACCTCCTGCACCTGCGCATTGCGCCGCGGCGGCACCAGGCGGATCTCGATGTCGTTGGCGCCCGGCCGCAGGTAGTCAGTAACATCCATCGTAAACGGCACGACCGGCAGGCTGCCGACCGCCCGGCCGTTGATGGAGAGGTGCGCCACGCCGTAGACCTCGCCCAGGTCGAGCACGAGCCGGCCCGTGCCGGCGTCATCCACGTGCACCACGCTGCGATAGAAGGCGTCCGTGCCGGCGTCGGCCAGCTCCGGCACGTCGCGCCAGTCCGGCAGGGTCGTGAGCTCCGCGGTGAAGCCCGCGTTCTGCAGTTGCCATGTATCCACCGTTATTTCCGCGCCCAGTTCCGCGCTGGCCAGATACCGCTGCGCCGCCGTGCGTGTATCGGCCAGCGGCGCGGCGGACGCCAGCAGCACCCGGGCGTGGTATGCAGGCAGGTCCACGGCGACCTTGCCCCCCTGCGTGTCCAGCGGCCAGGTGGTGCCCGTCCACGCGTCGAGCACGCTGACGGCGGCGAAGTCTTCGCGCAGCGCGAGCTCCAGCCGCCGCTGTTCGCGCACGGTGTTGTTCAGGTAGATCAGCAGGTCGCCGTTGGCCAGCCTGCGGCGCAGCTGCTGCACACCCTGCGCACGGTACTCGAGCGCGCCGGCCGCGAGGTCCTCCGGTACCGCGGCGAGTTCGGCCAGCGCCGCAAGTTGTTCCTGCAGGCGCGACGGCATGGCGGCGACATCGTGCAGCAGGAGCCCACGGTACCGGGCGCTCCCAAGGCGCAGGCCATCCGCATCCGCCTCCAGTGCCGCGGCTTTTTCCGGGTTGACCCACTGCCAGGTCAGGCCCCTGGCTTCCAGCGACTGCAACACGGGGAAGAGCGACGCCAGCCATTGCTCGCGCGGGTCGTCGTAGCCCACGGGCAGCGGCACGGGCAGGGTCGTGTCGTTGGACACGGCCGGTTCACCGTCGAACTGCCCCGCGACCAGGAACGCGTCCTCGCCGATGCCCTCGAGCGGGAAGCCGAGCCAGGGGTAGTACACCAGCACGTCGACCTCGGGCTCACCCAGGCGCAGCAGGTACTGCTGGCGGGCGATATAGGTGTTGACCTGCGGCAGCTGCTGCCAGTGCGGGTGCTGCTCGGAAAAGTCCTCGCTGAAGGCCGCTGTGGCGAAGGGGTACCAGCCGTCCTCGATGTAACCGCGCGCGACCGGCTCGCGCACCTGGTACGGACTGCCGTGGTAGATGAGCTGGTTCACGCCGGCCGCGAACAACTGCTGCGCCTGCGCCTTCACCTTCGCGGGCGTGCTCATCCAGGCGCGGCGCTTGTGGATGAACGACTCCGCGGTGACCAGCGGCCGGCCGTACAGCCACGCGCCGGAAGACGGCATCTTCATGAACAGCATGCTGCCGCCCTGTTGCTCCGTCTCGGGGATGGACGTGTGCCCGGCGGCCTTGATCAGGTCGAACTCGAAGCCGTAGGCCTGGGTGCGGGTGGCCAGTCCGTGGGCTTCGCTCCAGCGGCGGCTGCCGTCGATAAAACGCTCGATAAACGCCTCGGAGACGCCGTGCTCCCAGTCCTGCTCGAAGCGCCTGCCCGACTCACCCAACGCGTACTCGTGGGTCGCCTCCACCTTGGCCCAGTGGAACAGGGCGAAGTCGTGGCCGGTCTGCACGACCGCCGGCAGGTGGGGGCGCGGGTCGTAGCCGAATTGCTGCTCGAACGCCTCGAACTGGCGGCGCGGCCACAGGCGCTCCTCCTTGAACTCGAAGGAGTCGTTGAACACGGCGCGCAGCGGCGCGCCGAAATAGTCCTGCAGCCCGGTTTCCGGGCGGAACAGGTAGTTATAGTGGGCGTTTATCCTGTCGGCGTCGAAGTGGTCCACCACGTACGTGGCCTGTGGCAACGCGGCCATGCCGGTCTCGCCACCCGGAACCCGGTAGAACGCGGTGATGGCCCATTCGCCCTCGGGCACCTGCCATTGCAGCACGCCCTCGTCGGTGATGTGACCGTCTAGCACGATGCCGCTGCCCTGTTGCAGCGCGACCTGGTCACGGATATCCAGGGGGTTGCTGCTGCGACCGTCGGCCGTCACGCGGCTCGCTACCACCGTGAGCAGTTCGGCCTCGTCCGCGGCGAAGAAACCCATCGGCATGAACAGGTTCAGCCAGCTCAGCACACGCCAGTGCACGGGCATGCGCGGCGCGGGCAGCGCCGCGCTGTAGTGCGTGGGCCCGGTGACGATGTGCTCGCCGTGCACCAGCGACTGCATGCCGTCCTGCAGGCCCACGTGCGGCCCGCCGGAGGGCCAGCCCGACCCGGCCGTGAGATCCACGCCCATGTCCAACCCGCTCGCGGCGTCCAGCACGGCGCGCACATTCGCGTAGAAAGCCGGGCTGTCCCAGCCGTGTTCCCCCCAGCGCGGGTCGGCCTTGTCCGTCTCGCTCACGTCCGCGCCGATGGCCTGGATCTCGACACCACCGAAACCCTGCGCGGCGAAGAGCGCCATCTCGCGCACCAGTTCGTCGGCGTCCACCACGTTGCCCGGCCACCACCAGCGGGTCCAGGGCGCGTACTCGCGCGGCGGCGCGGCGAACTTCTCCGGCTCGAACGCGGCGGCGCGGTCGGCCAGTGCGCGGCGTTCCCATGCCGCCTGCGCGGTCGGCGCGGGCGGCAGGGGCTTTTGCCAGCTCAGGAGGGGTTGGTCGGGTTCCGGCGCGAGAGCGGAGGTGGCGAGGTGATGCAGGCTGTAGAGGACAGCAAGGACGGCAAGGACCAATAGGAGGAGCAGCGCAAGCGCCAGGTTTTTTGTCCATTGCCACAATCGCTGCATTGCACCGCTCTATAAAGTCTGCCGTTCGAGTGGCGCACAGCTTACCCCATCCAGTCCCGGTGGAGTCGTGTCCCGATGGATTTCTCGACGTGCCCCAGTGCGCGTCCCGTGGGACCTTCTACGTCGTGGTCTGCATTTTGTTCGCGTTGGAGCGGGGAATCGCCCGGGTCTGCGTGAGGCAGCTACCGAAACTGTGGAAGCCGGTGGCGTGCAGCCCGCCCGTGCCGCCGCAGCAGGCCACGAGCACATCCTGCGGCGTCGTGGCGAGGTACACGCGGCCGTCGATCACCCGGCCCAGCGCTTCCAGTTGTTCGCGGTGGTTCGTGGTCAAATAGTCCGCGCCAAGGCTGGACCAGCGCCAGATCTGTTCCTGCACATCTTCAAGCTGTGGCACGTCGCGGTGAATGATCTGCGCCCACACCGGGTTGATGGCGACCAGGATCTCCGCGTATGGCATGGAGGTGTTGAAACCGTTGGCGCCGGGGTAGCCCAGCGACTTGCCGATCATCTCCAGGAATTCGGGTCCGGTCTGCGAGGTGGTGTCCAGGATGTTCATCGTGCCCATGGTGCCGTACACCGTTACCGCGTCACCGTGCACGCCGCGGCGTTCCGCCAGCGGTGCCCAGGGCGAACGCTCCTCCCACTCCCCGAAGAGTATGCCCGCCACGCGGCCGGGCGTGCCGAAGGTGCTCTGCGAGGTGACGTTCACCACCTGCCCGGCAACATTGCGCATCACCAGGCGCACCGCGCGGCCGATAGCCAGTGCACTTGTGGCGTCGCCGCCCAGGCAGCCGTGGCGGTAGGGGATGTCCAGCGCGTCGCGGATCGGGCCGTTCACCAGCATCAGCGGTACCACGGGTGCGGTGGTGGCGTTCTGGCCGAACAGTTCGAAGTCCGGCGCCGCCATCGCCTCCAGGGCGGCGATGAGCAGGCCCATCGATTCGGGTTGCGCACCCGCCATTACCGCGTTGATGGCAATTTTCTCCACGGTGCATTCGGCATTATTGGGCGGCAGGGTGCAGATGATTTCGTCGGGGTAGCGCTCGGAGGCCGCGAGAAACTCGCGCACGCGCGCCTCGGTGGGGGGGATGGCCGGCAGGCCGTCGCCCCAGCCCTGCTCCAGCGTGAACTGCGTGAAGGCGGTGATGTCGTCCACCTCCGTTGCGTGGCGCTTGCTCGACAACCAGTCGATGGCGCAGCCCTCGGGTCCGCAGTCGCGCAGGTCTGCAACAGGCGCCGCGGCGTTCGTGTCGATGTTCTGTGTTGTCGTGCTCATACCGCCGCCTCCGCCAGCGTTTCGAGCGAGGCGCCCATGGTCTGCAGCACGCCCGCGAGGTGCGTGCGGGCGACGGCATCCACGTCGCCGCGTTGCTGTTCATTGAGCGGGTAGGGCAGCACGTGCAGGCGCAGGCCCGAGTGGCCGCCGCGCCGCGCGAGGTTCTGCGCCAGCTCGGTGAAGTTGTCGGTACACACGGCGGTGGTGGGCAGCCCGCGGACCGCTGCCGCGAGTGCGTCGTGCACGGTCCAGCCGGTGCAGGAGCCGCAGTTGGCCAGGCCCACCAGCGCGATGTCGATGCGGTCCAGGAATTCCTCCAGCGCCAGCGCCACCTTTTCGCCCTCGGCGCCGGTGCGCCCCTGGGAAGAACGCCAGAACACCACCTCGGCGCCCGCGGCGCGAAATTCCGCCGCCCACAATTCGCTGACCCAGTCCCATGCGCGCCAGATCTCGTCCAGGCGGATGCCGACGGTGCGGCCGGCAAGCGGGCCGGCGTCCGGGCCGGGGGTGGTGATGTCATCGGCGCGCAGCGCGGTGGGGTCGAGTACGTTGGCGATGGCCATGGGGAGCCTCCTGCAGGAAGTGGCTAAAAATAAGTCCAACATATTGGACAAATAAATACATATATTTGTACAATATAGCTACTGTGATGTGCGGGCGCAAGCCCGGGAGTCGTGCCGTGCGTGTGCGCCAGATCGGCAACCTGTTCAGTCTCATGGAGTATTTCGTGCTGGCGGGGCAGCCCCTGACGGTCCGGGAGATTGTCGCGGAATTCGGCTGGGCGCGCTCCACCGTGTTCAACATGCTGTCGACGATGGTGGAGGAGGGCTACCTCTACCAGCCCGGCGCGCGAGGTGCGTACTTCCCCACCCCGAAGTGGATGGTGCTGGCGCGGCAGTTGTCGGAAGTGCAGCCGCTGCCCGACTCCGTGCATGCACTGCTGGAAGAACTCGCGCACGAGACTGGCGAGACGCTGTTTCTCGCGGCGCCGGACGGTGTCAACGCGGTGTTTCTGGATGTCGTTGAGTCGTCGGCCGACATCCGCTTCATCGCCGACGTGGGCAAGCGCCTGCCCATCCACGTGACGGCCGCCGGCCGCGCGATCATCGCGCAGTATCCGCCGGCCGAGCGTGCCGCGTTGCTGCGGCGCATCGACTACCGGCAGTACGAGGAGGGCGCGTATACCTCACCCGAGGCGGTCGAGGCAGCGGTGCGCGAGGGCATTGAGCGCGGCTGGCACGTTAACCTCGGCCTGTACGCCTCAGGTGTTGCGGGCATCGCAGTGCCGTTCCCGCTGCGCGACAGGCGCGACGCCATTGTGATCGGCGGGCCGGTGTCCCGCATCGGGGGCGAAATCGAGGCGCTGGGTAGCCTCCTGCGTCGGGCTGTGGATCACTATAAAGAGTAGGCAAAACGTTAAATAGAGGTAGTGCAATGTCGGAAAAGAAATGTGTAGCAATCGTAACCGGCGCCAGCCGTGGCGCGGGCCGGGGCATCGCCGTGGCACTGGGTAGCCACGGCGCCACCGTGTATGTCACGGGGCGCTCCAAGAACCCCGGCGATGCGCCCCTGCCCGGTACGATTTTCGAAACAGCGGAAGCGGTTACGGCCGCCGGTGGCGAGGGTATACCGGTCTGCGTGGACCATGGCGACGACGCGCAGGTGGCGGCGCTGTTCGCACAGGTCATGCGGGAGCAGGGCAGGCTGGACATCCTCGTGAACAACGCCTTCGCGGCGCACGACCAGATGACCACGCCCGGCAACTTCTGGGAGAAGCCGCTGGAACTGGTCGACATGTGGGAGGTCGGCCTGCGCGGGTCCTACGTCTGCGCCTACCACGCGGCGGCCATCCTGGCGCAGCAGGGCAGCGGCCTGATCGTGTTCACCTCGGCGCCGGGCTCGATGCACTACGTATTCGGTCCCGCCTACGGCGTGCACAAAGCCGGGCTGGACAAGATGGCGGCCGACATGGCGGTGGATCTCAAGGACTTCGGTGTCAGCACTATCTCTATCTGGATGGGCGCGCTCAAGACCGAGCGCATGCAGGCGATGATGGAGGCCGAGCCCGACAAGTACCAGTATGTGCAGGAAGAGAACATGGAGTCGCCGGAGTTCACCGGCCACATCATCTGGGCGCTGTTCAACGATGCAGAGCTGGCCGACAAGAGCGGCACAACGGTGATCGGTGCCGAGATCGCCGTCGATTACGGCATTACCGACACCGGCGGCAACCGCCCGCCGTCCTACCGCGAGCGCTACGGCGTGGCGCCGCGGGAACAACATCCATTCGCCATCCGCGGTTGAGCGGCAGCGCCGCCGTCTCGCAACTGATAAAGAGGGAACAGTATGCCCCCCGAACATAAAATCGCCGTGGTCACTGGCGCGGCGCGCGGCCTCGGTCGCGCCATTGCGCTGCGACTGGCCGAGGACGGCATCGACCTGTCGCTCTGGGATCTCAACGCCGAGGGCCTCGAGGAGAGCGCCGCCATGGCGCGCGAACTCGGCGTGCGCGCCGTCACCTGCCCGGGCGATGCCTCGTCCGCCGCGGCGATCGCGGCGGCGGTGGCGCGCACCCACAGCGAACTCGGCAACATCGCCATACTGGTGAACAACGCCGCGCTGTCGCCGTTCTGCAAGTTCGAAGAGCTTACCGAGGAGGCCTGGGACGCGCTGATGGCGATCAACCTGAAGGGCCCGTTCCTGTGTTGCAAGGCGATCATCCCCGATATGGTCGCCGCGGGCTGGGGGCGGGTGATCAACATCTCCTCCTCGTCCGCGCAGTCCGGCGCGCACGCGATGGCGCACTACGTGGCGTCCAAGGGCGGTGTCATCGGCCTCACCAAGGCGCTCGCGCTGGAGTACGCCACGCGCGGCATTACGGTGAACAACGTACCCCCCAACTTCGTGGATACCGAGGGCCTGCGCGAGGCGCCGGTGGACGTGGATGCGTTCGCCCAGACCACGCCGATGAAGCGACCGGGCTCCCCGCGCAATATCTCGGCCGCGGTGGCGTTCCTCGCCTCGGACGATGCCGATTACATCACCGGCCATACGCTGGGTGTGAACGGGGGGCGTTACAGCGCCTGATCGCTGCGGCCAGCGGTCGCCGGTGTAGCTCGCGGGAAGGTCAGTCCGTGCCCGCTTCTGTCCAGCGCAGCACTTGGCGGCGGAAGCGGTGCGCTTCGAAGTTGGCCAGTTCCTCGTCCCGCTTGAGTATGGCATCCAGGATCCTGCGCCTGCCCAGCTTCCATTCTTTGAGCGGAACGGCGGCCGCGAACTGCGCGGGGTCGGCCTGTGACCGATAGAGTTGCATCGCCACGCGCGACAGCAGCTCGAGCAGTGGCCGTTGGAACGCTGCGAATAACGTCTCCCGGAAATCGACCTCAAAACGGATACGGTCGTCGGGTGTCCGGGTACCTTCCAATTGCTCGACCAGCGTTTCCAGTGTGGTCGCCCCGGCCTCGTCAAGGTGTCGGGCGGCGGCGCAGATAATGTCGCAATCCAGCAGCAGCGTCAGTTCGAACGCCTCCCGGTAACCGATGTCGTGCACCCGCATGTAGGTGGCGAATGCGCGCTCGATGGCTGCGTGGTCGGGCCGCGTCCCGTAGTAGCCTCCGCCTGGTCCGCGCTTTACCTCCAGCAACCCCTCGTGTTCGAGGATGCGCGCCGCCTGTTGCACCGTGACGATGCCGACGCCAAGTTTGCTCGCCACGTCGTTCAGCGAGCCGATTTGCTCGCCGGCGGGCCGCGCCAGCACCAGGTCGCGCAGGCGGTCGGCGCTCTCCGCCACCAACCGATTGCCGACGGATTTCTTCTCGGGGATGGGTCTCTCTGCTTCTGCCATGGGCGATGCGGCCGTTGCTGTCCTGCCTGGTAATCATAACCAAAGCCAGCCAGCCTGTCATTTATATGCTTATATATAATGATTAATAGGCATTTTTTTTACTATAAATTTATTGAAACTCTTATTTATATGTATATTATTTCCCTCCTCACCCCTGTCGCCACGGAGCACCGCCATGTCATTCCCCCTGCCCGACCGGTCGATTCTTCCCCAGCACCCGGCGATCGTGGGTGACGAGCGGCGCAGCAGACCCGGCGGCGACACCTGGGCACATATTTACCCGGCCAACGGCGAGGTCACCGCCGAGTTGGCCCTGGCCGGCGCCGCCGATGTGGACGACGCCGTGGCCGCGGCGCGCCA
>JAUIEP010000204.1 GCA_030428835.1 Gammaproteobacteria bacterium | reverse complement strand
GAGACTCCGCAGGAGGCTCCCGACCGACTGAGGGCACCGCGGAGCGGGGCCGACAGCGAGCGAAGAGATATCGCGGGCCGGGGCCTGGGTGGGCCTAAAGAATCAAACATCAGCTCGGCGCGCAAAGTCACTGGGCCACGGGATGCCGTACCACCGCCTACGCGGGGGCGACGATAATTCGGTTCGCGGGGGCGACGAAGGTTGGGCTCTGCGCAGGGCGAGGTTGTCAGGTGCTCGATGCGTTACTCGCTGGGAAACATGTAGCTCTTGAAGGGCTCGAGGTGACCCGCCTGGAAGTCGCGCAGTTCGTAGATGTTGAACTTGTGCATGAGCGTCAGGCAACGCTGGAACACCTTGTCCGCCTCGTAGGCAGAGGGGGGAATGCCGTACTCGTCCGTGATCTGCGCGAAGATCGTCGAGGCGATCTCCCGCCGGGTCTGGTCCTCGCGGTACATCGCCTGGTTGACCGGTGAAGACACGATGGGCGAACCGTAGACCAGGAAAGCCTCCCAGCGCCGCTCGTCCTGACCCTCACCCAGTTGCGCCACGAGAAAACGCACCATGTTGTGCAGGTCCAGGCGCGGCGGCAAGACATCCTTCTGCAACCACTTGCGCACGTCGGACTCGCGCCACTCGCGGTTGATGCCCAGCAGGCTCAGCACGCGGCCCTCCGTCTGGGGCGGCGCGGCGCCGGCGAGATCCCACAGCATGTTCAGGCGGGCGGAAAAACCGAGGCTCACGGGCAGTTCCTCCGCGGCCAGTCGGGCGTACCTGTCCGCGAGTTCTTCCACACCCGGCATGGCGGCGCCGCCGCTGCCTGTCTCCTTCTTGTCTCTTGCCATGTGGCTCTCCACCGGGGCCGTCACCGGGCCGAGGTCTGTTCCAGTTCGCGCAGCCGTTTGTTGTACGTCGGTGTGGACACGCCCATGATCGCGGCGCGTTTCGCGACACTCAGTCCGGCTGCCTGCGCGAGCACGTGTCGCATGAGTTTATCGTGCAGCAGTACCAGGGGCGACTCCTCAGACTGCGGTGTCTCGCGCACCCATTCGCGCAGCAGGCGCCGTGGCGCCTGCCAGAGGGAACTCGCCGCCCGCTCCTCCTCGCGCTCGGCGATCTTCGGCTGCCAGCGGCTGATATTGCGCGGGCGCGTGCCGAGAAACGCGGCGCTGCGGGACAGGTCGCCGCGGTAACGATCCAGCGCGGCGGCCACGAGATCGTCCTCCAGCCACTGTCCCAACGGCTTGATCAGCTCGTGCTCCAGCAGCGCCTGCACCGCCGCGCCCAGCGCGGTATCAAGCGCTTCCAGCGTGGAGGGCGTGTACGCTTCCGGCGCCTGCTCGGTGCGCGCCGCCAGCACCAGGAAAGGCTGTTCGTCCACCGCCGTGCCTTCCGGATCGATCCCCTTGAACAACCCGAGGTCGACCGGGGTCAGCCAGTTCCTGTCCGTCTTCTCCAGTGCGTCGCGTATACACTGGCGCATCTCGCTGATGTTGCCGGGCCACTCGTAGTTCAGCATGGCCTGCTCCGCGTCGGGGGTAAAGCCGCGCATGTCCCGGTCCCGCGCGGCGCCCTCCTGCAGCAGGATCTTGTGCGCCCAGCGCAGGACCGCCTGCTTGCGGTCGCGTATCGGGGGTACCTCGATCGGAAAACCCGCGAACGCGCTGGCCAGCGCCTCCGTCACCCGCCCCCTGCGCAACAGGACCGGCAGCGGCTCCGGGAACAGCGCCACGAGTTTCATCGGCGGCAGGTAGCGGCGCGGCGTCACGTCGGCGAGGATGCGCGTGCTCACCTGGCGCGCCAGTTTGTTCTGCGCGTCCGGGTGCATCAGGTGTGGCGACTTGAAGACCAGTGTCCTGCCCTCGCCGCGCGCGAGTTCCTGGCCGATGCGCTTGATGGCCGCGCTGCGCGAGCGCAGCTCGCGGCAATCGATGGGCTGGAACAGGTCCGCGGGGGCTCCCGACTGCTCGTGGATGATGCGCGCCACGTACAGTTTGCCCGTACCCGCCGGGCCCACGATCGCCACCGGCATATCGAAGCGGGCCAGGAACATGGCCTGGTCCACCGCACCTTCCATGTTGTCCGCGACGTAGCCGTCGATATCGCGCTCCAGGGGCGCCACCGGTGGCGCGGCGGCGTGACGCTTCGCGGCCGGTTCCGGGCGCGCGGCGGTTTCCCCCGGCGCCGCGACCGGGCCGGGCAGCGCCATCGCCGCGGCCAGCACCCTGCCGGTGAGGCGTTCGCCGTCACCCGGCCCCGCGACGTGTATCGCCTCATCGCCACCGGCGTACTGGGCCAGCGACAGCGCGTTCTGCGCCGCCACCAGCGCAACCAGGGCATCGCCCTCGCAGTCGGCGAGTCCCAGCGAAAAGCGCGCGCCCCTGGCCCCGGGGTGTCCGGGCAAGACGGAGCGACGCAGGTGCGAAAGCAGCGCCCGACCCATGTCGGCCGCCTCCGCGCAACTCACTTCGCGCAATAAAAGGGCCACCGACGAGGCTCCCGCGGCGCCGACCCGGTCGCGGCTGCGCACGATATCGGCCAGGCTGTCCCGCGCGTCGCGCAACAGGTCGTCCGTCCGGGCCACTCCCCAGTCAGCGCCGTAGGACAGGTGATCCACACCCACCATCGCCACCACGTCGCCGGCAGCGGGGGCGACGCCGCTTTCCTGCACGCCCGGCAACCGCCACAGGCGCAGCACGGCGCCGGCGGTCGCCGTCGGCGCAACCATTCCCGCCAGCGCCAGTTCGGCTCCCCCGGGCAGGCGCGCGACAAACGGCGGCAGCACGACCCTGCGGCCGGTACCCAGCGCATGCGTAATCAGGTCGGGAGAGTCCCGGCAGTCGAGCACCTCACTCCACGGCCTGCCCAGGTAATGCGCGGGGTCGGCCAGCGGCGGGTCGCCATCGCGGACAACGCCGCGTGTATCGACAACGAGTGTGAATTCGCCGTCCGCGTCGGCCACGGGGTCAGCGCGGCTCCCCGCTGAAGAAGCGTCGGGGGTTGTCTACCAGCATGGTGTCGATCTGCGCCTGGGTCGCACCGTTCTGCAACAGGCGCGGGATGATGTTGCGATGGAAATGCGTGGGATTGAACAGGACGTCCGCATCAAAGGCCTGGGTGAGCGCCGCGGGGAAGGGCGCGCCGCGGGTGCACCACACGGAATCGTGGGAGACCACGATGCCGCGCTCCTGGTCGCGCGCAAGCAGTGCCGTGAGCGCGGCGACGCGTTGCTCATCCGGCACCAGTACATCGAGGCCGAAGCGGTCGAAACCGAGGTAGGAGCCGCGGTCGAGTATCGCCATGTGGTAGTCGCAGTCGTCGGAACCGCAACTGTGCCCGATAATAATGCGGTGCGGGTCCACGCCCTTCTCGACCAGGAAGGCCTGTTGCTCCACACCCATGGTGCCCTGGTCGGTGTGCGTGGTGATGGGCGCGCCGGTCTCGACCGCCGCGATTGCCGCGGCGCTCAGCACGTCGTACTCGTAATCGGTGATCTTCCCCACGCCGGTGGCAACCTTGATGATGCCGGCGCGAATGCCGGTGGCGCCGATGCCGTCGGTGAGCTCGCGGATAAACAGCTCCGCCATGGCGGTGACGCCCTCACCGATGCCGCGGCGGAAATGCCAGTAGGCCGCGCCGCCCTCGTCTTCTTTATACAGGCCCGTCGCGCAGATGATATTGAAACCGGTCCGTGCGGCCACCTCGGCGGCCAGCTCCACGTCGCGCCCGAGGTCGTTCGGACAGGGGTCGAGCATCGTGCGGATGCCCAGCGCCTGCATGGACTGCACCTTGTCGACGGCGACGGCGAGGATGTCGTCGCGGGACGGGCCGGGCGACACGGTGTCCGCCTCCCAACCGGGGTAACCGATCAGTATGTGCTCGTGCATGAGCGTGACGCCCAGGTCGGTGACGGCGACGGGGCCGGTTACGGTGTGTACCTGCTGGCTCATGGTGGCGCTCCTCAGTCCAGGGAGAACAACATCTCCTTCGCGAAAGGTTGCAGCGACGCGAGCTCGCCCGCGCGCACCCGGTTGGCCCAGTCAGCGTTGGCGATCATCGCCCGGCCCACGGCCACGAGGTCGAATTCGCCGCGCTCGAGACGCTCCAGCAGTTCGTCCAGGCTCGCCGGCTTGGCCTCGCGGAAGGTGTGCTCGCCCGGCAGCGGGATGAAGTCCGCGTCCAGGCTCACGCTGCCCACGGTGATGGTGGGCTTGCCGGTCAGCTGCTTCGTCCAGCCGGCGAGGTTGAGATCGCTGCCCTCGAACTCCGGCTCCCAGAAGCGCCGCGTGGAACAGTGGAAGATATCGACGCCCGCGTCGACCAGCGGCGCCAGGAACTGCTCCAGTTCCCCGGCGGTCTCGACCAGGCGCGCCTCGAAGTCCTGCTGTTTCCACTGGGAGTAGCGCAGGATGATCGGGTACCGTGCGCCCACCTCGGCGCGCACGGCCTTCAGGATCTCCACGCAGAAGCGACCGCGCGCGGCCAGGGAACCGCCCCAGCGATCGTCGCGCACGTTGGTGCCGCTCCAGAAAAACTGGTCGATGAGATAGCCGTGGGCGCCGTGTATTTCCACGGCGTCGAAGCCCAGCGCGCGGGCCGTGGCGGCGCCGCGCGCATAGGAGGCGATGACCTCCTCGATATCGGACTCGGTCATCACGTGGCGACTGATCTTGCCGGGCATGTTCATGCCGCTGGGGCTGTAGCCGTTCACGTCGCCCGCGGGGGGCATGCCCGCCTTGCGCATGGCGCCCACGTGCCAGAGCTGCGCGGCGATCCTGCCGCCCTCGGCGTGCACCGCGTCCACCACCCGCTGCCAGCCGGCCAGGGCCGCGGCGCCGTGGAAGTTCGGGACGTTGGCGTCGGAATTGCTCGCTATGTGATCGATGCAGGTCCCCTCTGTGATGATCAGCCCGGTGCCGCCGGCCGCGCGGCGCCGGTAGTACTCCACGACCTGGTCGCCCGGTACGTTACCGGGCGAGCCGTTGCGCGTCATGGGCGCCATCACGATGCGGTTTTCAAGCTCAAGCCCCGCGTGGCTGAAGGGTTGGAACAGACTGCTTATATCACTCATCGAACGTCCTTTGGTTGCGGTTGCGCTCACGCCGCGCTGTGTTCGCTCCTGGCGTGGATCTTGTTCAGTACCCGCTCGAAGGTCTGCGCCTCCTGCGCGCCCGGTACCGGGAAGCGGTCCTGGAAGAAAAAGGTCGGCACGGCGTACACCTCGCGCTCGCGCCACTGCGCCTGCTCCTTCCGCACCGCGGCCGCGAAGCGGCCATCGTCGAGCACCGCCGCGGCCTCTCTCGCATCGAGCCCCACCCCGGCGGCGGCCGCTACCAGCACGTCGGGCTTGCTCACGTCCTTGCGCTCACTGAAGAACGCGGTAAACAACGCGAGCTTCAACCCGGTCTGCCGGCCCTGCAGCCCCGCCCAGTGCAGCAACTGGTGCGCGCGGAAGGTGTTCACCATCCGCATGCCCTCGAAGTAGTCGAAGCGGAAGCCCAGGGATTCGCCCAGCTGCGTCAGGCGCGTGCGCGCGCCGCCGCTGCCGGAGGCGCTGGTGCCGTACTTCATCGCCAGGTGTTCACGCAGGTCCTGGCCCTCCTCGGGCATGTCCGGGTTGAGTTCGAACGGGTGCCAGTGAATCGTGGGTGTAAATCGCCCGGACAGTGTGTCCAGCGCTTTCACCAGTTGCTTGTAACCGATGATGCACCAGGGGCAGACGACATCGGAGACGATGTCGACTTTGAGCGGGACGGGTTGCGCCGTGTCGGACAATGGCGGTTCCTCAGGGCCTCGGCCGGGAATCAGGCTGGGTTCACACTATACTGCACCACTTTGTGCTGGCCAATTCGGTTCACGGCTTGCATCGCGACACGGCGACGTGTCCGGGGAAACGGGCGCAGCGGTTCCCGCAGGTTGGCCGCCACGGCAGGACGCCTCTAGAACAGATCGCGCATCCGGTAGAAGAGCATGCCCAGCCCGACCAACTGGCCGCTGATGCGGCGGCTGAAGGGCAGCCGCGTGTGGGGCATGCGTTCGAACAGGTCCATCTTCTCGAGATTGCCGGCAACGGCATCCGCCAGGATCTCGCCGAACGCGTGGGTCATGTTCACGCCGTGGCCGGAGTAGCCCATGGCGTAGTAGACATTGTCCTCGATACGCCCCATGAGCGGCACGCGATTGAGCACGATACCGAGCTGCCCGCCCCAGGCGTAGTCGATGCGCTTGTTCGCGAGCTGCGGGAAGACCTTCGCCATGCGCGGGCGGATGACCGCCTCGATGCTGCGCGGTTCGCGCCCGGTGTAGTTGCAGCGCCCGCCGTAGAGCATGCGGCGATCCGCGGAAAGGCGGAAATAGTCCAGCACCTCGTTCTGGTCGCACACGCCGTAGTCCTGCGGCAGCACGGCGGCGGCCTCCTCCGGCGAGAGCGGTTCAGTGGCGACGATGAAGGTGCCGGCGGGGAACAACAGGCCGCCGAGTTTGCGCTGCTCCAGCGTGTGGTAGGCGTTGCCGGCGACGATCACGGTGTCGGCGCTGACGCTGCCCGTGGCGGTGGTGACGACCGGCCGCGCCCCGTGGCGGATGCCCGTCACCTCGCTGCCCTCGTGGATGGCCACACCGAGGCCGGCGGCCGCCCGTGCCTCGCCGAGACACAGGTTCAGGGGATGCAGGTGCATATTGCGCCGGTTCACCAGCGCCCCGAGGTACGCGTCCGAGCCGATCACGCGGTGCATCTGGTCGCGCGGCACCAGTTCGACATGCGCCGCGAAACCGCGCTCGCAGAGTTCCTCGTACCACGCCTGCTGCTGCTTGAGGTGCCGCGGCCGCAGCGCCACGTCCATATACCCGTGCTTCAGGTCACACTCGATGCCGTACTGCGCCACGCGTTGCTCTATGAGCTCGTGGCCGCGGTAGCCCAGGTCGAAGATCAGGTCGGCG
>JAUIEP010000203.1 GCA_030428835.1 Gammaproteobacteria bacterium | reverse complement strand
CTGACAGTGAACTTTTCACCCTCGGTGACATTGGCGGTGATGTACACCTCCTCCTTGTCGGGGGACACCGATACCTGGGTGGAATCGATACTGAACTGCAGGTAGCCCTGGTCCATGTAGTACGACGTGAGGGTCTCGAGGTCGCCGGTCAGCTTTTCCTTCGAATACTTGTCGTCGTTGGTAAAGAAGGAAAACAGGCCGGTGGTCTGCAGCTCGAACAGGTCGCGTAGTTCCTCGTCGTCGAACACGTCGTTGCCGACGATGTTGATGTGCTTGATGGATGCGACGCTGCCTTCATCCACATCGATGTTCACGGTGACACGATTGCGCGGCTCGGGGATGACCTCCGTCTCGATGGCGGCGTCGTAGCGACCCTGCTGCACGTACTGGCGTTGCAGTTCAAGCTGCATGCCCTCCAGCGTGGAGCGCTGGAACACCTGCCCGACGGCCAGGCCGGCCCCCTTGAGGCCGTCGAGCAGCGCCTCGGTCTCGATGGCCTTGTTGCCCTCGATGTTGATTTCGCTGATGCTGGGCCGCTCCGCGACGAGGATCACGAGTACATTGCCGTCGCGGCCGATGCGGATGTCGTCGAAATTTCCGGTCGCGAACAGGCTGCGCGCCGCGGCGCCAACCACACGCTCGTCGACCAGGTCGCCCACGCCGACCGGCAATGCCGAGAAGACGCTGCCGGCCGAGATGCGCTGCAGTCCCTCCACACGGATGTCGGAGATAATAAAGGTCTGTGCCAGCACAGCCGGTGCCAGCAGGGTAAGGACCAGGGCGGTCAGGTTGCGTTTCCAGGATATCAAACCGATGGTCCGCCGGGCTGCCTTCGCGGGCGGGCTTGTTCCTTCTGCTGTGTTCACAGTGATCGCTACAGGCGGGCGAAATCGTTATACAGGGCGAATACCATGATGCCGAGCACCATGAACAGGCCCAGCTGGTACCCGAGGGCCTGTATTTTCTCAGGTACGGGGCGTCCCGCCAATAGCTCCAGCGTATAAAAGAGCAGGTGGCCGCCGTCCAGCACGGGAATCGGCAGCAGGTTCAGGACCCCGAGCGAGACGCTGAGCAGCGCCAAAAAGCCCACGAAGGACTCGAGACCCGACTTGGCCGAGGCGCTGGCGACCTTGGCGATGGTGATGGGCCCGGATAGGTTTTTCGGCGAGATCAGGCCCTGGATCATCTTGCCGATGGAACTGAACGTGAAAGCGGTCAGCTCCCAGGTACGCTCCACCCCGGCCGTGAACGCCTCAACCGGGCCACGCTGGAACTGGCGCACCATCCCCGGGGGCCACTCGGGCGGCGCCACCGCCACCCCCACGCGGCCAATGGTCTCACCCTCCGGCGTGACCAGGCGCTCAGGCACCACGAGCGCGGCCACACGCTCCTCGCCGCGCGCCAGCTCGAGCCGGATGGGCTGCTCAGGCCGCGCCTTGACGTACTTGACCCAGTCGTCCCACAGGGGCATGGCAACCCCGTCCGCGCTGACAACGCGGTCCCCGGGCTGCAGGCCGGCGCGTGCGGCAGGGCTGTCCGGTAGCACCTCGCCCACCACGGGCAGGTAATCCGGGGAGTACAGGGTGAGACCGAGCCCGCCGAACAGGTCGGGTTGTTCCGCGCCGGCCAGCCACTGCGTGAGCACTGCCTCGGATTCAAACTCCGTGTCGGTGTCGGGATAGCGCACGGCAAAACGGATGCTGCCCGAGTCGCCGATGCGGTCGAGCAGGCGGAAGCTCAGCGCCTGCCAGGTGGGGGTCGGAACGCCGTCCACGGCGACGATTTCCTGCCCGGGCTCCAGTCCCGCCACGTCGGCAATCGAACCCTGTTCGACCTTGTCCACTATCGGCACGTAACCGGACTCCCCGGCCATATACAGGCCCCAGTAGGCGACCACCGCCAGGAGCAGGTTGGCGAGAGGGCCGGCGGAGACGATGGCGATGCGCTGCAGCACGGGCTTGCGGTTGAACGCCTGGTCGAGCTTGTCGGCCGGGATGTCCCCGTCGCCCTCGCCCAGCATGCGCACATATCCGCCCAGGAATATGGCACCGATGCTGTACTGGGTCCCCTGTTTGTCCTGCCACGAAATGATGGGTTTGCCGAAACCGATGCTGAAGCGCAGCACGTGGACCCCGCAGCGCCGCGCGACCCAGAAATGGCCGAACTCGTGGATGGCCACGAGGATGCCGAGAGTCACGAGGGTGATGGCGATGGTGTAAAGCAGGTCCATATCAATACCTCAGTGGCGCTTTGGCCGGGCGCAACTCCGCGAGCACCTCCAGGGCAATCGCCCTGGCCTCGAGGTCAGCCTGTTCGACCACAGGTACCGCGGTGGGTTCAACCACTTGCACGCGTTCCAGCGTAGTTTCGATGACGGCGGGAATGTCTGTAAAGCGAATCTGTTCGTCCAGGAAGGACGCCACCGCGACCTCGTTGGCGGCATTGCAGGCCGCCATCGCGGTTCCACCTTGCGCTACCGACTCCCGCGCCAGGCGCAGGCAGGGGAAGCGACTCTCGTCCGGCGCCTCGAAATCGAGCCGGGCGGTCGCGACCAGGTCCAGCGGCGCCACGCCGGCATCGATGCGCTCGGGCCAGGAAAGTCCGTAGGCAATGGGGGTGCGCATATCGGGATTGCCGAGCTGCGCCAGCACGGATCCGTCGCGGTACTGCACCATGGAATGGATAATGCTCTGCGGGTGTACCACGACCTCCACCTGGTCGGGACGCAGGTCGAACAGCCAGCAGGCCTCGATGAACTCGAGCCCCTTGTTCATAAGGCTCGCCGAGTCGACCGAAATCTTGCGCCCCATGGACCAGTTCGGGTGCGCGCAGGCCTGGTCCGGCGACGCGTCCTGCATGTCCCGGAGCGACCAGCCGCGGAACGGGCCGCCGGACGCGGTCAGCAACACCTTGCTCACCCCGCGCAGGGACGGCCGCGCGCCCGCGTCCACGGGCATGCACTGGAATATGGCGTTGTGCTCGCTGTCGATCGGCAGCAACTGCGCCCCACTCTCGCGCACCGCCGCCATCAACAGGTGCCCGCCCATGACCAGCGACTCCTTGTTCGCCAGCAGCAGCGTCTTGCCCGCACGCGCCGCCGCCAGCGCCGAGGGCAACCCGGCGGCACCGACAATGGCCGCCATGACGACATCGACCTCGTCGGCAGTCACGATGCGCTGCAGGCCTTCCTCGCCGTGCAGGACCGTCGTGTCCGTGCCGCGCAACCGGTCGCGCAGTGCGTCGGCCGCGTCCGCGTCGGCCAAAACGGCATAGCGCGGCGCAAAGGCCTCGCACTGCGCCTGCAACGCTGCCACGGAGGCATTGGCGGCCAGGGCAAACACCTCGAAACGCTGCGGGTGACGCGCGATGACATCCAGCGTATTGACGCCGATGGAGCCGGTCGAACCCAGCACGCAGACCTGTCGAGCTTGCCCGGACATACCTACCAGCCCGCCAGGATGAGTCCCAGGGCGAAGACCGGCGCGGCGCTGCACAGGCTGTCCAGCCGATCGAGCAGTCCGCCGTGGCCGGGCAGCATGCTGCCGCTGTCTTTCATGCCGCTCTCGCGTTTCACCATACTGACCGTGAGATCGCCCACAACGGAGACGAGCGCCGTGGCAACCGTCACGGCGAGCACGGAGGCCAGGCCGATGTGCGCGGCGTCCCGCGGCAAGAGCTGCCAGTAGGCGAGACCGAGCAGGACGCACGCCGCGAGTCCGCCCAGGAAACCCTCCCAGGTCTTGCCCGGGCTGACGGCCGGCGCCAGTTTGTGGCGGCCGAAGTTGGTGCCCGCGAAGTAGGCGCCGATATCGGCCACGGCGACGATCAGCACCATGCTGACCAGCATCAGTGGGCCCTGCGGCAGGGAGAGCAGGTAGATGGCGGCGAACCAACCGAGAACCAGGATAAGCAGGCCCATGAGGCTGCGCATGAAACGTGTGCGCCACAGGACCGCGCTGCCGGGGTAGCCGCGGATCCAGAGGATCGCGAAAGACCACCACAGACAGGCGAGGCCGAGAAAGGGCTGGACATCCTCGACCTCAAGGCGCGGCGTGCCGCCGTAATCGACGTACCAGTACAGTCCCGCCATGCCGGCCAGCACCACCAGCGCATACAGTACCCGCGCGGCGGCGCTCATCCAGCCCGACAGTCGCGCCCACTCCCAGGCGCCGAGCGCCAGGATGGCGGCGAATACCAGCGCCAGCACCGGCGGCGGCAGCAGGAAGACGGCCGCGAGGAAACTCCCCGCCATGAGCAGCCCGGTAATGACACGCTGCTTAAGCATCGGCGGGCGCGGCGCTGCTCGCCGTTTCGTCCGCCCGCAAACCGAAGCGGCGCTCGCGCTGGCTGTAGTCGGCGAGGGCCAACGCGAATTCCGCCTCCCCGAAGTCCGGCCAGAGGGTTTCGGTGAAGTACAACTCGGAGTAGGCAAAGTGCCAGAGCATGAAATTGCTGATGCGGGCATCGCCGCCGGTGCGAATGCAGAGGTCCGGGCGCGGCAGGTCCGCGATTGCGACGTGCGCGTCGATGGCCGCGGGTGTGATGTCCTCGACCGCGATGGCGCCGCCTTGCACCTTGCGCGCGAGTGCCTGTGCCGCCTGCGCAATATCCCACTGGCCGCCGTAATCCGCGGCGATCACACAGGTCGCTTCCGTATTGTTCCGGGTAAGCTCCTCGGCGCTGTGAATGAGTTTGCGCAGGCGCTCACTGAAACGCCTCCGCTCACCGATAAAACGCAGGCGAATCCCGTCCTCGTGCAATTCGCGCACCTCGTTGCGCAGGTAGCGGTGCAACAGGGCCAGCAACGCGCGCACCTCCGGTTGCGGGCGCCCCCAGTTCTCACTGGAAAAGGCGAACAGGGTGAGCACCTCGACCCCGTGCTTCTGGCAGGCGCGCAATACACCGCGCACGGCCTCCACACCGGCGCGGTGACCCGCGGGGCCGGGGACGTTGTTGCGCTTTGCCCAGCGATTGTTGCCGTCCATGATGATGGCCACGTGGCGCGGCACAACGGCAGTGCCGTCGGCGGCGGCTTCGGTGCTGGGATGAATGCTGGACACCGCGCGCGTCAAATTTCCATGAGGTCGGCTTCCTTGTCCGACAACATCTTTTCGATCCGGGCGACGAAATCGTCGGTCAGTTTCTGCACCGCTTCCTGGCCGCGACGTTCGTCGTCCTCGCTGATCTCCTTGTCTTTCTCGAGATCCTTGAGCATGGCCATGGCGTCGCGGCGCGCGTTGCGCACCGAGACGCGCGCAGCCTCGGCCTCGGTCTTGGCCTGCCGCGTGAAACCTTTGCGTGTCTCCTCGGTGAGCATCGGCATCGGTATGCGGATGACCTCGCCGGCGGTGCTCGGGTTGAGCCCGAGATCCGACTTCATGATCGCCCTTTCCACCTGGGGCGTCACGCTCTTGTCCCACACCGTCAGCGACAGCGTGCGGGCGTCCTCCACCGCGATGTTCGCCACCTGGTTCAGCGGCGTGTCGGCGCCGTAGTATTCCACGGTGATCCCATCGAGCAGGCTGGGGTGCGCCCGACCAGTGCGAATCTTGTTGAAGTTATGGACGAGCGCGTCGAGGCTTTTCTCCATGCGCTCCTTTGCTTCGGCTTTAATATCGTCAATCATTGCATCGTCCTCACTGTGCGCCTACTCGATGAGCGTTCCCTCATCGCCACCGCGAACAATACTGAGCAGCGCACCGGGCTTTTCCATGGCAAACACGCGCACCGGCATGCTGTGGTCGCGGCACAGGCAGATGGCGGTCAGGTCCATGACTTCCAGCTTGCGGTCCAGCACCTCGTCGTAGGTCAGCCGGTCGTATTTTTCCGCGGTGGGGTCCTTCATGGGATCCGCCGAATACACGCCGTCCACCTTGGTCGCCTTTAACACGAGCCCCGCCTCGATCTCGATGCCGCGCAGGCAGGCGGCGGAGTCGGTCGTGAAAAAAGGGTTGCCGGTGCCGGCGGAAAAAATAACGACGTCACCGTCCATCAGCCAGCGTATCGCCTTGCGCCGATCGTAGTGATCCACCACCCCGCTCATGGGGATTGCGGACATCACCCGCGTCGCGATGTTGGAGCGCTCCAGCGCGTCACGCATGGCCAGCGCGTTCATCACTGTGGCCAGCATGCCCATATGGTCACCGGTCACCCGGTCGAGCCCCGCCGCCTGCAGCGCGGCGCCGCGGAACAGGTTGCCGCCGCCTATCACGAGTCCCACCTGCACGCCGATGCCGACCAACTGGCCGATCGCCAGCGCCATGGAGTCCAGGATTTTCGGGTCTATTCCGAAACTTTCACTGCCGGTGAGGGCCTCGCCGCTGAGTTTGAGCAGTATCCGCTTATATTTCTTATCGCCTGCCGACTGGGGCATACAGCTCCCTCCAAAAAACTGGGGCGTATCTTACAGGACTCTTCCCCGCGGCCCTAGGGCCTGGGCCTGATTTCTTGGGCTTTGGCGGTTGTTCTGGGGTGGTTTAAGCGATGTCGGAAGGCCGGTTGAGTACTTAGCCGACGTGGGGGTTCTGCGCTCGTGGGAGCGTTGGGCGGAGAGTTGCGCTAGTGGGAGCGTTGGGCGGAGAGTTGCGCTAGTGGCAGCGTTGGGCGGAGAGTTGGTTGAGTACCTAGCGGACGAGGTTGTTCAGCGCTCGCGAGAGTGGCATCCGGGCGCCGCGCCATCGCGAAACTTTTTACGGGCGCAGGGCCCGAAAAAAGTTCCCCAATAACGCGTCACCCTACCGACTTTGAGGGCCTCGATGTGCGGTGCCTGACACACGTTCGCGCAGAACCCTGGTGATGCTCTGGCGCGATATGAAGGACCCGGGCCGGGATATCTCTTCGCGTAGCCGTCAGGGAGGCACCGAGGGAGTGGAGGGAGACTCCGCAGGAGGCTCCCGACCGACGGAGGGCACCGCGGAGCGGTGCCGACAGCGAGCGAAGAGATAT
>JAUIEP010000202.1 GCA_030428835.1 Gammaproteobacteria bacterium | reverse complement strand
CTTCAGGGACTACGACGAGCACAATCCGGACGTCGCGATGATCGGCGAGGCGCCCAAGGTCGTGTTCAACGAGCCGATCAGCGGCACGCGGCGCTTCTCCGCACAGTCCTACTCGCGCGCCCGCATCAAGCGGGTGGCGACGGCCCTGGACGCTACCAGCAACGACGTCATACTGGCGATGGTCTCGGGCGCCCTGCGCCGCTATCTCCACGAACGCGACGAGTTGCCCGAATCGCCGTTGACGGCCGGCGTGCCCATCTCCATCAGGCACAAGGCGGGCGCCAGCGACGCCGCCAACCAGGTCGCCTTCGCCATCTCCAATCTCGCCACCCACATCAAGGACCCGGTGGAACGCATGCGCGCGATCAAGCGCAGCATGGATTACAACAAGGGCCAGCTGCAGGGGCTGTCATCGGGGCAGATCCAGGCTTACTCCTCCCTCTCCGGCATTCCGGGCGCGCTGAGCATGCTGTTCGGCCGCAAGCCCAACAACACGCTGGGCAACGTCGTGGTCTCGAACGTGCCGGGACCGGCCAAAACGCTGTACTGGCAGGGCGCGAAACTCTCGGGTATCTACCCCATCTCGCTGCTGATCGCATCGTCCGGCCTGAACTTCACCATCATCAGCCGCCGCGACGAGGTGGACTTCGGCATCATCGCGTGCCGCAGGAACATGCCCAGCTCGCAGCGCCTGCTGGAGTATCTCGACCAGGCACTGGACGAACTGGAGCGGAGCGTGGAGAAACTGGCGGCGCGCAAGGCAAAGGCAAAGACCAAAGCGAAGGCGAAGGCCAAGCCAAAGGCGAAAGCAAAGGCCAAGCCAAAAACGAAAGCAAAGGCCAAGCCAGAAACGAAAGCCAGTACAAAGACAAAACCCAAGGCAAAAGCCAGGGCGAAGACAAAAGCCGGCGCTAAAGCCGGGACGAAGGCAAAGCCCGGATCAAAAGCAAAGACGCCAACGAAGTCGCGCTCCCGGTCGAAAGCCGCCGCCGGGCGCTAACGCCGATTACGCACAGGAAACCTGTGCAAATAATAAACCGCGACTCGTTTACCTGTTCGCAGGCAGCCTTGGCAGAGCGGGATCACGCATTCGCCGCGGCGTGCTGGGCTGCGATGTAGCCGAAGGTGTAGCCCGGCCCGATACTGCACCCGGCGCCCGGATAGAAGCGCCCCATCACCGAACCGGTCGCCACGCCCGTGGCATACAGACCCTCGATCACCGTGCCGTCCTCGCGCACCACGCGGGCGTGTTCGTCGGTCAGCACCCCGCCGAACGTGCCGACATCGCCGGGTACCACCTCGATGGCGTAGTACGGCGCCTGGTCGATGGTGCCCAGCGTGTTCGAGGGTGCGTGCAGGGGATCGCCGAGCCAGTTGTCGTAGGCGCGGTCGCCGCGCCCGAAGTCCTCGTCCTTGTTCGCCGCGACGAAACCGTTGAAGCGTTCGACCGTGGCGCGCAGGGTCGCAGGCTCCACCCCGATGAGGGCCGCGAGTTCCTCGATCGTGTCGGCCTTCTTGAGGTAGCCCTCGTCGTACCAGCTCTGCGGCTTGTCACTGCCGGGCATGGTGCCGGCCAGCATGTACTTGGCCATGTACTGCGCGTCGAAGATCGCCCAGCTCGGGATGGCGGGTACCTGCGCATGGCGCGCCTGCATGCCCTGGCAGTAGGCCATGTAGGAGCCGCCCTCGTTCATGTAGCGCACGCCGGTCCGGTCCACCAGGATCGCGTGCGGCGAGGCGGTCATGCCCTGCACGCCGGGAATCAGTTTGTCGCGGGTGACGCCCGGCGGCAACGTCGCCTGGTAGCCCACGAACTCCTCCAGTTGCGCGGGCGCCGCGCCGAGGCGCAGCATCTCCTCGATCATCTCGCCGGTGTCGGTCTCCGGGGCGTTGCTCCAGTCCACCGACGCCAGCGGCTGGTAGCGCTCGCGCATCTGCGGGTTGCGGGCGAAGCCGCCGCTGTTCATCAGCACACCGAGCTCGGCGCGGACCCGCAGCGGACCGTCCTTGCGCCTGGCCTCCACGCCCACCACGCGGCCGTTCTCCTGCAGCACCCCCGACACGGCGGTCTGCGTGAAAATTTCCACTCCGGCATCGAGGCAGGCCTTGAGCATGCGCCCCTGCAGCGCCGCGCCCCCGACCACGTAGTCCCTGCCGGTGAGCCGCGCCAGCGCCCCGCGACCGGCGAGGCGCAGCAACAGGAAGCGCGCCTTCCACGATCGGCGCATGAGCGGCAGCAGCTTCATTTCCTCCAGCGCCGCCGGCAGGTTGCCGGGCAGCGCCATGAAGCTGGGGCGCAGCCGGTCCGCCCACCGCCCCAGTTGCTTCCTGTTGAACGGCTTCGCCACCACGGTGCGGCCGGGCGCGGAGCCGCCCGGCAGGTCGTCGTTGTAGTCGGGCCAGTATTTGGCGCGGTCCAGCGCGATGCCCTGTGCGACGAGGAACTCGATCATCTTCGGCCCTTGGGTCAGGAAGGCGTGCCGCCGCTCGGGCGTCGCCGAGGGCGCATCCGGCTGGTCGCCCGTGAGCGTGTCGAGGTAGGTGCGCGCGGCCTCGTAGCTGTCCTGCACGCCGTCGCGCGCCATGAACGGGTTGTTGGGAATCCACAACACCCCGCCGGAGCGCGCGGTGGTGCCGCCCACCAGTTCGCTCTTCTCGAGAATCGCCACGCGCTTGCCCTGACTGCGCATGTAGAGCGCGGCCACCATGGAGCCCGCCCCGCTGCCGACAATGACAAAGTCGTACTGCTCGTCGAAATTTTCCATCGCTTACTCCAGTAGTGCGGCTGCCGCGTCCAGTTCCGACTTCAGCCACATCACCTCGCTGAAGTTTTCCTGGCCGGACAGCTCCATGAGTGTCATGTGCGCGTCGACCTTCACCTGCAGCGCCGCACGGTTGCCGGGTTCGGCGTGCAGCACCGGCGCCACGAGGTGCAGCGCCTGCAGCGGCCTGCCCGCCGCCAGGTGTTCGGCCGCGCGCGCCGCGAGGGCGTCGGCGCCCGCCAGTGCCACGATGTCGGCGGCGACGGAGTCCGCGGGCACGCCGTACAGCGACGTGGTGGCGTCGTAGTGGAACCAGCCGGCGTACTCCTCCCAGATCGCGCGCACGCACCACGACAGCTTGCCGTGCGCCTGTCCCACCTGGATGTCCTGCGGCAGCGCGACATCGCGCATGAGTTCGTGCACCGTTTTGCCGGCGTTCATGCCATCGAAGGTATAGTCCTGCACGTACACGACCGCCGCGCGCACCTTCTGCAGCGCTGCCGCGATCTCATCCGCGCCGTGGAACACCTCGTGCCCGGTGACGATCACCTCCGGCTGCAGCGACAGCACGAAGTCCAGCGACTCCACGAAGCGCTTCGCCGAGCGGATCTTGTCGCCGCGCAGCGTGTAGAGGTTCGGCATGTTGCCGAAGATCGGGCCGAACAGGTTGCCGGTGATGACCGTCCTGTCCTGCGGCAGCCACACGATGATGCCGTCCTCGCTCTCGCCGCCCGGCGCGGCGTACAGCTCGAACTCGCGTCCCCCGAGGGTGAAGCGGTAGTCGTCGCGGAACGTGATGTCCGCCTCGATCTCGCGGAGCTGGTCCTGCACGCCCGAACGCTTGCCGAGCACGGAGCCCCACAGCTTGTTGCTGCGGCGGCCGTAGAAGTCCGCGAGGTCCCGCCAGTAGCCGCGGCAGGCGGCGTAGTTGTCGTGGGTGATGATCTTCGTAGCGGGGTCCTTCAGCTCGTGCGCGCCGCCGAAGTGGTCACCGTGACACTGGGTGACGACCAGGTAGTCGATGGGCGCGTCGCTCTGCGCGCGGAAGCGCTCCCGGTGCGCACCGCCGTTGCCGGGCATGCCGCTGTTGATCACGACGCTGCCCTCCTGCGTCGTCACCAGGATGCTGTCGCTCACGTCCTTGGACACCCACAGGTGATCGAGCACCCTCACGAGTTCCTCGTCGCGGCTGCCGATGCCGGTGATCTTGCCCAGGCTGGTCATGCCCGCGGCCTGGTCTTCGTCCTGTTTCATCACGCTATCCTTTGGAGTCGTCGCCGCGTGCACGGCGGCGTAAACAGTGAAAAAGAAAACACCCAGCAGCGCCTGCAGGCGGCGCGCGCGATGCGGTTGGCCGGCGCCTGTGTTATGCATGTAACAGCGCCTCGATATCCGTATGGTGCCAGAGATTCAGGAACACCGTCAGCATCTGCAGGCGCACGCGCAGGGTTTCGTCGCCCGCGATCTCCGCGTGCAGGCGATCCGCCGTGCCCGGCAGGCCAGGCAGCCGGCGCCGGACATAGGCCGGTACGTCGAGCAGCCAGTTGACCCCCATGAGCAACGCGTACAGGCGCATGTGCCGGTCGAGGAGCGCCGGCGCCAGCGCGGGGCCGCCGCCGTCGCGGTACTCACGCGCGAAGAGCGCGAGCAGGTCCTGCAGGTGATCGTCCCACAGCGGGACTTCCGCGCCGCTTAGGCAGCCCCACAGCGCCATGCCGACATTCATCCGGCTGACGTTGCCCCAGTCGAGCAGGCCGCAGTCCAGTTCGCCCGCGCCGTCGCGCCAGAACCAGGCATTGTCGATGTTCGCGTTCCAGTGACACAGCGCGACCAGAGCGGGCTCACCCATCAGGATGTCCAGTACGCGCGGCGCGGCGTCGAGCAACACGGGCGCCTCGGTGCGCAGGCGCTCGACGAACACGCCCTCGCGCAGCGCCCGTGGCAACAGGGCGGGATAGTCGGTGGCGAAGGTGCGGTAACGCTCCACCCGCGCCAGCAGTTCGTCACGGGTCAGCGCCTGTTGCGCGCCGACCGTGAGTTCATCCGGCGCGAAGGGGAAGTCTTCGGCGGCGGCGGGCGGCAGGCGACCGGCGCGGTCCCAGGCGGCGAGCCGGCCGAGCGCGCGCACGATCGTCCTGTAACGCTCCAGCGGCGCGTCCAGCTCGTAGTCCCGGCACTTGTCGCGATGCGGCTCGATGCCGCCCTCGCCGAAGGCGATGCGCTCCGTCACCAGCAGCCCGGTGCCGGTGGCGTCCTCCCAATCGGCGCAGTAGCAGGTGGGCACCCGGATCGGAAACCCCGGCTGCCGCGACAGCAGCGCGAATCGCACCTCGCGACGCATCTGCAGGCGTGCGTTGTCGCGCGCCGGGTTGTCGAACGCGCGGGAAAACTTGGCGAAGAGCCTGTCATGCAAGGAATTGCAATGCTGCGCGTACTCGACATCCAGCAGCAGTTTGCTGCCCGTGCTGCCCCCGGCGAAGGACTCGGCCCGCCGGATGGCGGTGACGCTGTTGTCCGCGGCGAGGCTGCCCGTGGCGCGGAAGGCCCGGGTGAGGAACGGCGCGCCGCCCTCCAGCAGCGCCTCCGGGTGCGCCGGGATGTCCGTGTCGGTGGCGGCGCCGTGCACCCAGCCGTCGCGCATGGGCTTACCGGCCGCCGCGGGCGCAGCGCCGTTCACGCACTGTCCTGTTCCATGTGTTGGGCGTACCAGGCGACGGCGTCGCGTATCGTCTGCGCGATCGGCCGCGGGTGCCAGTCGAGTTCCGTGCGCGCCTTGCTGGTGTCCATCTCGCGGAACGCGTTGGCCAGGAACACCGCGTCGGCGCGCACCATGTAGTCGCGCTTGCCACGCAGGCGCATGATGCGCTCGCCCAGCCACGCCATGACATAGCCCACGGACAGCGGTATCACCCGCGGCGGTTCGTGACCGCCCTCCTTCGCCGCCAGCGTGTAGAAATCCCGGTTGCTGATGAACTCGTTGGCGATGATGTAGCGCTCGCCGATGCGGCCGCGCACCTCGGCAGACAGCGCAGCCTCCGCCACATCGCGGATATCGACCGTCGGTGCGCCGGCGTCCATCGTGAAGTTCGCGCGGCCGCGGGAAACGTCCCACAGCATCTTGCCGTGCGGCGTCGGCGCGTAGTCCTGCGGCCCGTAGGTGTTCGCCACGCACAGTGCGACGCCCGGCAACCCGCGCTCGCGGCAGTACTCGAGGAAGCGGTTCTCCGCCTCCAGTCGCGCCAGGATGTAGTCCGGCGCCCTGTCGCGCCAGTTGAACGGGATGTCCTCGGTCACGGGGCCGTCCGGGTTGAGCCCCAGCGTGCCCATGGTGCTCGTGAAGATGAAACGCTGCACGCCCGACTCCAGCGCGACATCCATGGAGTTCACCAGGCCCTCGACGTTGTTGCGGTAGAGCGGCGTGGTGTCGGTCAGCCAGAAGCGCGCGTCGACGACACTGTGGAAGACGCTGCCGCAGCCCGCCATCGCGGCGCGCAGGGAGTCCGGGTCGAGCACGTCGCCGTAGTGAATCTCCACCGGCAGGCCCGCCATCGCATCCGGCTTGCTCGTGGTGCGCAGCATGACGCGCACATCGCGCCCGCGCTCGGTGAGCAGGCGCGCGACGTGGCTGCCCACGAAGCCGCTGGCGCCGGTGACCAGCACCGGCTTGTCGAGAAAGTCCTGTCCTTCTTCCGTCACATGTGCCTCGTCATTTGTCGCGTACGCCGTGTCACGCGGCGGGTTGCGCACCGTCCAGCCGTCGCACCGCCAGTTCGCGCAGTTCGCCGGCCTTGATCTTCTCGTTGCCTGTGAGCGCGATGTCGGCCTCCTCGAAGAAGAGCACACGCCGCGGCACCTTGTAACTGGCGAGCTGCGCCTTCACGTGGGCGACGATCGCGGCCTCCTCCAGCTGCGCCCCGTCCACGGGCACGATACAGGCGACGACCATCTCGCCCAGGGTCTCGTGCGGCACGCCCACGGTCTGGGTGCGCTTGACGCCGGGATAGGTGGCGATAACCGTATCGACCTCCTCCGGGGAAACGTTGGCGCCGCCGGTCTTGATGATGTCGTTGAGGCGGCCCTCCCAGTACAACCGGCCGGCGCCGTCGATATAGCCGCCGTCGCCGGTGTGGAAAAAGCCGTCCCCGTCCAGCACCCCGGCCATGTCGACACCGATATAGCCGAGCATCA
>JAUIEP010000020.1 GCA_030428835.1 Gammaproteobacteria bacterium | reverse complement strand
GGACAGATTCTGTACAACGGCAGCCCGCGCTGGCTTGTGCCATACGCACTGCCAAAAGATTGTCCGCGAACGCGTTGCTCAATTGACAATATCGTCCCAGACTTTATAGTGAACTCCCCAAAAAAAGCAGTAAATCAGGACCCTGTATGAGTGAGAAGAAGGCCTCCCTGGTCATTGAAGGGCGCGAACAGCCGATCCAACTACCCATCTACTCCGGCACGCTCGGCCCCGACGTGGTCGATGTCGGCGCCATGACCTCCGAGGGTCTGTTTACGTACGACCCGGGCTTTGTCTCCACCGCGTCCTGCGAATCCCAGATCACGTACATCGACGGCGGCAAGGGCGTACTGCTGCACCGCGGTTACCCCATCGACCAGCTCGCCGAACACTCCGACTACCTCGAAACCTGCTACCTGCTGCTCTACGGCGAACTGCCCACGAAGGCCGAAAAGGAAGAGTTCGTCGGCACCGTGCACCGCCATACCATGGTCAACGAGCAGATTCGCACCTTCTTCAACGGCTTCCGGCGCGACGCCCACCCCATGGCCATCATGTGCGGCGTGGTGGGCGCGCTGTCCGCGTTCTACCACGACTCGCTGGAAATTTCCGACGAGCAGCACCGCCAGGTCGCGGCTTTCCGGCTGATCGCCAAGATGCCGACACTGGCCGCGATGAGCTACAAGTACTCCATCGGCATGCCGTTCATGTACCCGGACAACAGCCTCGACTACGCGGAGAACTTCCTGCACATGATGTTCGGCAACCCCTGCGAGCCGAGCAACATCAGCCCCGTGCTGGCACGCGCCATGGACCGGATATTCCTGTTGCACGCCGACCACGAGCAGAACGCCTCCACCTCGACGGTTCGCCTGGCCGGCTCCTCCGGCGCGAACCCCTTCGCCTGTATCGCCGCGGGCATCGCGGCGCTCTGGGGACCGTCCCACGGCGGCGCCAACGAGGCGGTACTGGAAATGCTCCAGGAGATCGGCGATGTCTCGCGCATCGATGAGTTCGTGGCCCGGGCCAAGGACAAGGATGACCCGTTCCGGCTGATGGGCTTCGGGCACCGCGTGTACAAGAACTTCGACCCGCGCGCCAAGGTGATGAAGGAAGCGGCCGATGAGGTATTGGCGGAGCTCGGCATCGACAACGACCCGCTGCTCGGCATTGCCAAGCGCCTCGAGGAGATCGCCCTGTCCGACGAGTACTTCATTGAGAAGAAGCTCTACCCGAATGTCGACTTCTACTCGGGCATCATTCTCAAGGCCATCGGTATCCCGACCAGCATGTTCACCGTGATTTTCGCCGTGGGGCGCACCGTGGGCTGGATCGCCCACTGGAACGAGATGATCAGCGGCAGCTATCGTATCGGTCGCCCGCGCCAGCTATACACCGGTTATACCCAGCGCGATTTCGTGCCTGTTGAAAAACGCTGAGTACCCTGAAATAACCAAGAGGCCGCACTGCGGCCTCTTTCCGTACCGGCACCCGCGCCGGGCGTTTAAGGTAATCCAACGCCATGTCTGACATCGTTATCAGCGGTACAGGACTGTTCACACCTGTAGAATCCATCAGCAACGAGGAGCTGGTCGAGTCTTTCAACGCGTTCGTTGCACTGCACAACGAGGAGAACGCTGACGCGATCGCCGCCGGCGAGATGGAGCCGCTCGAACCCTCTTCCGCCGAGTTCGTCGAGAAAGCATCGGGCATAAAATCACGCTACGTGATGAATAAATCCGGCGTGCTCGACCCCCACCGGATGACGCCCAGACTGCCTGAGCGACCCAACGAGGCGCAGTCCATACAGTGCGAAATCGCTGTTGCTGCCGCACGGGAGGCGATGGCGCAGGCTAACAAGACCGCAAGTGACATCGACGCCGTGATCGTCGCCGCCTCGAACATGCAACGCCCCTATCCCGCCATGGCGGTCGAGGTCCAGGACGCGCTCGGCATTGAAGGCTTCGGATTCGACATGAACGTCGCCTGTTCCTCGGCGACTTTCGGCATCCAGCAGGCCGTTGCCACGATAGCGAACGGCGGCGCCCGTTGCGTGCTGATGGTCAATCCCGAAATCTGCAGCGGACACCTGAATTTCCGCGACCGCAACTCACACTTCATCTTCGGCGACGTGTGCACGGCGGTCATCCTGGAACGGGAGGAGACGGCGACCGGCAGCGATCTCTACCGCATCGTCGACAGCAAGCTGAAAACCATCTACTCCAACAACATCCGCAATAACTTCGGTTTTCTCAACCGCGGCGACGAATCAGGCATTGGCGCGGCGGACAAACTGTTCGTGCAGAACGGCCGCAAGGTCTTCAAGGAGGTCTGCCCCGCCGTGGCGGAGCTGATCGCGCAACAGCTTGCTGACCTCGAGATCGATCCCCAGTCGCTGAAGCGCATGTGGCTGCACCAGGCCAATCTCAGCATGAACCAGCTCATCGCGAGGCGGGTGCTGGGCCGCGAGGCGACTGAGGCCGAGGCACCGACGATCCTGGATGAGTATGCGAACACCAGCTCGGCGGGTTCGGTGATCGCGTTCCACAAGCACCGCGCGGACTTCGCCGCGGGCGATATCGGCGTGCTCTGCTCCTTCGGCGCCGGCTACAGCATCGGCAGCGTGGTGCTGCAGAAGGCCTGACGTTCGTCAGGCTCCGACAATCTCCGCCAGCGCCGCGAGCAAGGCCCCGCACTCTGTTTCATTCCCCACGCTGATACGCAGGAAGGTGTCGATGCGCGGCGCGTCGAAGTAGCGCACGATCACGCCGCGCTCCCTCAGCGCTGCGAAAAGCTCGCGCGCCTCCCGCTGCGGGTGGGTGACAAACAGGAAGTTCGTGGCGGATGGCAGCACGCCAAAGCCCAGTTCGGCCAGCCCCGCGGCCAGTGCCTCGCGATTGGCGATTACCTTCGCGGTGCACCGCTCGAAATAGGGCTCGTCCTCTACCGCCGCCAGGGCGGCGGCCTGCGCCAGGCGGTCCAGCGGATAGGAGTTGAATGAATTTTTGACGCGATCGAGGCCCTCGATCAGCGCGGGGCTGCCGAAAGCGTAGCCCACCCTCAGCCCCGCCAATGCTCTCGACTTGGACAGGGTCTGCACCACCAGCAGGTTCTCGAACTCGCTCACCAGCGGCGCCGCGGATTCACCGCCGAAATCGATGTAGGCCTCGTCCACGACCACGACCGCGTCGCGGCAGCGCTCCAGCAGGCGGATAATATCGGCCAGCGGCAACACCTGGCCCGTGGGCGCATTGGGGTTGCAGACGATTATCCCGCCGCACCGGTCCGGGTAGGCGTCCAGATCCACCGTGAGGTCGCCCCGCAGGGGCACCCGTTCCACCTGCACGTTGGCGAGATCCGCCCACACCGGGTAGAAGCTGTAGGTGATATCGGCAAAGTACAGCGGCAGCGCGTGCTTGAGCAGCGCCATGAACGCCATGGCCAGGACTTCGTCGGAGCCGTTGCCGACGTAGACCTGCTCCCTGCCCAGGCCGTAACGCGCGCCGAGCGCCGTGCGCAGGGCCAGCGACTGGGGGTCCGGGTAAAGGCGCAGGTCATCGCCCGCCGCCGCGGCGATCGCCTCGGCCACCTTCGGCGAAGGGCCATAAGGGCACTCGTTGGTATTGAGTTTGATGAGGCCCCTGCCGGGTGGCTGCTCGCCCGGGACATAGGGCGTCAACCCTGCGGCGAGATCTGTCCAGAAACGGCTCATTGCCCGGTCCACCCCGACAGCCTGTCGATGGAAAGGAAAAGCCCGGCACTGGCCGGGCTTACGAAAAATGGCGTCCCCTAGGGGGTTCGAACCCCTGTTTCTGCCGTGAAAGGGCAGAGTCCTGGGCCACTAGACGAAGGGGACAAAGCGCTTTTTCGCCATGGCAAAAAAGCGGCGCTATTGTAACCGAGCAATTAGCTGATGCAACAGGCAGGCGCCATGGGCCACACGGTAACGCGCCGGAGGGAACCGCCGCGGGGCGGGCCACATCGGTTATGGCGGGATTATGACAGTTTTGTGACGTGAGAGGCCGGAAAAGACGGCTTGTGACAGTCTGTTGGTGGGTTCTTGTCTACTTGGAAACCCGGCGACGGACTCGCCGGGCCACGCAGGACCCGCTCAGCCGAACAGGCCCACCAGTGCGATACTGATTCCCACAACAACGACGGCTTCTATTGCCAACATCTTGGGCGTGACCTCGGGGGCCCTGCCTCTCAGCTCCTTTTGAGCCGCGCGCAAATTCATTACAATCACCTGATACCACTATTACGTGTATGTACAAAATATATACGACTCCCGCGAGGGAGACAATGTATATACATGTGATAAACTACCAATTTGGAACCCCCGGGTCTACCCCAGAAGATGTCCAAGACAAAGATACTCAACATCCGAATCGACCCGGATTTGAAGCGCAAAGCCAAGAAACTGGCGGAGGCGGATGACCGGTCCTTGTCCAATTGGGTGACCAAGCTGATCGCCGAAAAGGTGAAGGAAGCCGAAAAGAAGTCCTGATTGGCCAGAAATGACCGGTAATCGGCGCCTCGGCGCTACCCGAAGCGGCCGGTTATGTAGTTTTCAGTGAGCTGGTGACGGGGCCGCGTAAAGATATCCTTTGTCCCCCCGACCTCGATGAGTTTACCCAGGTGAAAATAGGCCGTGCGCTGGGATACGCGGGCCGCCTGCTGCATCGAATGGGTGACGATCGCGATCGTGTACTTTTCCTTGAGCTCGTCAATGAGCTCCTCGATGCGCGCGGTGGCGATGGGGTCCAGCGCGGAACAGGGTTCGTCCATCAGGATCACCTCCGGACTCACCGCGATGGCCCTGGCGATACAGAGGCGCTGTTGCTGGCCGCCTGACAGCCCCGTTCCAGGCTTATCCAGGTTGTCCTTGACCTCGTCAAACAGGCTTGCCCTGCGCAGGCTACTCTCGACAATCTCGTCCAGCTCCGCCTTGTTATGGGCGAGCCCGTGAATGCGCGGCCCGTACGCAACGTTCTCATAGATAGACTTGGGGAACGGGTTCGGCTTCTGGAACACCATGCCGACACGGGCGCGCAACATCACGGTGTCCTGTTGTCGCCCGTAAACATCCTCGCCGTCCAGGGTAATCTCCCCGTCGACGCGACAGCCGGCGATGATATCGTTCATGCGGTTCAACGTGCGCAGGAACGTGGATTTGCCGCATCCCGACGGGCCGATCATGGCGATGACTTCGTTTTTCCCGATATCGAGCGACACGTCCATGATGGCGTGCTTCTCGCCATAGTGGACATTCACGTTGCGCGCGGCCATTTTGGCGTTGTCGACAAAGGGAGCCCCTATCGTGACGTAATCCCGGACCTCGTCCTGGTCCTGGAGTTGGAGAACCCGGGATTCACCTGTCTCGCGACTGTCCGTTTCCACTGTCTCTGCCTCGATCGCCACGCTCGTCATGCTACCCATGTTCTCGGTACCCTGCATCATCTCAGTGTCCTCACAGGCGCTACTTCATCTCGAATCGCCTGCGCAGGAAGACCGCGAGCGCATTCATTAATATCAGAAATCCCATCAGTACAATAATCGCTGCAGATGTCTTTTCTGTGAACCCCCGTTCGGGACTGTCGGCCCAGAGGAATATCTGTACAGGCAGGACGGTGGACGGATCCGTCACCCCGGAGGGGGCATCCATGATGAACGCCACCATACCGATCATGAGCAGCGGCGCGGACTCCCCGAGAGCCTGGGCCATACCGATGATCGAGCCGGTGAGAATGCCGGGCATCGCCACGGGCAGGACATGGTGGAGCACCGTCTGCAATTGCGATGCCCCCACCCCCAGCGCGGCCTCGCGGATCGATGGCGACACGGCCTGGATCGAAGCCCGGGAGGTGATAATGATGGTGGGCAGGGTCATTAATGAAAGAACCATACCGCCCACAAGCGGCGCCGAACGCGGCAGCTCGAAGAAATTGATGAACACGGCGAGTCCTAGCAGGCCGAACACGATGGAGGGTACCGCGGCCAGGTTGTTGATATTGATCTCGATGAGGTCCGTCAGGCGGTTCCTGGGGGCGAACTCCTCCAGGTAGACGGCGGCCATGACCCCGACCGGGAAGGCCAGCAGGAACGTCACCATGAGCGTGAAAAACGAGCCCTGCAGCGCCGCGCGAATCCCTGCCAACTCGGGTTCCCGGGAGTCCCCGGCCGTGAAGAATACCGTGTTGAAGCGCGACTGCGTGCGTCCGTCCCGGCGCAGCTGGTCCAGCCAGTCCATCTGGATGTCCTTGACCTTGCGGTCGGCCTCGGGCAATGCACGACTCACCTGGCCCTTCAGGTAACTACCGGCTTCCGAGTGGGCGCGCAGCCAGATCGACTGGGTGGTTCCGACGAGTTCCGGGTTCGCCATCAGGTGATCGCGCAGGTCATATTCAGCGCCGACACTGATCAGCCGGTACAACTGCTTTTTGTCGCCACGTCCCGACACCTCCGGGAACATCTCGCGCAGGCTGGCTTTGACAACGCCCCCGAAATCGGCGCCAAAATAATCCTGCTGCGTGGGGTTTTCAGGAAGGCCCAGCCTGTCCGCGTCGAGCGTCACATCGACCTTGATGAAATGCTGGGTAAACGCCGGCATTCCCTTCGACACGATATCGGCCAGCAGGACGATAAGGAAGACAAACCCTATGAATACGGCGAAGCGCCCGTACCACTGGAAGCGACGCTCCCGGGCGTAACGCTTTTTCAGTGAAGCGGCAATCAGTGTGGTGTTGTCGTAGTTACTCATATTGTTCCCGGTAGCGACGCACGACATACAGTGCGACCACGTTGAGCAGGAGAGTGACGAAGAACAGCACGAGCCCCAGCGCGAACGCCGCCAGCGTCTTGGGGCTGTCGAACTCCTGGTCGCCCACGAGCAGCGTAACGATCTGGACGGTAATCGTGGTCACCGCCTCCAGTGGATTCGCGGTCAGCTTGGCGGAAAGTCCCGCCGCCATCACCACGATCATCGTCTCGCCGATGGCCCGGGACACCGCGAGCAGGATGCCGCCGACGATACCCGGCAGTGCGGCGGGCAACAACACCTTGCGAATCGTCTCGCTCATCGTGGCTCCCATGCCGAGGGAGGCCTCCCGCATGGTATCCGGTACCGCGTTGATGATGTCGTCAGAGAGGGACATCACGAACGGGATAATCATGATTCCCATGACAACACCCGCCGCCAGCGCGCTCTCGGATGCGACGGTAAGGCCGACACTTTCACCCAGAGTGCGCACGAGCGGCGCCACGGTCAGGGCCGCGAAAAAGCCGTAGACGACAGTGGGCACACCGGCCAGGATTTCCAGCACAGGCTTGGTCAGGGTGCGAAAGCGCCGGCTTGCGTACTCGGACAGGTAGATGGCGGACATCAGCCCCACCGGTACCGCAATCAGCATGGCGACGGCCGAAATGAGCAGCGTGCCCACAAGGAGCGGCACGAAGCCGAAGGAGCCGGAGGCGCCGACCTGGTCGCTGCGGATCGCCATTTGCGGGCTCCACTCGAGCCCGAACAAAAAGTCGGTCAGGGGAATGACCTGGAAAAAGCGCACAGCCTCGAACAGCACCGATAGAACGATCCCGAGCGTGGTCAGGACCGCCAGGAACGAGCAACTGAACAGGATCCAGCGAATAATGCTCTCGACATGGTTGCGTGCACGCAGGGCGGGCTGGACCCGACGAATGGCCAACACTGCGCCGGCAAGGGCCACCGCGAAAACAAGCGCGCTCCTCAACCAGGAGAACCTGGCTGCCAGCGCGCTATACCGGTCGGCCGCGGCCAGTTGTACCTCGTCGAGTTCCGCTGCATTCATGCCGCCCGACGCGTAGCCGAGGATCTGGTTGTAGTAGAGGCCAAATTGCTGCTCGGGTAGCGCGCGGACCTCAGCGGGCAGCGATGAGACCACCTCCGCCTCGAGCATCCGCGGCTCCAGCGCGCTCCACAGGGCAAGCGCAGCGAGCGCGGGCAAGCCGGCCCAGGCCAGCGCCATGTAGCCGTAGTGCTTGGGCAGGCTGTGGAGCGTGGTCAGGCCACCGCTGCCGTGGGCCACGGCATGGGACTTGCGGCGAGCGAAGAAAAAGCTCGCTATGCAGAGCGCTACAAGGACCAGTAAAACCGTGGATGTCTGCATGGGCAACGCGCACTCAGTCGCTTCTCAAAAACAGAAGTGCCGGCATATTGGGAAACCGGCACTTTATTCAACAGGCGCGCCGCCACCGGCAGCGCACCACGGGCTGGATCACGCGGGCAATGTACTACATTTCCAGCCGCTTGAGGTTCTTGACAATGGCCTGTACCTCGCGCAGCTCATCATCCGCGAGCGGGATCAGGCCTTTCTCAGGCAGGTAGCCGTCCTCACCCATTGCGCGGCTGGACGTAAATTCCATCGCGTACTCCTGGATGCCCGGGATTTTGCCGACGTGAGCGCCCTTCATGTAGAAGTAGAGCGGGCGCGAGACGGGATAGTCGCCGTCCGCGATGGAATCGAAATCCGGCACCACGCCATTCACCCTGGAGCCCTGGACCTTATCGCCATTTTCCTCGAGAAAGCTGAATCCGAAGATACCCAGGGCACTGGGGTTGGCCTCAAGCTTCTGTACGATCAGGTTGTCGTTTTCTCCCGCTTCGATGTAGGCGCCGTCCTCCCGGATGGCGTAGGCCACGGTCTTGAACAGGTCCTTCCCGCTCGGCGCCTTGCCCTTCGTCTCCACGAAACCGTCATAAATGCCCCCGGGCATACCCAGCCCTGCCATAGCCGCCTTGATACCGGCCACGTCATCCGCGCCCAGGCCCCGGAGGGTCTTCAGCGCGGGCACGCTCTGCGCACCGCCGCCCATCGCCAGTTCGGCAAACGCGTCGCGGGTACCCGATGTCGGGGGCGGGCCGAGAACCTCGATCCGGGTCGCGGGGAGCGCCGGGTTGACGTCCCGCCATGTCTTGTTGGGATTCGGGACCAACTTGCCGTCCGGACCGGGGATATCTTTCGCAAGGGCCAGGTAAATGTCACGTAGCGTGAGGTCGTACTGTGTCGCTTCCTTGGAGTTGGCGATTGCGATCCCGTCATAGCCCACGAGGACCTCGATGACATCCGTGACGCCGTTGGCCTGGCAGTCGTCGTATTCGCTCTTCTTGATGCGGCGGGAGGAGTTGGTGATATCGGGGGTATTCGCCCCGACACCTTTGCAGAAGAGCTTGAGGCCCCCTCCCGAGCCGGTGGACTCGATCTTGGGCGTCTTGAAGTTGGTCGAGCGGCCGAAGCGCTCGGCGACTACCGTGGCAAACGGATAGACCGTGGAGGACCCTACAATGCTGACAATGTCACGATTTGCTGCCGCGGCGGTACCGGCCGTCGCGAACGCGACTACGCCGAGCACTGTTCCGACCAGAAGTTTTTTCACGTGGCTGTCACTGTGTGGTAAAGATGTCATTGGGCATGGCCTCCTGCGGTCGACACCGGCATTCTATGAGGCAAATATTACAGTTTTGTGACAGCCGGGAGACCACTGCCGGTGCCCATTCCGGGGATTATCGGCGGTCCAGGGTCTCAATATCGAGTTCCGCGAGGCGGCCGTGCCTCACATCCAGGCCCTGGACCAGGTAGACCACCTGCTCCGCGATGTTGCAGGCGTGATCCCCAATTCGCTCGAGGCTGCGCAGTGCCCACATTTCATTGAGAATTGCCCCGATTTTCCTGTGGTCCTGCATCATGAACGTCACCAGGCTGCGCATCGCGCTGGCGTACTCCTTGTCGACCGTCTGGTCGCTCTTCACGACCTCGATCGCCTGTGAGACGTCCAGGCGGGCGAAGGCATCCAGGGCCTCGCGCAGCATGCCGGCTACCCTGTTGCCGATATGGCGGACTTCCACGAAATTGCTGGGAGAGACGCCGTCCTCGGCGAGTCGCAACGTCAGCGACGCAACCCGGGACGCCTCATCGCCGATGCGCTCAAGGTCGGTATTGACCTTGATAATGGCGATGACGAGCCGCAGGTCGCTCGCGGTCGGCTGGCGCCGGGCGATGATGGTGGCACATTCGTCGTCGATGGCCATTTCCATCTGGTTGACTTCCTTGTCGAGGCTCACGACGCCTTCTGCCTCGCCGCTGTCCTTGCTCATCAGGGCGTCCAGCGCGTTGAGCAACTGCTGCTCGACCTTGCCGCCCATACCGAGCATATTGTTGCGCAGCGACTCCAGTTCCGAGTTGAATCGACCGGAGATATGCTGCTTGTAATCCTCTTGCTTCAACATGGCGTCAGTCCCCCTGTGGAAATACAAGCGTAAAGGTACTGCCCGCGCCGGGCGCACTCTCTACTTCGAGCCGGGCATCGTGGGCTGCGGCCACATGCTTGACGATGGCGAGCCCCAATCCCGTGCCACCCGTGGCGGTGTTGCGACTGTCATCAACACGGTAGAACCGCTCCGTCAGGCGCGGGATATGGCTCGCCTCGATGCCGATGCCCTTGTCCGCGACCGACAGTCTGCAATGTTTTCCCTGTGAAGACCAGTTGATTAATACCGGACTGTCGGGCGGGCTGTACTTTATTGCGTTCGTAGCCAGGTTGGCTATCGCGCTATAAATTTCGCGGTAGTCACCCAGGATTTTCGCGCTGGTGTTGAGCGATAGCTCGATCTTCGCCTCGGGGTGCGCACCGGCAAGCTCCTCCTTCAACTCCTGGAGCAGACCCCGCACATCCAGCAGCTCACGCTTGACCTCGCGCGCCTCGCTCTCAATACGTGACAACCATAGTAGGTCCTTGAGGAGGTTCTCCATCCGCGCCGCCTGCTGCAACATCTGGTCGAGGGGCTTCTCGAAGCGCGGCGGGCAGTCTTCCCTGCTGCTTTTCAATGTCGCGAGGTAACCGCTGATCACGGTCAGCGGCGTACGCAACTCGTGGGAAACATTGGCCACGAAGTCCCGGCGAATCTGTTCGGTCCTCACCGCCGCACTGACGTCCCGCACAAACAACAGGCGTTCACCCTCCCCAAAATGCGTGATTTCAACCTGCAGGTGCAACGGGTTTTCAGCCTGCGAGGTATACTGGAGCGGGCGGGAAAAGTCGCCCTTGATGAAGTACTGGTTGAATTGGGGAGAGCGCACAAGGTTGGTCAGTGTCTGCCCGACATCCTGCGGGAAACGCAAGCCAAGCAGTGGCTCAACGGCCTTGTTGAACCACTTGATCGCACCATGGGCGTTCACCATCACCACGCCGTCGCGCATGGACGCAAAGGAGTTTTGCAGGTATTCCACGTTGGATTGCAACCTCTGCTGGATCTCCCTGCTGCTCCGCTGGTTCGAATAAATGTGTGACAACAGCGTGCCCCAGACGCCGTAGATGTCCGGCGGCGCTTTGTCGGGCGATTCCAGCCAGCGCTGGACACGCCGCATCTGGTACAGCCAGTAGACGATCACGCCCGTCAGGGCCACCAGGCCACCCGCCGTCGCAGAGCCGTAGACACCGCCAACGAGTGCGCCGATACCCGCTACAACCGCGACCCGACCCGCCGTCTCAATCCAGTTCATCGGCGATCGGGCAGCTTCATCTACATGACACCTCTCGCGGAGAAGCGATACCCGGTGCCTCGCACGGTCTGGATAAGCTTGCTGAGGTCGCCCGCTTCAGACTGCAGTGCCTTGCGCAGTCTGCGAATGTGCACGTCCACGGTGCGCTCTTCGACGTAAACATTGGCGCCCCATACCTGGTCGAGTAACTGGCCGCGGGTGTAGGCGCGCTCGGGGTGCGACATGAAGAAGTGCAGGAGATTGAACTCCGTGGGTCCCATATCGATGGGACGCTCCCCGATGAAGACACGCCTGCTCTCCCCGTCGAGCACCAGGGAGCCAACCTGCAGGCGCTCGTCGCCCGGGCCTCCGCCAGCGCGGCGGAGCAGTGCCCTGATTCGCGCGATCAGCTCGCGCGGGGCGAACGGTTTCGTTATGTAGTCATCGGCGCCGACGTCCAGGCCCTGGATAACGTTGTCCTCGGTGGTCTTCGCGGTGAGCATGATCACGGGCACTTCCGACGTGAGGTCCTCGCGCTTCAGGCGCCTGAGCAGTTCGATACCGCTGCCGCCGGGCAACATCCAGTCCAGCAGAATAATGTCCGGCCGTTCATCCACCACCAGCGCGTACGCCTGCTGGATGGTTTCCGCCTCCAGACAGTCGAAATCTGACATCTCCAGGGCCATGCGGAGCATGTCCCGAATGGCAAATTCGTCGTCTACGATCAGAACCTTGTGAGCCGTCATCGCCGGGCTTACCCTCATTCGTTTTGGATGGGGCAATTAGAAGAGGGAATTATGACAATTACATGACAATAGCGGCGGCAATTGCAACCGATTCAGGCACTGGCCGCCGGCTCAAGCCCAACAATCCCGCGGGCCGGAGCGAATTGTGACAGTTAGCGCAGGCTGGCGTTGATGTTCTCCAGCATCTTGTTGCCGGGGCACAGGTCCGTTTCATCCAGCTGGTTGAGGGGGCGCTGGGAGGTCTGCAGTACGTCGTGCAGGTCGCGCGAGTCCTCGTCGATGTAGATCAGGCCGGTGAGTATGGTGTCATTGGCGCGGTACTCCTCCATGGTATTAAGCGCCGACCTGCGATCGAAGGGATCGTGGTTCTCGTCCACCTTGTACAGGTGAATGGTGGAGCCGTTGTGCATGGTCACCTCGTGGACCGTACCGGCCTCGTAATCCGTGGTGATCTCCTTGCTCAGGGGCACGAAATCGATAGTCCCGGTCGCCTCGGCGTGCTCGCGCACGAACTCGTAGCTCTTGGTGGAGCCCGCGTTGTTATTAAACGTCACACAGGGTGAGATGATATCGATCAGGGCGAATCCGCGATGCGAGATCGCCGCCTTGATCAACGGCACGAGCTGGCGCTTGTCGCCCGAGAAACTGCGCGCCACAAAGGTCGCGCCCATCTGCAGCGCCGTGCCGCACAGGTCGATGGAGCTGAAAGGGTTGGGATCGCCCTTCTTGCTCGCCGAGCCCTCGTCCGCCGTCGCCGAATCCTGGCCTTTGGTCAGGCCGTAACAGCCGTTGTTCATGACGATGTAGACCATGTTCAGGTTGCGCCGCGCCACATGGGCAAACTGGCCCATGCCGATGGACGCGGTGTCACCGTCGCCGGAGACGCCCAGGTAGAGCAATTCTCGGTTGGCCATCGCCGCGCCGGTGACCACCGAGGGCATCCGGCCGTGGACGGAATTGAAGCCATGGGAATTGCCGAGGAAATAGGTCGGCGACTTGGATGAACAGCCGATACCGGACAGCTTGGCGATCTTGTGGGGTTCGATCGACATCTCATGGCACGCGTTGACGATGGCGCCGGATATCGAGTCGTGGCCACAACCCGCGCAGAGCGTGGAGATCGAGCCTTCGTAGTCCGCCTTGGTATAACCCAGGTCGTTAACCGGCAGCTCGGGGTGCCGGAACCTGGGAATCTGGTAACTCATGATGCCTCTCCTCTACCCCGCGCCGCGGTGTGGCGGTGCAGCGGCGTGACGTTGCCGCCCTGCAGGTGCCCCTTGATCTGCTTGCGGATATTCCGCGCACTGATCGGCGTGCCGTCAAAACACAGCACTGACTTCAGCCGGTCCGGACCGAACTCGAACTCCGCCATGAGCAGCGTTCGCAACTGGGCGTCGCGGTTCTGCTCGATGACAAAGACACGCTTGTGACGCTCAATAAATTTCTTCACGTCGTTATTGAACGGGAACGCGCGAATGCGCATGGCATTCATGTGAATGCCGTCTTCGGCCAGGTAATCCAGCGCCTCTCGTGAAGAGGCCTCACTGGTTCCGAAGTACAATACGGCGCTGTCGGTGTTATGGGCGCTTTCGACCACCTCAGGCGCCGGCACGTGCTCGGGGATCGTCTCCCACTTGCGCATCAGGCGCAGCATGTTCTTCTCGTACTCCTCGCCCTTCTCCGTGTATACCGCGTATTCGTCGCGCGACGTACCACGCGTGAAGAACGAACCCCGGGTCGGATGCGTCCCCGGGTACGTGCGATAGCAGATGCCGTCACCGTCGACATCGAGGTAACGGCCGAATTCGGTACCCGCTTCGAGTTCCTCCTCGGTCATGACCTTGCCGCGATCGTACCTGCGCTCGTCATCCCAGGACAGCGGCTCCGACATATTGTCATTCATGCCGAGGTCCAGGTCGGTCATCAGGATGATGGGCGTCTGCAGGCGTTCCGCCAGGTCGAAGGACAGCGCGCCGAAATCGAAACACTCCTTGGGGGTGGAGGGGAACAACAGGACCTGCTTGGTATCACCGTGCGACGCGTAGGCACAGGAGAGCACATCGGACTGCTGCGTACGCGTCGGCATACCGGTGGACGGACCGGCCCGCTGGACATTGAACAGGACCGTCGGGATCTCGGCAAAATAGGCAAGACCCAGGAATTCCGCCATCAGCGAGACCCCGGGACCTGAGGTCGCGGTAAAGGCCCGCGCGCCGTTCCAGCTCGCACCGATGACCATGCCGATAGCGGCCAGTTCATCCTCCGCCTGGATAATCGCGTAGTTGCGCCGCCCCGTGCCGGGGTCGATGCGCACGCGCTTGGCGTATTTCTCAAAGGCGTCGACCACCGAGGTAGACGGGGTGATCGGATACCAGGCCGCCACGGTGGCACCGCCGTAGAGCGCGCCCAGCCCGAGAGCGGTGTTGCCGTCCAGCAGGATCCGGTCCTCCGTGCGCTCGCGAGTCTCTACCCGGATACCGATCGGGCACTCGAGGTTCGTGCGCACCCAGTGGTGGCCGAGTTCCAGGGCATGGATATTCGGCAGCACCAGCTTTTCCTTGCCCTTGAACTGGTCTTCAACGAGCCCGGTGAGCACCTTGAAGTCCATGTCGAGCAGCGCCGCCAGGGCGCCGACGTAAATCACGTTCTTGAACAGCTGGCGCTGGCGCGGGTCCTGGTACTGCTCGTTGCAGATCTGGGTCAGCGGGATACCGATGATCGTGACGTCGTCCCGCAGCAGGCGCAGGTCCAGCGGCTTGGTGTTGTCATAAATGAAGTAGCCGCCGGGCTCCACGTCCTGGATATCCTGGGCCATGCTCTGGGGATTTACCGACAGCGCGATGTCCACGCCACCGCGACGGCCCAGGTAGCCCTTTTCCGACACGCGCACCTCGTACCAGGTGGGGAGGCCCTGGATGTTGGAGGGGAAAATGTTCTTCGGCGATACCGCAAGACCCATGCGGAACAGCGCCTTGGCGAACAGGTTGTTGGCACTGGCGGAACCGGTGCCGTTGACGTTCGCGAACTTGATGACGAAATCGTTGACCGAACTCAATTGCTTCATGCTGCCTGGCCCGCCTTGCTCACGTTGTAGAGGAACTTCTGCATGTCCCAGGCAGTCGTGGGACACCGCTCCGCACACAGGCCGCAGTGCAGGCAGACATTCTCATCCTTGACCATCACCCGCGCGGTCGGCAGGTCATTCGAAACGTAGAGGTCCTGGGCGAGGTTACCCGCCGGCGCCGACAGTCGCGTGCGCAGCTCGTCCTCCTGGCCGTTGAGCGTGAACGTGATGCAGTCCGTGGGACAGATGTCGACGCACGCGTCGCACTCGATACAGCGCACCTCGTCGAACACCGTCTGCACGTCGCAGTTGAGGCAACGCTCCGCTTCCTTGAAGCCGGTGTCGCGGTCGAAGCCGAGTTCGACCTCCATTTTGCGATTCGCGAGGGATTCCTCCAGCGGCGCGAGCGGCACGATGTAGCGCTCGTCATCCGCAACCGCGTTGTCGTAACTCCACTCGTGCACACCCATCTTCTGGCTCACCAGCGTCACGTGCGGCGCCGGCCTGTCGCGTACATCCTCGCCGCGGCAGAACAGGTCGATACTGACCGCTGCCTGGTGGCCGTGGGCGACCGCCGTAATGACGTTTTCCGGCCCAAACGCGGCGTCGCCGCCGAAGAACACTTTCTCGTTGGTGGACTGGAAGGTCACCTCGTCGATGACCGGCATATCCCACTTGTCGAACTCGATCCCGAGATCGCGCTCGATCCACGGAAAGGCGTTTTCCTGGCCGATCGCCATCAACACGTCGTCGGCCTCCATGAACACCAGGTCTTCGCCAGTGGGCACCAGGCTGCGCTTGCCATCCTCGTCGTAGATCGCTTCGACCTTTTCGAAATGCATGCCCTTGAGGCGGCCGTCCTCCACGACGAATTCGCGCGGGACATGGTTGTTGTAGATCGGGATCCCCTCATGCATCGCGTCTTCCTTCTCCCAGGGAGACGCCTTCATGTCCTCGAAGGGGCTGCGCACTACCACGCGCACATCCTCGCCGCCCAGGCGTTTCGACGTCCGGCAGCAGTCCATCGCGGTGTTGCCGCCGCCGAGCACCAGTACCCGCTTGCCGATGCTGTGGGTGTGCTCGAACGCGACGCTGGAGAGCCAGTCGATACCCAGGTAGACGTTGTCCATGGCATCCTCGAGGCCGGGCAGGTTGAGCCCCTTGCCGCGCGGCGCGCCCGTGCCGACGAACACCGCGTCGTAGTCCTGGTCCAGGATGCTGCGCAGGCTGTCAACCTCGATGTCGAACGTCGCATTCACACCGCGCTCGAGGATGTAGTCCACCTCCTCGTTGAGGACCGACTCGGGCAGGCGAAATGCGGGAATCTGGCTGCGCATCATGCCGCCGCCGGCAAACTGGTTATCGAAGATGTCGATGCTGTAACCCAGGGGAGCGAGGTCGCGCGCCACGGTGAGTGACGCCGGGCCGGCGCCTATCAGCGCAATGCGCTTGCCATTCTTGCGCGCGGGAATCTCGGGGAGTCGATCGACGATGCTGCCCTTGTTGTCCGCCGCCACGCGCTTCAGGCGACAGATGGCCACGGGCTCGTCCTCAACCCGGTCGCGGCGACAGGCCGGCTCACAGGGCCGGTCACAGGTGCGCCCGAGGATGCCGGGGAAGACATTGGACTGCCAGTTGATCATGTAGGCGTCGGTGTAACGCCCCGCGGCGATCAGGCGAATATATTCCGGCACGGGCGTGTGCGCCGGGCAGGCGTACTGGCAGTCGACGACCTTGTGGAAGTACTCCGGGTCTTTTATATCGGTAGGTCTCACGGGCACCGCTCACTCGATGTTGTTTTCAGTCCGCGCCGGGGCGACTCCAGCAATCTGCACGGCCGCCGGGCACAGAACAGCAATTGTGTCATACCTGATCCCTGTTTTCATTACGGTGCGACACCAAATCGCGTTAGTTATCCGTGACTTAGGGCATATTTACAGAAATGGTGTCGCTGGTTGAACCCGCTGGGGGACACACCTCTCAGAACCAGGAAAAAAAGCCCCCTCGATCCTTGAGTGCTTCCTCACACCGCGCCAACTGGCTGCGGTAGAGGCCGGCCCGCGACTCGACCTTGCGCGCCACCGCCGCCAGCCAGGGCTTGCCGCGGTACGTCGCGCGGTTGTAGCCGCCGTGCCCCTCATGGTAGGCGAGATACAGCGCGTACGGGTCCCACAATGAAATGCCGCTGCGCTTGCGCGACTGGTGGTTGTACCAGCCGATGAAATCGATGGCGTCGCCGAAATCGTCCCGGTCCGCCCCCCAGCGCCCCGCATTCTTCTTGTACCAGTCCCAGGTGGAGTCCTTGGCCTGCGCGTAGCCGAAGGCTGACGAGGGCCGCGGCCCGGGAATGAAACCGAGTATCCTGCTGCGCGGCGGGCGTGCGCTGGCATTGAAGCGCGATTCCTGGTGCATGATCGCCATCATGACCCAGATCGGGCTGCCCCACGCTTCCTGCGCATCCGCGGCCTCCTCGTACCAGTCGTCCTTTTCCTCGAAGACGGCACAGACATCATCGGGTCTGGACGGCGGCCCTCCCGCGCAGGCGGCGAGCAGCAGGAGGGACAACAGCAGCGCGTACTTCACAGCTCGATAGCGTTGTCCGCCAGCAGGCGAAGCAGCGCTGCCTCGTCTATGACGTCCACGCCCAGCTCGCCGGCCTTCGCGAGTTTGGACCCCGCGCCCGGCCCCGCAACCACGCGGGTGGTTTTCGCGGACACGCTCCCCGCTACCTTGGCGCCGAGACTCTGCAAATGCGCCTTGGCCTCATCGCGCGACAGGGCCTCCAGCTTGCCCGTAACGACCCAGGTCTGCCCCGCGAGCGGTTGCTCCGCGGCGGCGGGTCGCGCCATGGAGGGCCAGGTGACGCCTGCGTCGAGCAATTGCTGCACCACGTCGAGATTGGCCTCGGCGTCGAAAAACTGGCGCAGGTGGTCGGCGACCACGGGGCCGACGTCATCGACCTCCAGCAAGGCCTCCTCGCCGGCGTCGACCAGTTGGGGCCAGTCGCCGAAATGCCGCGCCAGGTTGAGGGCCGTCGCCTCGCCGACTTCGCGAATGCCGAGCGCGAAAATGAAACGCGGCAGCGTGGTCTGCTTGCTCTTTTCCAGGGCCTCCAGCAGGTTCTGCGCCGACTTCTCGCCCATGCGCTCCAGGGCGACGAGTTGCTCCAGCGTGAGGTGGTATAACCCCGCCACATTGGCGACCAGGCCGCCGTCGACGAGCTGCTCGACGAGTTTGTCCCCGAGGCCGTCGATGTCCATGGCACGGCGTGACGCGAAATGCTTGATAGCGGCCTTCTGCTGTGCCGCACAAACAAGCCCACCGGTGCAGCGGAATACCGCCGCGTCGGGCTCGCGCTCGACGGGACTGTCGCAGACGGGGCAGCGTTCCGGGAATGTGACCGGGCGCGCACCCCGGGGCCGGCGCTCGGTGATGACCGAGACAACCTGGGGTATGACATCGCCGGCCCGGCGCACGATCACGCTGTCGCCGATTTTCAGGCCCAGGCGCGCAATTTCATCCGCGTTGTGCAGGGTCGCATTGCTCACCGTGACCCCGCCCACAAACACGGGCTCCAGTCGTGCGACCGGGGTGATGGCCCCTGTGCGGCCGACCTGGAACTCCACGTCGAGCAGGCGGGTGGATTCTTCCTGCGCGGGGAACTTGCGCGCAATCGCCCAGCGCGGGGCGCGCGACACGAACCCCAGGCGCTCCTGCAGTGCGATCTCGTTGACCTTGTAGACGATGCCGTCGATGTCGTACGGGAGTGCGTCGCGCCGCGCCGCGAGTTCGTCGTAGTAACGCGCACAGGCATCGACACCCTTCTCCACCCGCGAATCGGCGTTGATGCGCAGGCCCCAACCGGACAGCCGCTCGAGAATATCCGAGTGCCTTCCGGGCAACTCGCCACCCTCGACCAGGCCGACGCTGTAACTGCACAGTTCCAACGGTCGCGCCGCCGTCACCTTTGGGTCCAGTTGTCGCAGGCTGCCCGCGGCGGCGTTGCGCGGATTCACGAACAGTTTCTCCCCGCGTTCACGGGCCCTGTCATTGAGCGCCTCGAATCCCGAGCGCGGCATATACACCTCGCCGCGCACCTCGAGCAGCGACGGGTAGCCGCGACCGCGCAGTCGCAGCGGCACGGAACGGATGGTCTTCACGTTGTGCGTGATGTCTTCACCTGTCGTGCCGTCGCCGCGCGTGGCGCCGCGTTCGAGCGCGCCATCGCGGTACAGCAGGCTGACGGCTATCCCGTCGAGCTTCGGCTCACAGGCGTATTCCAGTTCTTGCTCGCCCTCCCCCAGCCGGTCCAGCAGCCGGCGGTTGAAATCGACCATGTCCTGCGCACTGAAGGCGTTGCCCAGGGAGAGCATGGGCAGTTCGTGGTTGACCTGCCTGAATTCGGGCAGCGGCGCCCCCCCGACACGCTGGCTCGGTGAATCCGGTGTCACGAGTTCCGGGTGCGCGGCCTCGAGTTCGAGCAGGCGGTTCATTGCCGCGTCGTAGTCGCTGTCGGGTACCGAGGGGTCGTCGAGCACGTAGTACTGGTGGTTCCACTCCACGAGCTGGCGCCGCAGGTGGTCTATTTCCTGTGCCGGGCCTTTCTTCGCCATGGGTCTTGCGCCTAGGGGGCGCGGGCTAGCATCCGGCGTTCCAGATCGCGAATCTGCTGCCGGTTGTGGTCCAGGGTCTGCCGTGTCAGGACGCTGCGCGACTCATCGAGAACATCGCCTCCGAGGTTGCGCGCGACGGCCTGGGCGGTCTCGAGCATGTAGTCGAACGCCTGCATCATGTCGTCGGGCCCGGGCAATGTGAGGAAGAACACGAGGCCCGGCGTCGTCATATCGGTCATATTATCGATGTCGAACACACCCGGCTGCATCATGTTGGCGACGCTGAACTGGATCGCGCCGCGACCGGCCTCATATTCATGGCGATGGAAGAAGTTCATGTCGCCGAAGCGCAGGTCACAAGCGAGCAGGATCTGCATGATGTCCTCACCCGAAAAGCCCCGCTCGGAGCGGGCGACCACGTTGAGCATGAACACCTCGGTCTCCGCCTCGCGCGGCAACCTGCCGGCTTCGGGTTTTTGCTCGGCCGGCGACGCCCTGTCACCCAGCCAGTCGAGATCGGCCTCCTCTGCGGGCCCGTCGGACGTGAGGCCCGCGAGGAAATCGGGTGTGGGGTCGTCCGGGTCACGCACGCGGCCGGCGGGTGGTACGAGGTCGCTGCGCTGCACCACGCGGGCACCACCGTTGGGCAACTCGCGCAGGTGTGCAAAGTCGTCCTCGGGTTCGGGGGGGATCTGGTCGGGGTCGACCAGGCTCATCTTCACACGCGAGTGCTTCTGGCTGCGCACGCGCCGCCAGGCGTCGAGCAGTACCGCCAATATCAGCAGCACGCCGACAATGACCATCCAGTCCCGTACGGTTAAATCTGCGAGTCCCACGCCTCGTGCCCCACCCCGATGTCGTGTTAGTCCTTGACCGCTCAGCTCGCTGCCAGTTCCGCCGCCTCGTCGACGTCCACGGACACCAGCCGCGAAACGCCCGGCTCGTGCATGGTCACACCCATGAGCTGGTCGGCCATCTCCATGGAGATCTTGTTATGTGTAATGTATATGAACTGCACCTTGTCGGACATCTCCTTCACGAGACGAGCGTACCGGCCGGTATTGGCATCGTCCAGTGGCGCGTCCACCTCGTCGAGGATGCAGAACGGGGCGGGATTGAGCTGGAATATCGAGAATACCAGCGCGATCGCCGTGAGCGCCTTCTCGCCACCCGACAACAGGTGGATGGTGGCGTTCTTCTTGCCCGGCGGCCGGGCCATGATCGTGATGCCGGTATCCAGCAGGTCATCGCCGGTCATCTCCAGGTACGCGCTGCCGCCCCCGAAAACCCGCGGGAAAATTTCCGACAGGCCGGTATTGACCTGCTCGAACGTGTCGCGGAAGCGCGTGCGGGTCTCCTTGTCGATCTTGCGGATCGCCGACTGCAGCGTCTCCAGGGCCGTGGTCAGGTCCTCGTTCTGCGCGTCGAGGTACGTCTTGCGCTCCGACTGCAACTCGTACTCGTCGATCGCCGCCAGGTTGATCGGCCCCAGCCGCGCAATGCGGTTGGCCATGCGTTCGAGCTGCTGTTGCCACTCTTCCTGGTTGGCCTCCGCTGGCAGGGATTCCAGCACCTCCTCGGCGCTGTGCTCGTGCTCCGCCAGTTGCTTCTGGATAGTTTCGCTCTGCACCTTCAGCGACTGGCTGCCGATACGCTTCTGCTCGAGCTGGTTGCGCACGGCCTCCGCGCGCTGTTCGATCTGGGCACGCAGTTGCTCGGACTCGCGCAGCTGGTGTTCGACTTCCGCGACGAGCTGCCGCGCGGCCGTGAGTTCGTTCTCCGACTCGAGCCGCAGGGCCAACTGTTGTTCCAGCTCCTGCTGCAGGCCGGGCAGCGGTCGGTCGTTCTCTGTTATCGCCGCAGTCAGCTGCTCCTTGCGCTCACTGAGCTGCGCAACCTGTTTGTGCGTGCGCTCTATGGAGTCGCGCATCGCCCCCGCCTGCGTCTCCAGCGACTGGTGGCGCATGGCCAGTTGGTGGGCGCTGTCCTTGTCGTGTCGCGCCGTCTGCCGCGCGGTATCCAGCGTACTGCGAATGGCGTCGCGGCTCGACAGCAGCGTCTCGCGCTTCTGTGAATCGGCCTCCATCGACTCTATCGATTCGGCCAGGAGCTGCCGCGCCGTGCCGATCGCCTGCGTCTCGTTGTCGAACTGTTCGCGCGCGCTCTTCACCTCGCGCTCGATCCGCTGCCGGCGCATGGTGATCTGCTCGATCTTCGCGCGGTGCGCCGACAGTCGCGCACTGATGTCCGCGTGCTCGCGGGTGCTGGACTGCAGTTCCGACTGGCTCTCCTGCCGTTGCGCCTCCAGCGCCTTCAGCGCCTCGGCGGCCTCGCGCTGGGCGCTCTCCAGCTGCGCCTCCCGCGCCTGGGCGGTGGCCAGCTGTTCACCGAGCTCAGCAAGCTGCTCGCGGCGTTGTATTACCCCGCTCTCGCCGTCGCTCAGGCGCGCGACCCGCAGCCAGTTGCGGCCCAGCCACACGCCGTCACGCGTGACGACGGACTCGTGGGGCGCCAGGGAGTCGCGCAGTGCGAGCGCCGCAGGCAGCGACTCGGCAGCGCGAACGCCCGCGAGCAATGCGTCGGCCCGACCATCGCTCTGCACCTTGGCCGCGAGCGTATCCGCACCTGCGTAGCCGGCGCTGCCGGACTCGACAAGCAGCAACTGACCCTCCGTGAGGTCATCCAGGCGATTCGCGAGCAGCGCGATGTTGTCGACAGAAACGGCCTGCAGGTAGTCGCCCAGCACCGTCTCGACTGCGAGCTGCCAGCCCTCCTCGACCTGCATGTGCTCCAACAGCCGCGGTCTCCCCGCGATGCCCTGCGCCGCCATCCAGTTGCCCAGCGACTCGGCGCCGTCTTCCAGCGCCGCCTGCTGCAGCGCTTCGAGGGAAGCGATCCGGCCGCGGGTCTGCTGCAATGTTGTGCGCACCTCGTTGAGTTCGGCTGCCACTGCGGCGCCGCGGTCCCGCGTCGCCCCGACCTCGGCAAGCAACGCGCTGCCCCGCTCTTCCTGGCCGGCCATGGTGCGCTCCACCCCGGCGAGTTGTTCGGCGAGTTCCGCGATGGCGGCGTCCTCGGGCCCCTGGGCCAGGCCCGCCTTCTCCTCCTCCAGCTCGCGGATCCGCTCCTTCAGCCGCGTGAGGACCTGCTCCACGTGCTGGATACGCGACTGCTGCACCTCCGCCTGCTTCTGCGGCTGGGCGGCGTGCTGGTTGAATTCGTCCCACTGCTGCTGCCAGCCGTGCATCGCCTCCTCGGCGCGGGTCAGCGCCACGGTGGACGTCGTCTCGGCTTCCTGCAGGCGGGTAAGTTCGGGAGCGATCTGCGCAAGCTCCGCCTCCCAGCTGGCGAGCTTCTCGCGATCGATGCCCAGGTGGCTCTCGGCCTCGGACAAGCCCGCGCTCGTCTGCTCCAGGTCGGCCGTGAGCTGGCGGCCCCGCTCCTGGGTGTGCTTGAGCGTCTGCTCGATACGCGCCACCTCGGCTCCGAGGGAGTAATACGTGCCCTGCACCTTGTTGAACGCATCGTTGCGCTCGCTGTGCTCGACGCGGTACTGCTCGATGGCGGTGTCGACCTGCTGGTGTTCGCTGTGCACCGCTTCGAGCTTCACCTCGAGCTCGCCGATATCCCGACCGGCGTCTTTCAGTTTGCCATCGAGCGACTGCCACTGCAGCGCGAGCAATTGCGACTTCAGCACCCGCTCCTCCGCCTTGAGTTCGGCGTACTTTTCAGCCGCGCGCGCCTGGCGCTTCAAGTGCTGTAGCTGGCGCTCCAGTTCCTCGCGCAGGTCGGTGAGGCGCTCCAGGTTCTCGCGGGTGCGGCGCATGCGGCTCTCGGTCTCCTTGCGCCGCTCCTTGTACTTGGAAATACCCGCGGCCTCCTCGATGAAGACCCGCAGTTCCTCCGGCTTGGATTCAATCAGGCGGCTTATCATGCCCTGTTCGATGATGGCGTAGCTGCGCGGCCCGAGGCCGGTGCCCAGGAAGATGTCGGTGATATCGCGACGGCGGCACTTGGTGCCGTTGAGGAAATACTCGGACTGGCCGTCACGCGTGACCTGGCGCTTGGTGGAGATCTCTGCGTAGCTCGCGTACTCCCCGCCCACGCGGCCGTCCTGGTTGTCGAACACCAGTTCGATGGAGGCCTGGCCGACGGGCTGGCGATTGACGCTGCCGTTGAAGATCACGTCCGCCATGGATTCGCCGCGCAGGTTCTTCGCCGAACTCTCGCCCATAACCCAGCGCACGGCGTCGATGACGTTCGACTTGCCGCAGCCGTTGGGGCCGACGATCGCGCACATATTGCTGGGGAACTGCACGGTGGTGGGGTCGACGAAGGACTTGAACCCCGCCAACTTGATGCACTTTAATCTCATAATACTTTAAGTAAACGCCGTATTTAGTTGTTTTTCTTGGTTTTTTAGCCGGTTTTTGCGGAAAAGCCCCGAAGCCGGAACACAATATGTAGTGTATAGCGTTTGCCAGGACAACACTATGCCTGAAGGTGAGAAAAGGGGAAAAAGGTATTTTCGGGGCCGGCAAGGCCCTTCAGGAGCCCTGCCGCGGTGCCAGCACGATCTCGACGGGCTCCACATCCAGGGACGGCGTCAGGGGGCCGGCCTCGCCGAGCCAGCTGGCGCCGTCCTCGCCAGGCCGCCCGTCCGGGGAGACCTGGACTGCCACGATAACCGCGTCCGCGGCCGACATCTTCTGCCCCGCCATGGACGAGCTGTCATCCAGGCGCAGGGTCAGCGGCAGTTGCGAGCCGCGCAGCCGTTGCACGGCGAGCGGCATGCGGCTGGCCCCGTCTGCGTTGCGTGCGAGCACGAACACGGTGTCGCCGGGATTGACCGCACCGCCCGCGGGCAGGCGTACGCTGACGGTGATGCCGGGACTGTTGCTCGCGGGCACGGCCGGGGCCGCAGCGGCGGCAGCGACCGCGTCCTCATCGCCCAGCTGCGCCCTGGCCTGCGCGATCACGTCCTCGATCAGGCGGGCGCTCTCCGAACCGGGCTGTTCCATGACCAATAGGCGCTCCCAGTAGGCGACGGCCGCACGGTATTTACCCTCCTCGAAGGACGCCATGCCCAACAGGCCGAGCGCCGTGCCCTGGTGCGGATTGGCCGCCAGCGCCTGCTCCGCGAGCAACCGCGCCTCGTCGCTGAGCTTGCGCCCCGCGGCAAGGAACTCCGCCTGCGCGGCGAACGCGAGGATCTGCGCATCCTCCGGCGCCTCTTCGAGCATGAGGCGGTAGAGTTCGGCCGCCTGCGCATAGCGCTCGCTGCCCATGTAATAGCGCGCGAGCAACGCGCTGTAGTGCAGGTTCTGGGGCCGTTGCGCGGAACGCACTTCGATGTCTGCGAGCAGAGCCTCCATGTCCTCGGGTGAGGTTGCATCCGTCAGCGCGCTGAGCCGCTGCGCAATGAGGACATCGCCGTAGCCGCCCAACTGGTAGTACAGGACAAAGGACAGGGCGGCGACGACCGGCAACAGCAGCCACGCGGGAAACCTGCCGCCGCTCGCTACCTGCCGTGCATCCTCGCTCTCGACGGTGCCGTCCTCGAGCAGGCGCAGCTGCGCTTCCTCGCGCAGGGCCTCATCCTCCCCGGCCAATTCCTCCTCGCGCTGGCGGTACCATTGGAGGTTGGCGCCGGCAAGGTCACCGCGGCGCTTGCCCGCGCGGCGCGGCAACAGGTAAAACAGGCCGCTCAGCAGGACGAGGGCGGCGCAGGCCGTCACGAAAATACTCAAGAGTCGCGCTCCTTGAGCAACTGGCTGACCCGCTCGCGGTCGGCCGCGTCCAAGCCCTCCTGCGCCACCGGCGCGGCCGCCTTGCGCCGTACAGTGAACATCAGTGCCAGTCCACCGATGGCGAGCAGGCCCAAAGGCGCCAGCCAGAGTACCGCGTTGGCACCTCCGAAACTGGGTCGATAGCGCACGAACTCGCCGTAGCGATCGACCATGTAGTCAAGGATTTCGTCGTCACTGGCGCCCTCTTCCAGCTTCTTGTGCAGTGTCTTGCGCAGGTCCTTGGCGATCGGCGCATTGGAGGCCGCGATGTTCTGGTTCTGGCACTTGGGGCAGCGCAGCTCCGCGCTCAACACCTGGTAGCGCTCCTCCAGGGCGGCGTCGCTGAACTCGTAGGTCTCTATCACTGCCCGGGCCGGCAACACCAGCGCGAGCAGCAGGAGAGCCAGGGAGATGCGGTGGATCATCGGGTGGCCTCGCGTCGCTTCAGCTCGTCGTACAGCGGCTGCAGCGTGTTTTCCCAGACTTTCTCATCGACCACGCCGACGTGGCGGAAGCGGATGAGCCCGTTTTCGTCGAGCAGGTAGGTCTCCGGCGCGCCGTACACGCCGAGGTCCAGGCCGAGTGAGCCCTCGCGGTCCGCGATGTTGAAACGGTAGGGGTTGCCCAGGTCGCGCAACCAGCGCAGCGCCTCGGCGTCATCGTCCTTGTAATTCAGGCCGACGATCGGCACCCCGAGATCGGCCAGTGTCTGCAGGTACGGGTGTTCCACACGACAGGCCACGCACCAGGTGGCCCACACATTGAGCAGACTGACCTCGCCGATGACATCGTCGCGCGACAGCACACCCTCGCCGCCGAGCGCCGCCAGGTCGAACGCCGGCAGCGGCTTGTCGATCAGCGCGGAAGGCAGCTCCTTGGGGTCGAGGGACAGGCCCCGAAACAGGAACAACGCCAGCACGGCGAAGATGACCAGCGGCAGGAACAGCTTGAGTCTATCCACCCGCGACAGCCCCGCCGGCGGCGACTTCCGCGGTCCTGCGCTCACGCCGGTAGCGCTTGTCCGCCACCGTGGCGAAGCCGCCCAGCGCCATCAGGATCGCGCCGAGCCACATCCAGCGCACCATCGGTTTGTAGTGCAGGCGGATGGCCCACGCGCCGTCGTTACCGATCGGCTCGCCCATGGCGACAAACAGGTCGCGAAACAGGCCCGGGTCGATCGCGGCCTCGGTCATCACCTGGCCGGAGGCCAGGTAGCGGCGCTTCTGCGGCTTCAGGGTCGCGATGAGGCGACCGTCCTGGAACACCTCGAAGTGCGCCTCGTCCGCCACGAAATTGGGGCCCTGCTGGCCCTTGATGTCGAGTAAGCGGAAGTTGTAGCCCGCGACTTCTTCACTGTCGCCGGGCGCCATCTTGAGATCGTGTTCGACGGAGTACTGGCTGGTCGCCACCACGCCGATTATTGCGGCGGCAAAACCGAGGTGTGCAATGACCATGCCCCAGTAACTCGGGGTGAGGCGCTTCAGCCCGGCGATAATGCCGGCGCCACTGCGCACGCGGAACAGGAAGTCCTTCGCGAGCCCGAACACGAGCCAACCGCACAGCAGCACAGCGAGCGCCACCCAGATGTTGTATGGCTGCGCCAGTAACGGCAGTGTGACGCCCGCGACGATGGACGCGAGCAGCGCGGGCAGGAGCTCGCGCCGCCAGCGGCTGGTCGCATCGCGTTTCCAGCGCGATAGCGGCCCGATTCCCATGAAGGGCACCAGCAGCGCCATCAGGGGGACGAACACCGCGTTGAAGTACGGCGGCCCCACCGATACCTTGCCCTGGCCGAGCGCGTCCATGATCAGGGGGAACAGCGTACCGAACAACACCGTCAGGGTAGCCACCAGGAACACCACGTTGTTGGTCAGCAGCAGCGTCTCCCGCGACACCCAGTGAAACGTGATGCGGCTGCCTACCGAGGGCGCGCGCAGCGCGTAGAGGGTCAGCGAACCGCCGACGACGATGGCGAGAAACACGAGGATGAACAGGCCGCGTTCGGGATCGGTCGCGAACGCGTGTACCGAGGTGAGGACACCGGAGCGAACGAGGAAGGTGCCCAGCAGCGACAGCGAGAAGGCGAAGATCGCCAGCAGCACGGTCCAGCTCTTGAACAGGCCGCGCTTCTCCGTGACAGCGAGTGAGTGGATCAGCGCCGTGCCGGCAAGCCAGGGCATGAAAGACGCGTTTTCCACAGGGTCCCAGAACCACCAGCCACCCCAGCCCAGTTCGTAGTAGGCCCACCAGCTACCGAGCATGATGCCAAGCGAGAGAAAGGCCCAGGCGACATTCGTCCAGGGTCGCGACCAGCGCGCCCAGGCGGCGTCGAGCCGGCCGCCCATCAGCGCGGCGATGGCAAAGGCGAAAGCGACCGAGAAACCGACGTAGCCCATGTACAGCAGCGGGGGGTGAATGACGAGGCCGGGATCCTGCAACAGCGGATTGAGGTCCGAGCCCTCTACCGGGGTGCTGGGCAGCAGTCGCGCGAAGGGGTTGGAGGTGAACAGCGAGAACGACATGAAGCCCACCGCGACACCGCCCATGACGGACAACACGCGGGACAGCACGAGCAGCGGCAGCTGCGGGCTGAATATCGCGACCGCCGAGGTCCACAGGCAGAGGATGAGCGCCCACAGCAGCAGCGACCCCTCGTGGTTGCCCCACACCGCCGAGAACTTGTAGACCTGCGGCATCAGCGTATTACTGTGGTTGGCGACCAGCGCCACTGAGAAATCATCGACCAGGAACGAGTGGGTCAGGCAGGCGAAGGCGACAGCGGTGAACACCGTCATGCCGATAGCCAGCCCCGGCGCCAGTTCCATCGCCGCGACATTGCGCCGCCATGCGCCCCAGAGCGGCACCGCGGCCAGCAATAGCGCCAGGCACAGGGCCAGGATCAGCGCAAAGTGTCCTAACTCAGGTATCACTGCGGCACCCCCTTGTGGTCATAGCCGGATTTCTCCAGCGCCTCTGCGACCTCCGGAGGCATGTAATTCTCGTCGTGCTTGGCCAACACCTCGGTGGCGACCAGCAGACCCCGCGCGTCGAGCCGGCCCGAGGCTATCGCGCCCTGTCCCTCGTCGAAGAGGTCCGGCAGGATACCCGTGTAGGAAACCGGCACCTTGGCCGCGAAATCGGTCAGCTCGAAACGCACCTCGAGGCTGTCCTCGCTGCGCTGCACACTCCCGTCGACCACCATACCGCCGACACGGATGGGCTGGCCCAGCGGCGCCTTGCCGGCCACCACCTCCGCCGGCGGGAAGAACAGGTTGATGTTGCCGCGCATGGCGTAAAGCACGAGGCCTATGGCCGCGCTGGAAAAAACCACGACGAACAACACAATATAAAGACGCTGCTTGCGCACCGGGTGCATCAGTTGGTGACCTCCTGGCCGGCGCCCTGCTCCCTGCGCAGCGCCCCGCCGATGTCGCGCAGCAGTCGCCTGCGGCGCCGCAGCGGGTGCGCCACCATGCCGACCAGCACGATGACCGTGACCACGTAGGCGGACCAGACGAACATGCCGTGCCCGTCCATCTCGAGCACCGCCTGCAGACTGTCGAAATACATCAGTGTGCGCCCTCTGCCGCCAGTTTGCGGACCCAGCCCGTTTTCGCCTCGCGCTCCAACAGCTCGGCGCGCATATTCATCAACATGGCACACGCAAACAGGCAATAGAACGCCGTGATCATGAGCAGCAACGGGTACAACATGCTGCTGTCGATGGTGGACTCGCCGGTGAACTTGATCGAGGCGGGCTGGTGCAGGCTGTACCACCAGTCCACGGACTTGTAGATGATGGGGATGTTCACCATGCCGACGAGACTGAGGACCGCGCAGGCCTTGCTGGCGGCCTCCTTGTTGTCGAAGGCCTCGTACAGCGCCACCACACCGAGGTAGAGGAACAGCAGGACCAGCATGGAGGTGATGCGGGCATCCCATACCCACCAGGTGCCCCAGGTGGGCTTGCCCCACACGGAGCCGGTGAACAGGGCGACGAACGTGAGCGCCGCGCCGATGGGGGCCGCGGCCTTCATCGCGACATCCGCCATTTTCATGCGCCAGATCAGGCTCACCGCGCCGGCGGCGGCCATCACGTAGTAACCGGCCAGCGCGACCACCGCGGCGGGCACGTGAATATAGATGATCCGGTAACTGTTGCCCTGGCGAAAATCGGGCGCGGTGAATAGGAGCCCCCACACGGCGCCGACCACCAGGGCGATGACTGTCACCGGCAGGAGGTAGCGCAGGATGGAACCGGCGATACCGTACAACCAGGGGGGGGAGCCGAGCTTATGAAAGAAGGACCACATGCGCCGGGAATTATACCGTTACGGGGTGCGCGGACAACTGCCCGCAAATGACAACAGGGACAGCGTGAAGTTCCTCTCAGGCATCGATGCTGATCCGCAGGCCCGCGGCCACGGCGAGCGGCGCCAGCGCGATGGCGAGGGACAACATGGCGCCCAGAATGGCGAGATAGGGCCCGGTCGGCACCCCGGTCACCGCCGCCTGTACACAGGCGCTGCCGAAGATAAGCACCGGCATGTACAGGGGCAGGATCAGCAGCGAGATCAGCATGCCGCCGCGCCTGAGGCCGACCGTCAGCGCCGCGCCGATGGCGCCGACCAGGCTGAGGACGGCCGTACCGAGCAGCAGGCTCAGTGCCAGCGCGAGGATGCCCGCGGCGGGCAGGTTCAGCATCACGGCAAACAGTGGCGAGATCAGCACCAGCGGCAGCCCTGTCACGAGCCAGTGCGCGCAGATGTAGGCCAGGCCGGACAGGTACAGCGGTTGCGGTGCCAGTAACAGCTGTTCCAGGCTGCCGTCGTCGTAGTCCCCGCGAAACACCGTGTCGGAGGTCAACAGGTTGGACAGAAGCGCGATAATCCACAACACGCCGGGGGCGAACGCCGCCAACTGGTCGGGCGCGGGGCCAAGCCCCAGGGGAAACAGCGCGATGACCATCGCAAAGAACACCAGGGGATTGGCAATGTCGATCGGCCGGCGGAAGGCGAGCAGCAACTGCCGGCGCACGAGCCGCAGGCAGAACGCCGCTGCCCCGGGCGGGGTGCTCACGCCGCGGAACCCTGGGAAAGGGTGAGGGCGCGCACAGGGTAATCGACGGCGAGCGGCTGGTGCGACGTCAGCAGTACGGCGCCGCCACCCTCTACGTGCTGGACGAACAGCGACTGCAGTTGCCCGACGCCCGCGCGATCAATCGCGGTGAAGGGCTCGTCGAGCAGCCACAGGGGTGAACTGCAGAGATACAGCCGCGCCAGGTTCACCCGCCGCTGCTGTCCCGCGGACAGGGTGTGACTGGGGACGTCCTCGTAACCGTACAGCCCGACCTCCGCCAGCGCGCCCTCGATGGCCGCGTCACCGTGACTGCCCTCCCCGCCCACGTGCAGGGCAAGGTTCTCGCGCGGCGTCAGTTGTGCCTTCACCGCGCTCTTGTGGCCCAGGTACAGCAGCGCGCCCGAGCGCTCCACCGCGCCCTCGTAACCGTAGCGCGACAGGCCGGCAAGGATGCGCAGCAGGCTTGTCTTGCCCACACCGTTGGGCCCCTCGAGCTGCACGAGATCACCGGGGCCAATGGCCAGCGACAGGTCGCGGAACAGTTCACGCCCGCCCCGGGACAGGGTCAGCGAGCGGGCCGCCAACAGCGGCGCGGGGGGAGTCACTAGAGGTTTACCACCGAGATGGCGGGAACGTGCAGGTCGGTATCGCGCTGCACGCGCAGGCTGGCGAAATCAAACAGCGCGTTGTCGCCGAGTTGCGACGGCGCGACGTTGCGGATACTGCGGAATATCGTCTCCGTGCGGCCGGGGTACTCCCGCTCCCACTGCGCCAGCATCTTCTTCACCTGCACACGCTGCAGGTTCTCCTGCGAGCCGCACAGGTTGCAGGGAATGATCGGGAAGGACTTATAGTCGGCGAAGGCGGCGAGGTCACGCTCCTTGCAATAGGCCATGGGCCGGATCACCACGTTCTCCCCGTCGTCACTCAACAGCTTTGGCGGCATGGCCTTGAGGCTGCCGTTGAAGAACATGTTCAGGAACAAGGTCTCCACGATATCGTCGCGGTGGTGGCCAAGCGCGATCTTGGTCGCACCGATCTGGCGGGCAAAACCGTAGAGGCTGCCGCGGCGCAGGCGCGAGCACAGGCCGCAGGTCGTCTTGCCCTCGGGCACCACCTCGCGCACGATGCTGTAGGTGTCTTTCTCCAGGATGTAGTACGGGACGCCGAGCGCAGAGAGGTAGTCCGGCAACACGTCCTCGGGAAACCCCGGCTGCTTCTGGTCCAGGTTCACCGCGATCAGCTCAAACCCTACAGGGGCGCTCTGCTGCAGGTTCATCAGGATCTCCAGCATGCCGTACGAGTCCTTCCCGCCCGACAGGCACACCATCACCCGGTCGCCATCCTCGATCATGTTGTAGTCGGCGATGGCATTACCCACGTTACGCCGCAGGCGCTTCTGCAGCTTGTTGAACTCGGTTTTCTCTTTCCTGGACAATTCGCGCACGGTATTGGTCGTTAGTGCTTGATTTGGTGGGCATTTTAATGGGTTCCTTTAGCTCTAGTCTATGTTCTTCCTGCAGGTGAGGCCGTTCTCATAGGGACGGCTTGAGGGGCAAGACCCCCGGCCCGGGGACCGCAAAAGCGCCATCCATGGCAGCTCGACTTCGGCCATCCATGGCCTCAGACGCCCCCGGGCCGGGGGTCTTGCCCCTCAACCCTCTAGCGCTAACGCAATAAAACAGTTGTATCTACACCCCAAGTTTGACGCGAGATTCCGCTCGCTCCGTTAACTCAATAGCTGCCCCATCGCCGTTAGAGGATTCCGGTGCAGAAGTCCCCTCACGGGAACGTCGAGGGCCATGGATGGCCCGGTCCGCGCCCGGCGAGTCGAGCTGCCACGGATGGCGCTTTTGCGGTTCCCGGGAGGGGACTTCTGCACCGGGAGCCGCCTGCGCCAAAAGAACTGGGCGGACCGAATATACTCCGTACAGATACACGTCCGAAACAACCGCAAGCCCTTGAATTCAGGGGCCATACCCCGGACAATTAGCGCCCCTGAAGACCGCTCGATTAACCGAATTTCAAGGACCTCACCACGATGAATGACCCTGTTCGCGTCACTGTGACCGGCGCCGCCGGCCAGATCGGATACGCCCTGCTGTTTCGCATCGCCGCCGGGGCCATGCTGGGCGACAAGCAGCCGCTGATTCTCCAGTTGCTGGATATCACGCCCGCCATGGAGGCGCTGGAGGGTGTGCGCATGGAGCTCGAGGACTGCGCGTTCCCGCTGTTGGCGGGCATCGTGTGCACCGACGATCCGGATGTCGCTTTCAAGGACGCCGACTACGCACTGCTGGTCGGCGCCCGTCCGCGCGGCCCCGGCATGGAGCGCAAGGACTTGCTGGAGGCCAACGCCGCGATCTTCTCCGTGCAGGGCAAGGCGATCAACGACCACGCCAGCCGCGACATCAAGGTGCTGGTCGTGGGCAACCCGGCCAACACCAACGCGCTGATTACCCAGCGCAATGCGCCGGACATCGACCCGCGCAACTTCACCGCCATGACCCGCCTCGATCACAACCGCGCCAAGACGCAGATCGCGCTGAAGACCGGCAAGACGGTCAACGATGTGCGCACCATGACCATCTGGGGCAACCACTCCGCCACGCAATACCCCGACCTGTTCAACGCCCAGGTCAGCGGTGAGGCGGCGATCGGTCTCGTCGACCAGGACTGGTACGAGAACGACTTCATTCCCACCGTGCAGCAGCGCGGCGCGGCGATCATCAAGGCGCGCGGCGCATCGTCGGCTGCCTCCGCGGCAAATGCCGCCATCGACCACATGCGCTCCTGGGCACTGGGCACCGAGGGCGACGACTGGGTGTCCATGGCGGTCTACTCCGACGGGTCCTACGACATCGAGGAGGGCCTTATCTACTCTTTCCCCTGCCGCTGCTCCGGTGGCGACTGGAGCATCGTCCAGGGCGTCGAGGTCGGCGACTTCAGCCGTGAGAAGATGAGCGCCACGGAGCAGGAACTGAAAGAAGAGCGCGACGCAGTCAAGCACCTGCTGCCCTGAGCCGCCGGGCGCGTCGCCTGCGCGGCGCGCGCCCCTTCCCCCATGAGCGAAGCTTCCACGTCCAAGAATTACCACCACGGCAACCTGCGCGCCGAGTTGCTCGACACCGCGATTGCGCAACTGCGCGATACGGCGGCGGAGGACCTCAGCCTGCGCGCACTGGCGCGTTCCGTCGGCGTATCCCAGACCGCTCCTTACCGACACTTCGCCGACAAGGGCGAACTGCTCGCGGCCATGGCCACACGGGGCTACCGCAGCCTGCTGGACGAGCTGCGCAGGGCCGGCAGGGACGCGGACGACAACCCGCGCGAGCAGCTCTTCGCTTTCGCACACGCCTACGTGGACTACGCGGCCCACAACCCGCAACTCTTCAAGCTGATGTTCGGCCCGGCGGTACAACCGGCGGAGAAATACCCGGAACTGCGCCAGGCCAGCCGCGATACCTTCGCGCTGGTGCAGGATATCCTGCAACGCGGTGTCGACCAGGGCCTGTTCGCGCGCCTTGACGATATCGCCTATCTCGCCAACAGCGCCTGGTCCAGCATCTATGGCCTGTCGACGCTGTTGGTGGATTCTCCGGGATTGTTCGAGCGCTACATCGACCTGAAGCGCCAGGTGGATCTCGAGGTGCGCATCTTCCTCGGCGGCATCAGCGCCACCGAGTAGACCCTACAGCTCCCGCAGCACCGTGACCGGCGGCGTGGACACCACGCCCCGGCAGTTGTACACACCCAGCCCGCCGATCAGGAGCATCCCCGCGATACCGCCCACCGGCCATATCCACGGCGACGGCTTATAGGCCATGTCCATGGCGACCGCCTGCAGGATGAATACCGACAGTTCGGCCGCCGCGGTCGCCAGCACGCCCGCAAACAGGCCAAGCGCCGCGAACTCGATCAACAGGCCGCCGAGTATCAGCTCGCGGCGCGCACCCAGGGCGCGCAGTATGGCGCTCTCGTGCATGCGCGCGTCGACGCTCGCCTGCACGCCGGCGATCAGCACGAGCCCGCCCGCGGCGATAATCACCGCCAGCACCAGCTCGATGGCGCCGGAGACCTGCTCGATGATCGCGCGGATCTGTTCCACCACCACATCCATCTCGATCACCGTGACGGTGGGATACTCGCGGATGAAGCGGTTGAGAAATACCTTGTCGCCCTGCTCCAGGTGAAAGCTGGTCATGAACGTCGCCGGGTACGGCGCCAGCACCTTCGGCGGGAAGATCAGGAAGAAGTTGGGGCGCATCGACTGCCAGTCCAAGGCGCGGATACTCGCGACCTTCGCCGTCAGGGGCTCGGAGCCCACGAGAAACTCCAGCGTGTCGCCGACCTCAAGCTCGAGACGCTCGGCGAACTCCTCCTCCACCGAGACGAGCGCCTCGTCGGTGCCCTTCTCCCACCAGCTACCCGCCACCAGGCGGTTGTCGGGCGGCAGTTCGTCCGACCAGGTGAAGTTGGACTCGCGCTGGCGGCGGCCCACTTCGGGGTCGTCAACCGCCGGCAGTTCCTCGCCGTTGATCACCATGACGCGCCCGCGGATCATCGGGTAGAACGCCTGGCTGGGGATGCTCTCCCCGCGCAGGGTCTGCTCGATCGCCGTCACCTCCGCGGGGCTGATATTCAGCATGAAATGGTTGGGCGTGTCGGGCGGCAACTGCATCTGCCACTCGTCGATGAGCGACGTGCGCACGAGCACCAGGACCAGCAACAGCATGATCGCCATGCCGAAGATAACGACCTGCAGCGCGTTGGCATTGCCGCGCCGCTGCAAGCCCGCCAGCGCCAGGCGCCAGATGCTGCCCGCACGCATGCCCACCAGGCGCCCGCCGCGCAGGAGCGACAGCGCCAGTACCATACCGAGCAACACGGTGAGCCCGAGGCCGGACAGCACCGCCAGCGTCAGCAGCCAGTCGCCGCTGTACCACCACATGAGCAGGGCGACCGCGGCGAGGCCGATGGCGTAGTCGACCAGGCTGCGCGCCTGCTCCAGCGGCAGGTCGCGCCGCAGCACCCGCAGCGGGCTCGCCTGGCCGAGTCGCCGCAGCGGCGGCCAGGCGAAACTCATGAGGCACACCAGCGAGGTGGCGGCGCCTATCGCATACGGCCGCACACCGCTCGGGCCGGGCTGCACGGGCAGCTGGTCGGAGAACAGGGCGAAAAAAACGGCCTGCAGCGACCAGCCGAGCAGGCAGCCGAATGCAGTGGCGATGGCCCCCAGCAGCAGCAGGCTGCGCCCGTACAGGCTGTTGATGGCCCGGGAGGTTGAGCCGAGACTCTTCATGATCGCCACGTAGTCGTGGTGCCGCTCGCTGAAGCGCCGCGCGGCGAGAGCCACGGCGACCCCGGCCAGCACCACGGCGAGGCTGCCGGCAAGCAGCAGGAAGCTCTCGGCCCTCTCGAGCGCGGAGCCGATACCGGGCTGCCCCTCCTCCACGGTGAGCAGCCGCTGGCCCGTAACGAGCTGCGGCTCCAGCCACTCGGTAAAGGCGTCAACCTGATCTTCTGCACCCGAGTACAGCTGGCGGTACTCGACCCGGCTGCCGGGCTGGACGACATTGGTCGCCGGAATATCGCTGTAATGCATCAACACGCGCGGGCCGAAACCGGTGAAGGAGGCGGCCTGGTCCGGCTCCGTGCGCGCGGCGGCGACGGCGCGAAAGTCGGCGTCGCCGATGGTAATGGTGTCGCCGATCTCGACATCGAGCAGCGCGAAGAGGCGGGAGTCGAGCCACACCTCGCCCGGGCCGGGTCCGCGGTCGGCGGGTTGCGGCTCCCCGAACGGTTCTGGACTGGCGACCAGCGCACCGCGCAGCGGGTAACCGTCGCTCGCCGCCTTGACCGAGGCGAGGAACATATTCTCGGCGCCCGCGTAGACCATGGAGGGGAACTGCAGCGTGGTGACAACGTCGAGCCCCCGCGACGCGGCCTCGTCCAGCCATTCTGCGGGCAGCGGTCGCCCACTGCGCACCACGGTGTCCGCCGCCAGGAAGCGATGGCTCTCCTGCTCCAGCGCGGTCTGCAGACGTGTCGTGAAGGCGCTGATACCGGAGACCACGCCCACGGCCAGCACCAGTGCCACCACCAGCACGCCGAGCTCGCCGCCGCGCCAGTCGCGCACCAGCATCCTCGATGCCGTGACCGACATACCTAGCTTTCCACCAGCGCGCCGGCGTCGAGTTGCAGGCGGCGTTCGCAACGCGCGGCGAGTTGCTCGTCGTGGGTGACGAGCACCAGGGTGGAGCGCTCTTCGCGGTTCAGTTCGAACAGCAGGTCGACGATGTGGCCGCCGGTGCCCGAGTCGAGGTTGCCGGTGGGCTCGTCCGCGAACAGTATCGAGGGGCGTGTCGCGAACGCGCGGGCGATGGCGACGCGCTGCTGCTCGCCACCGGACATCTGGCGCGGATAGTGCGCGACGCGCTCCGCCAGCCCGACGCGCCCGAGGTAGTGCCGGGCGAGTTCCTCGGCATTACCGTCGCCGCGCAGCTCCAGCGGCAGCATCACGTTCTCGAGCGCGGTCAGCGCCGGCAGCAACTGGAACGACTGGAAAACGAAGCCGATATGCTCGGCGCGAAACAGCGCTCGCCCGTCCTCGTCGAGCGCACCGAGATCACGCCCGTTGATCTCCACGCGACCTCCACTCGCCTCGTCGAGGCCGGCCAACAGGCCCAGCAACGTGGACTTGCCCGAGCCGGATGCGCCCACGATCGCGGCGGACTGTCCCGACTTGATTTCGAGGGTGATCCCTTTCAGTATTTCCAGCTCGCCGCCCGCCATGGGCACCCGCTTCTGGAGGTTCTCTACCTTGATCATACCGCGCTCTTCCTGCCACTCCCCGTTGGTACGCGCCGCACTCGCGGTCGGATGGCTGCTGGCGCTGTCGCTGTCCACCCGCGCCTGGGCGGACACCATCCTGGTGCTGGGAGATAGTATCAGCGCGGCCTACGGTATGTCTCTGCAACAGGGCTGGGTGGCGGCACTCGAAGAAGAGCTCGGCGCGGACTACGAGGTGGTGAACGCGAGCATCAGCGGCGAGACCACGGCCGGTGGGCTCAGGCGGCTGCCGGCCCTGTTAGAGCAGCACCAACCGCAGCTCGTCATTATAGAGCTGGGCGGCAACGACGGCCTGCGCGGCTACCCGCTCAGGAAATTCCGCAGCAATCTTAACGAACTTGTAATGCAGTCGCAGGCGGCGGGGGCCCGCGCGATCCTGGTGCCGATGGAGATTCCACCCAACTACGGCAGCCGCTACACGGCGGGATTCAGGCAGGCCTACCGGGACGTTGCACGGGAGACCGGCGTCGCGCTGTCGCCGTTCATCCTGGACGGTGTCGCGACAGACCCCGCGCTCATGCAGGAGGACGGCATCCACCCCACCACTGACGCCCAGCACCTGTTGCTGGCCAACATGCTGCCCACGGTGCGCGAGGTTCTCGCGACACCGTGAGCGAGGACGCCTTCGCCGCACTGCAGGCACGCGATCGCGCACTGCTGTGGCATCCCTACGCCTCCGCGCTGGACGCTCCCGAGGTCTTTCCCGTCACCCGCGCCAGCGGGGTACGCCTGACACTGGCGGACGGCCGTGAACTAATAGACGGTATGGCCTCCTGGTGGTGCGCGATACACGGCTACAACCACCCCACCCTCAACGCGGCGGTACGCGCGCAGCTCGACGACATGGCGCACGTCATGTTCGGCGGCCTCACGCACGCCCCGGCGGTGGAACTCGCCGAACTGCTGGCCGCCTTGACACCGGACAGCCTCAACCGCGTCTTCTTCAGCGACTCAGGCTCGGTCGCGGTGGAGGTTGCGCTGAAGATGGCGCTGCAGTACTGGCACAGCCGCGGCAAGCCCGGCAAGCAAAAACTGGTCGCCCTGCGCAATGGCTACCACGGCGATACGTTCGGCGCCATGTCGGTGTGCGACCCTGTGACGGGAATGCACCACCTGTTCGGCGACGCACTGCCGGCGCAGCTCTTTGCAGCTGCCCCCACCTGCCCGCCCGGCACGCAGTGCGGCGACGAGGACATGGCGGACATGCGCGCCCTGCTCGCGGAACATGCCGACGAGGTGGCCGCGGTCATCGTAGAGCCCGTTGTGCAGGGTGCGGGCGGGATGCGTTTCTACAGCGCGGACTACCTGGTAAGGCTGCGGGCGCTTTGCGACGAGTACGACACGCTGCTGATCTACGACGAAATCGCGACCGGTTTCGGGCGCACGGGTGAGCTGTTTGCGCTCGATCACGCCGACGCGGTGCCCGATATCCTGTGCCTGGGCAAGGCCCTGACCGGCGGTTACATGACGCTCGCCGCCACGCTGTGCAACGGGCGCGTCAGCCACGGCATCAGCAGCGGTGAAGCGGGAGCGTTCATGCACGGCCCCACGTTCATGGCCAATCCACTGGCCTGCAGCGTCGCGCTCGCCAGTGTGAGGCTGCTGCTCGAGCAACCATGGCAGGACAACGTCCGGCGCATCGAGGCCGATCTCGCCAGCGGCCTCGCGCCCGCCGCCGGCCTGCCCCATGTGACGAACGTGCGCACGCTTGGCGCAATCGGCGTCATAGAACTCGCCGAACCCGTGGACATGCGCACCGTGCAGCCGCTGTTCGTCGAGCGCGGTGTCTGGGTCCGGCCCTTCGGCAGGCTGGTCTACGCCATGCCGCCGTATATCACGGGCAGCGCGGACCTCGCGACCCTGACGGCGGCCATGGTTGACGTCGTCGCGACGCTCGGCGGCAACTGAGTCAGAGCGTTACCGTGCCGGTGAGGAAGGTCACGCCGGTCCCCGTCATGTACACACGACCCTCGTCGATGCGGCAGTCCAGCTTGCCGCCGCGAGCCGATATCTGCCGGCAGGCGAGGTGCGTGAGGCCGAGGCGCCCGGCCCAGTACGGCACGAGCGCGCAATGCGCGGAACCGGTGACCGGATCCTCGTCGATGCCGACCTGCGGGGCAAAGAATCGGGACACGACGTCGCAGTTGTCGCCCGGGGCGGTGGCGATCACGCACTGCGCGGACGCGGCCAGCAGCGCGGCGAAATCGGGCGACAATCGCGCCACGTCCTCCTCGAATTCGTACACATAGAGCAACTTGCCGGGGTTGCCAGCCACGCTCAGGGCCTCGCTCGCCGTCGCGCCGAGTGCACGGCAGATAGCGTAGTCCACATCGACCGGCACCGGCTGCGCCACCGGGAAATCCAGGGTCAGTCCAGCCGCCGACCGAGTCACATGGAGTTCGCCGCTGCGCGTGTCGAAGCGGATGGCATCACCCGCGTACGACAGGTGCTCGAACAACACGTGGGCGGCGGCGAGCGTCGCGTGACCACACAGCTCCACCTCCTGCCCCGGCGTAAACCAGCGCAGGTCGAAACCGCCCTCGTTGGCCACGAGATACGCGGTTTCCGACAGGTTGTTCTCGAGCGCTATGTTCTGCAGCAGTTCGTCGGCCAGCCATTGATCCAGCGGCATCACGGCAGCCGGATTGCCGCAAAAGAGCTCGCTGGCGAACGCGTCCACCTGGTAGATCGGCAGTTCCATGGGCTCTCTCCTCCCTTTGGGGGTGGCCGGATGTACTTTCAAGGGGGGGTTTACTATAGTGCCGGTTCGACACCGCAGCCATCCTCACAGACGGGTCTTCATGTCTGCAAGACAGCAAACGCCTCTGCAAAAGCACTTCTACGAAGTGATCTTCGGCACGGAAACCCCCGCCGGCAAATGGTTCGACATCTGCCTCATTGTCGCTATCGGCACCAGCGTCGCCATCGTGCTGCTGGATTCCGTCGCACCGCTGCACATCGAGTACGGCGCGCTGTTCCTGCAACTGGAGTGGGGCTTCACCATCGCCTTCACGCTCGAGTACGCCGTGCGCATCTGGTGTGCGCCGAATCGCCGGGCGTACATGCTCAGCGCCTACGGGGTGGTCGACCTGCTGGCCCTGCTGCCCACCTATATTTCTCTGCTGCTGCCGCAGGCAGCGCCGCTGCTGATCATCCGCCTGCTGCGCATACTGCGCATCTTCCGCGTGCTGCGCCTGCTGGGACTCCTCAAGGAGGCGAACGACCTGGCCGGCGCACTGCGGCGCTCGGTACGCAAGATCTTCGTGTTCTTCTCGCTGATGATCATCCTCACCACCATCTTCGGCTGCCTGATGTACGTGGTCGAGGGGCCCAGGTACGGGTTCAACAGCATTCCCCACTCGATCTACTGGGCGGTGGTCACGATCACGACGGTTGGCTACGGCGACATGGTGCCGAGCACGGCGATAGGCCGTTTTATTTCCTCGATCGGCATGTTGATCGGTTACGCCGTGATCGCAGTCCCCACCGGCATTATCACGGCCGAGCTGTCCGCGGCGCAGTACGAACGCGAGCGGCGGCTGACACTGAGTGCGCGCAACTGCACTACGTGCGCCTCCGTGGAACCGGATCCCACCTCACACTACTGCAGGCACTGCGGCTCCGCGTTGCCGCGGCCGGGTCACCAGCCTGACGATAAAAAGGCGGCGCCCGACGGAACGCCGCCCGACGCTCACAACGCCTAGAAGTCCTTGCGGAAGGTCACACCCCAGGTCATCGGTTCGTTGTAATAGCCGATGAAACGGCCGGTCTGGGCCGGCGCGTCAGCGATCGTGTTGGTGTACTCCTCGTCGGTAAGGTTGCGCCCCCAGAACGTCATTGACGCGTCCCAGGGCTCGTATAACAGCCCGACACGCGCGTTGACCAGTGCGTAGGAACCGTCGTACTTGGTCGGGTCGTTGTTGACATCCGTCATGCGCTCGTCGGTCCAGATGTACTCCAGGTAGGCGAAGCCGCCCAGCGCGTCGCTCACGCGGAATTCCTGGTTGCCGGTGAACACCACCACGTTCTCAGGGTTACCCGACAGGTCGCCGCCGCTGCGGTCGCAGGGGTTGTTGAGGTCGGCTGGGTCATCATCGCCGGGGTCCGGCTGCCCGCTATGCCACAACTCCCCTACCCAACAGGGGCCGCCCTCGAAGTCCGCATACTCCCCGTGATTGTAGGCGTAGGCGAGCGTTATCGTGGTGTGTTCGGTCGCGGCCCAGTTCAGGTCGACCTCGCCGCCGTAGGTTTCCGCGGTACCCGCGTTGGTCAGCGTGAAGCCGCCGCCCTGGAACGACACGGTCTGCAGTTCATCGGTGTCGGTTTTATGCAGCGCGACATTCAACCGCAGTCCCTGGTCGGGGAATTCCGCCTTCATGCCTAGCTCGAAAGCCTCGGCATCCTCGGCCTCGAACAGTGGGTCAAACGCGGGATTGATGCGGTCGGTGTTGATGCCGCCGGACTTGTAACCCGTGCCGTAGGAGCCGTACAGCATGATGTCGTTATTCATGAACCAGCTCAGTTTGATGGTACCGGTGACCTGGTCATCATCGAAGTCCGCCTGCAGGTCGGGTGTGGGCGACAGCGGCGGGAACGACAGGAAGCCCGCGTTATCTCCGGGTGCACCGCCGACCAGCGGGAAGTCCTGCGTGAACACATTGGACATCTTCTTGTCCTCGTAGGTCCAACGCAGGCCGGCGGTAAGCACGAGGTCATCGGTCAGGTTGTAGTCGGCCTGGCCGAACACCGCATAGCTTTCGTGTTCCTGCTTATTGACGTCCCTGGAGCCGGTGCCCGCGACAAACAGGTTGCTGGGGGCGCCGAGGGCGATTTGGGCGGTATCCGCGCCCACATTGGTCTCGCGGTCGTTATCCAGGTCCTGCGTGTAGTAATAGAGTCCGACGACGTACTTGAGCGCCTCTCCGTCACCGGTGAAGCGCAATTCCTGGGTAAACTGCTCCTGCTCGGCATCGTTGATGCGGTAAGCGCCGTCCAGGTTGGTAAAGAGGATGTCGGCCTCGTCATAGGATTCGTGGGTGCGGTAAGCGGTAATGCTGGTAATAAGCACGTGGTCGGTCTCGTAATCGAGCTGGAGCGACACACCCTCATCCTCGTTCTCGGACCGCGGCTTCTGTGCAGCCGTCACCTTGTAGTCGTAGAAGTCGTCCTGGTCGAGCACGGTGCCCCCACCATCGACGATAAACTGGTCTGAGGGACCGTTGGGGAAGGGATTCAGAACCGGGGGACCAGTCCTGCCGTCCTGCGGTGCGAAGTTATTCTTGTAGGAGCCCACGCCGCAGCAGGTTTCCGAGACTTCGGAGTGGTCCACGATAAAGCGCATGGTGAGGTCGTCGGTCGGCGTAAAGAGCGCCTGCAGCCGCGCGCCCCAGCGGTCCCTGTCGTTGATGGCCTCGTCCTCGTTAATACCGTCCGGACCTATCCAGTCCAGGTAGCCGTCGCGCTCCATCCAGAAGCCCGTGGCGCGCACCGCGAGGACGTCCTCTACGATGGTGAAGGATTTGGCCGCGCTGGTGCTCAGCAGGTCGTACTCACCGGCACTGCCCTCGATAAAGCCCGTCCCCTCGAAGTCCGGGGCCACCGAGTTGATCTGCAGCGCGCCGGCGGGCGTGTTGCGGCCGAACAGTGTGCCCTGTGGGCCGCGCAGGACCTCCACCGAGCCAACATCGACCAGGTTATTGATCATGGAGCCCTGCCGCGCGCGATAGACGCCGTCGACGTACAGGCCGACCGACGATTCAAGGCCGAAGTTCTGGGAGCTGGTAAACACACCGCGTATCTGGAACGTGGAGGTCGTGGAGGTCTGGGACTGTCCGACGATGAGGCTGGGCGCGTTGACCTGCAGGTCGAACATGTCCTTCACGCCGGACTTCTCGATCATGGCTGCATTGAACGCGGACACGGCCACAGGCACGTCCTGCAGGCTCTGTTCACGCTTCTGCGCCGTTACGATGACTTCTTCCAGGACGCCCTGGGCGAGGGACTGTGGCGCGACAGCGGCGCCGGTGGCGGCGGTGAGCAGCGCCAGGAAACTGCGGGTTACCAACTTATTCATAAGACTACCCATGGTTATTGTTAACAGGAGTTAATCCGGTGACATCATACCCGCACTGCGCGCCCGCCTGAAGTGTTCATGCCCTGTTTTGTCCAGGGGCGGCCGACCGGGGGAGCGTGGTACAATCTTCGCCCGCACCCCGCCTTCCCGAGCCATGACCACCCCACTGTTCTCTTACCGCAAGTACTGGGCCGAATGTTTCGGACCCGCCCCGGAACTGCCGATGTCGCGGGCCGAGATGGACGCCCTGGGCTGGGACAGCTGCGACATCATCCTTGTCACCGGCGACGCCTACGTGGACCACCCGAGCTTCGGGATGGCTGTCATCGGCCGGCTGTTGGAGGCGCATGGCTTCCGCGTCGGCATCATCGCCCAGCCCGACTGGCGCAGCGCGGAACCCTTCCGCGCGCTCGGCCGCCCCAACCTCTTCTTCGGGGTCGCCGCCGGCAACATGGACTCGATGATCAATCGCTACACCGCGGACCGCAAACGACGCAATGACGACGCCTACACGCCCGGCAACGCGGGGGACCGCCGACCGGACCGCGCCGTGATCGTCTACAGCCAGCGGGTTCGCGAGGCCTACCGGGGCGTGCCGCTTGTCATCGGCAGCATCGAGGCGAGCCTGCGCCGTATCGCCCATTACGATTACTGGAGCGACAAGGTGCGTCGCTCCATCCTGCTCGACAGCCGCGCCGACCTCCTGCTGTACGGCAACGCGGAACGCGCCATCGTCGAGGTTGCGCACCGGCTCGCCGCGGGCGACAACGTGCAGGACATTCGCGACCTGCGCGGCACCGCGTTCGTCATCAGGCAACTGCCCGCCGACCGGCGGCTGATCGACTCCACGAGCATCGACGTTGTCGGCCCGGTCACCGCACCCGCGAACCCCTACGCGGCGCAGCCGGCGCAGGGTTGTGCGGAACAGGTGGCCGCGGACGGAGCCGAGCCCGTGCGCCTGCTGAGCGGGTTGCACGACGACGCCCGGGCGGTGATACGGATTCCGTCCTACGAACAGGTCCGGGACGACCCCGCCCTGTACGCCCACGCTTCGCGCATCCTGCACAAGGAAACCAACCCCCACAACGCGCGGCCGCTGGTCCAGGCCCACGGTGACCGCGAGGTGTGGCTGAACCCGCCGCCAATGCCGCTGAGTACCACGGAGCTGGACGCCGTGTTCGAACTGCCCTACACACGCCTGCCGCATTCCGGTTACGGCGGTGCCCGGATACCCGCCTACGAGATGATCCGCTTCTCGGTGGCGATCCAGCGGGGCTGCTTCGGCGGCTGCACCTTCTGCTCCATCACCGAGCACGAAGGACGCATCATCCAGAACCGTTCCGAGGACTCCATCATTCGCGAAGTGGAATCCATCCGCGATTCGGTGCCCGGATTCACCGGCGTCA
>JAUIEP010000201.1 GCA_030428835.1 Gammaproteobacteria bacterium | reverse complement strand
CCTCCAGTTCGGCGAACGTGGTGCGTTCGCCGCTGCCCGCCATGATGATGGCCGGCGCGTCGGGTTGGCTTTGTGACCAGTGCCCGGGGTAGGTCAAGTGGGAACTCCTGTTCCGGTGCTGCGCCGGCCTGTGCTACCCGCGGCCGGGCGCAGGGCGATTCGTAATGGTGGGGCGATCAGTAGCCCCTGAATTTGGGCGGCCGCTTCTCCATGAACGCGCGGCCCGCCTCCTTGCCGTCGTGGGACAGGCTGGCGCGGGCGTTCGCCGGTCCCTCCATGGCGATGGTTTCCTCCAGCGTGCCTGTGATCGCGGCGTTGAGGTTGCGCTTGATGCCGGCGTACGCCAGCGCGGGTCCCTCGGCCAGTGTGGCGGCGAGCGCGGCGGTGGCCGCGTCCAGTTCCGCATCGGGCACCACTTTCGTTACCAGGCCCATCGCCAGCGCTTCCCGCGCGGGGACCTTTTCGTCCAGCAGGTACAGTTCGCGCGCCCTGGCCGGGCCGACGAGACGGGTCAGCAGGAAGCTGCCGCCCGGGTCGCCGCAGCGCCCGGCGCTCGCGAAGGCCGTCTTGAATACCGCGGTGTCCGAGGCGATGCGCAGGTCGCAGGCCGCCGCGAGCACGAGGCCGGTGCCGGCGGCGGGACCGCGCACCGCGGCGATGGTCGGCTTGGGCATGCGGTGCAGTAACGTCGGTATCTGGGCATCCTCCATCATGCGGTTGGCGACCTGGTCGGGACTCAGCCAGAGCGGGTCCTCCGACCAGCGCTGTTCGAGTTCATCAGCGTCCTCGCCGCCACCGGACAGTTCGAAGCCCGCGCAGAAGCCGCGACCGGCGCCCGCTAGCACCACGGCGCGCACGCCCGGGTCGCGCACGCAGTCGCGCAGCGCGTCGAGCAGGGCGGCGCATAGCGACGGCGTCAGCGTGTTCAGCCTGTCCGGCCGGTTCAGCGTCAGCGTGCGCACGCCGCACGCGTCGTCAATCAGGAGACTCACTTTTTGCCAGCCGCCTTGATGCCCTGGTGGTCGGTCAGCACGAACTGGCCGCTCTGCGCGAGCGCGGAATTGTGGCCGAGCTGGTGGATGTCGAAGCAGGCCTGCAGCGCGGCGTACTGGCCCATGGTGTCGAGTGTCTGGTTGACGGCGCGCTTGGCCATGGCCAGTGCGTGCGGGTGCATCTGCGCGATCTCCACGGCCAGCGCCCGGCTCTGCTCGTCCAGTTCGTCGACCGGCACGACGCGATTGACCATGCCGCGACGCTCCGCCTCGGCGGCGTCGATCGGCCGTGCAGTGAACAGCATCTCCTTCGCCTTGCGCGCACCCAGCTCCCAGGTGTGCCCGTGATACTCGACGCCGCCGATACCCATCATGACCACCGGGTCGGAGAAGCGCGCGTTGTCCGCGGCCACGATCAGGTCGCAGGGCCAGGCCAGCAACAGGCCGCCGGCGATACAGGCGCCCTGCACCGCGGCGATGGAAGGCTTGGGAATCTCGCGCCAGCGCCGCGAGAAGCCGAAGTAGTGCTTCGCTTCCCAACTGTAGAGTTCCAGGGTGCCGCGCGTCGCGATGGAGTCGCGGATCTTGCCGAAGGCGGGGTTGGCCTGCGTGGCCTCCGGCGACATCTCGTGACCGGCGGAGAAGTGCGGGCCCTCGGCGCGCAGCAGGATCACGCGCACGTCGTCGTCCGCCGCCGCGCGTTCCCAGGCCTCGTTGAGTTCCTCCAGCAGTGGCTGGTTCTGGGCGTTGCGCCGGTCGGCGCGGTTCAGGGTGATGGTGGCCACCGCGTCGGCGGTTTCGTAAAGAATATAGTTAGACAAATTAGACCTCCTGGTGGCCGGACTCCCCGCCGGGTGCTTCCGGGGAACAGCCGCTGTGATGTGTAAGCCGTGAATCGAAAACGATACGAAATTCTTAACCTGTTGAAATAGTTATAATAATAGGCGATTTTTCGCCTGTTCCGCGGCGTGCTGACGACACTGGCGCACGGCAACCTGGCTCAAGGCTGCCAATATAGTCGATAAGCCAGGTTCGTTCTATCTATATCGGGCGGTTTCAAATAGTTGTATAATTGAGTCGTCCGTCGCCGCGCACACGCGGCAAGACATCCGCCACCCGCCCGCCGGTTATGCCCAATGGAGGTAGTTTCCCATGCCGAGCGTGACATTCCCTGTCTACGACGCAGACCACCACCTGTACGAAACCGAAGACGCCCTCACCAAGTACCTGCCCGACAACATGAAGCGGGAGTTCTACTTCGTAGAGAAAAACGGTCGCAAGAAACTCGTGATCGGGGGCATGGTCTCCGACTTCATACCCAACCCCACTTTCGAGGTGGTCGCCCGCCCCGGCGCCCACGAGGCCTACTACCGCAGCAACAACCCGGAGGGCAAATCGCTGCGCGAACTGACGGGCAAGCCGATCACGCCGCCGGCCAGTTGGCGCACCGGCGCAACGCGTATCGCGGAACTGGACGAGCAGGGCCTGCACGCGGCGATGATTTTCCCGACGCTGGGCTCCGTGGTCGAGGAGCGCATCGGGCCGCGCGGCGACGTGTCGGCGGCGCTGTTCCACTCGCTCAACCGCTGGGCTGCGGAGGAGTGGGGCATGGCGCGCGAGAACCGGCTGTTCTACGTGCCCTTCATTAACCTCACCGACGTCGACGCCGCGGTACAGGAACTGGAGTACGTACTGGAGCAGGGCGCGCGCGTGGTGAACATCCGCCCGGCGCCGGTACCGGATATTCGCGGCAGCCGCTCCTTCGGCTTCGAGGAGTACGACCCGTTCTGGGCGCGCGTCGCCGACGCCGGCATCTTCGTCACCTTCCACGGCTCGGACAGCGGCTACGACCGCGTCACGCGCTGGTGGAGCGGGCAGGGCGGGGAGCAGAAGGCGTTCTCATTCGACCCGTTCAAGGTGGTGGTCGACCTGATCGGCCGCGCCATCTCCGACTCCATGGCGGCGCTGATCTGCCACGGCGTGTTCGACCGCCATCCGACGCTGAAGGTGGCCTCGGTCGAGAACGGCGCGTCCTGGGTCAAGCCCCTGCTGCAGCGCCTCGACAAGGCCTACGGCAAGATGCCCGGCAGCTTCAAGCGGCACCCGCGCGACACCTTCCGCGAACACGTGTTCATCGCGCCGTTCTACGAGGACGACCCGGACGAACTCGTGAAGGAAGTGCCCATCGAGCGCGTCCTGTTCGGCAGCGACTACCCGCACGCCGAGGGCACCAGCAACCCGCTCGACTACCTGGAGGAGTTTGCGCACTTCCCCGCGGCCGATATCGAGAAGGTGTTCTGCACGAACCTGAAGGGCCTCCTGGAAGGCCGCGCGTAGGCGCTGCGCCCGCGAGCCGGCGGCATGGATCTCGGTGTAAAAGACAAAGCCTACGTGATCGTCGGCGGCGTCGGCGGCATGGGTTTCGCGACCGCGCGCCTGCTGGCGAATGAAGGTGCGCGCGTGGCGATCATCGGGCGGAAACCGGAGCGCGGCGAGGAGCGCGCGGCGCTGCTGCGCGACGAGACCGGCGCCGAGGTCCGCATGTTCACCGGCGACGGCACGCAGAAGGGCTCAGTGGAAGCGGCGATCGACAACGCCGCCGGCCACTTCGGTCGCCTGGACGGCCTGGCCGTCACCGCCGGTACCCTGCAGACCCGCAAATCCATTCTCGAGCTGGCCGACGAGGATTGGGACGACTACTTCCAGGTGCACGTGATGACCACGGTGCGTTCCTGTCGCGCCGCGATCCCGCACCTGCAAAAGGCCGGCGGCGGCAGCATCGTCACGACCGCGGCTTACTCCATCCGCGCGCAGAAGCCGCCGCTGCTCGGCTACGCCACGATGAAAACCGCGGTGGCCAGCCTCACCAAGAACCTCGCGCTGACCTACGGCGCCGACAACATCCGCGCCAACACCGTGTGCCCCGGCTTCGTGGCGACCGAGTCCGCGCAGGTGGTGATCGACATGGCGGTGGAGAAGTACGACCTGCCGCCGATGGAGGCGATCAGCAGGATGATGGTGGAGGACTTCAAGATGTCGGTGGCTATGAACCGGGTGGGAGAGCCCGAGGAACTGGCCGACCTTTTTGCGTTCCTGCTGTCGTCGCGTGCCGGGTATCTCACCGGTGCCGTGATTAACTGCGACGGGGGTACACAGTTCTAGGCAGCTCGATTTGCCGCATGCAGTGCGTCGACACTGGATTGCAAAGCCAATAGCAGTCCTTCGACTGCTTTCGCCACCGCTTCAGGGCATTGCAACATAGCCCGCGGTTTCTGCCTGCAAAAACTCCTGCAGCGCGACCACAGGTGCGGAGAACCCACTTTTGCGCGGCATCACAAGGCTCAGGTTTGCCCGGCCCGCATGCCACTCTGGCAATACCTTGACTAACTGGCCGGCTGCCAGCTCGTCACGGCAGGTATACGCGGGCAGCGCCACGATGCCCAGGCCTTCGCTCGCGGCCTTCTTTAACGTCGTCATGTCTTCACTCTTCAATCGAGGCGCGATCTGAATAGTCTCTCTCGTCCCGGTTCGCTCGTGCTCCAGCCGCCAGTGCTCACCTGTCGCCCGCCATCCCAGAGCCAGTGTCTGATGGTGTGCGAGATCTGCGGGCTGGGATATCGCCTGTCCTTGGGCAAGACAGTCCGGCGAGGCAAACAGGTTCCATTCGACAACGGCCAGGCGCCTTGCTACGAGAGCGGAATCAGGCAGCGGATCCGTGTGGCCACGGATCGACATGTCGACACCCGAGGCGATGAGATCAATGTTCTCGTTGGTCACTTGTTGCCTAACAGAGACTTGCGGGTTCTCCGCCATGAACCGGGCGATCAGTTCCTTCAGTGCGAACTGTGCGACGCCTACCGAACAACTCAGGGTGACCTTCCCCAGCAGGGTGTTTTTCTTCCGCTTCACCTCTGCTTCAGCGAGTTCCATCTGATCGACCACGGCACGGGCTCTTTGGTAGAACAGTTCACCGAGTTCGGTGAGCTTCGACTGACGCGTCGTTCGCTGGATGAGGACGGTGTCCAGGCGCGCCTCAAGCCGGGCGATGTGTCTGCTGAGCCTGGACTTGGGGATGCCGAGGGATTCCGAGGCGCGGGTGAAGCCACCCTTGTCAACGACATGCACGAAGTAGAAATAGTCGTTCAGGTCGATGGCAGTCACGAGTGGCTCCTCTGTATTGTCCTGTATATAGAACTATATATTCCAATATTGGCTATTTTCAAGATTATTGTCCTGTTTTTATACTTTTCGAAACTCAACAGAACAGGAAGAGGTAGCAAAAATGAATGCGATCAACAGGGCGCTTACCAGTGCAAACGGCTGCACGCGGGATGACGCGGCTCTCGTATCCGGGCCGCTCAATGGCGACGATCTCACTGTGGGAGCGGGTTTTGAGGCGCAGAGCTTTCGCGCTCGAGACATAGGGGAAGCCATGGACCCGTTGGTCATGGTCGATCACTACCTCATGACGGAACCCACCTTCGGCGTACACCCCCACGCCGGGATGTCTGCCGTGTCCCTGCTGTTTGAAGACAGTGAGGGCCTTTTTCACAATCGCGACTCACTGGGAAACGACTTTGACCTGCGCCCCGGCGACTTGTACTGGCTCAGCGCCGGCAGCGGAGCGATTCATGACGAGTCCCCTCGCGCGGGCGCGCGTATCCACGGATTGCAGGTATTCGTGAACGTGCCGCAGGCGCGGCGATTTGAAGCACCCGCCTCACTCCTGGTGCGATCGGCGGATATGCCCGTGATCCACGGCCAGGACTATCGCGTGAAAGTCGCGCTGGGAGAATCGAATGGCGTTTCCGGCGGCGCCTCACCATCAACGCAGATGACCATACTGGACGGAACTTTGCAGCCGGGCGGTCGCTTCGCACATGGAACGATCGACAACAGGGGTATATGGGTTCAGGCCGTCGAGGGGAGCCTGCACGTCGTCATGGGTGAAGCCACCCGGCGCCTGGCCCCCGGCCAGGCCATGGCAGTCAAGACTGATCGGCCGACGGAGATCGGCATCGCTAACCCGTCTCGTGAGCGTGCGCACTTCGCCCTGTTCGACGGTGCGCGGATCGCCGAGAGCTATGTGCAGGACGGTCCGTTCGTGATGGGCTCGCAGGAGCAAATCGCGGACACCAAAGCGGCGTATGCGGCGGGTCGAATGGGCTGGATCGCGTAAACTTCAAGAGCGCTCGACAGGAGTATGAATCATGAATTTGCTGGAGCTTGTCCTGATCCTGGCAACACTGCTTTGCGCTTTAACGGCGGGGTTTGTCTTCGCGTTCGCAACGGTGGTGATGCCGGGATTGGCCAAACTGGGCGATAGAGAGTTCATCCGCGGTTTTCAGGTGATCGACGGCGTCATCCAGTCGGGCCAGCCGATCTTTGGCCTGGTCTGGATGGGTTCGGCCGTAGCGCTGCTACTGGCGGCCGGCATGGGTGCCCTGCAACTGGATGGGGCAGAGCGAGCTGTTGTTGTCATCAGCGCGATAGTCTACGTGGCGGGCGTACAGGTGCCCACGTTCAGGATAAACGTACCGCTGAACAATACCCTGCAACGACTCGACATCGGGACGATGAATGCCGACGCGCTGGCGTCAGCCCGAAGCGCCTTCGAGGGCCGCTGGGTCAGGTGGAACGCGGTCCGGACGGTCGTGGCATCGCTGGTCAGTGTTGCATTGATGTGGGTATTGCTCAGGCTCTGATGTGAATCATGCGTTAAGAGCGTTAAAGGGGGACGGAGGGTTTAAATTTTATTCCCTCCGTCCCCGTTGGCTGTTGGCTGCTCGCCAGGCATTCCTACACGAACAAACACACTTTATTTCTATCCAGGTCCCTGAAATACGCCGAATGCCTGCCGGCGCGTTCACACGGTTCTCCTTCGCTTGTGCCGCCCAGCTCGAGCGCCTTGCTATACAACCTTTCGACTTCCTGGGCTGAATCCACGTTGAGGCCGAGCATGGTGCCATTGCCATTTGATGCCGGATTCCCATCAAATGGTTCA
>JAUIEP010000019.1 GCA_030428835.1 Gammaproteobacteria bacterium | reverse complement strand
GCCGGGATATCTCTTCGCGTAGCCGTCAGGGAGGCACCGAGGGAGTGGAGGGAGACTCCGCAGGAGGCTCCCGACCGACGGAGGGCACCGCGGAGCGGGGCCGACAGCGAGCGAAGAGATATCGCGGGTCGGGGCCTGGGTGGGGCTAAAGGATTACCAGTCTGCTCTGCATATAAAGTCACTGGGTCCCGAGACGTCGGACCGCCGCCTGCGCGGGGGCGACGATGGTTGGGTTCTACGCAGGGTGACGAGAGTTGGGTTCTGCGCAGGGCGACAAGAGTTGTGCTAGAGCTTCAGGACCTGCACCTCGGGGTCGCGGGCCGCGCCGGCTTCGGTCATGCGGTCGAGGTAGCGTTGCCACTTTGTGTCGTGTTCCACGCACAACTCGTAGAGATAGTCCCAGGAGTACAGGCCGGTGTCGTGGCCGTCGTCGAAGACGAGTTGCAGCGCGTAGTGGCCGACCGGTTTGATGTCGACGATGGCGACGTGCATCTTGCCCGTCTGCAGGACTTCCTGCCCCGGGCCGTGGCCCATGACCTCGGCGGACGGAGAATAGACGCGCAGGTACTCGCAGGGCAGTGAATAGGACTCGCCGCCGGGGTATTCGAGATCCAGCGTCTTCGATTTCCTGCGCAGGTTGATCGCGCTCGGTCGGTGCTCGGCCATGCTCAGAGTATAAACCGGGACAGGTCCTCGTCGGAGCTCAGCTCCTTGAGCTGCTCGTCCACGTAATCGGCATCCACCGTCAGCGAGTCGGAGGACAGCCCCGCGTCGGCGGCGTCGAAGGAGATGTTCTCCAGCAGGCGTTCCATCACGGTGTGCAGGCGTCGCGCGCCGATGTTCTCGGTCTTCTCGTTCACGTGCCACGCGGTCTCGGCGATGCGGCGCAGCCCGTCCTGGCTGAAGTTCACCGACAGGCCTTCCGTGGCGAGCAGTGCCTGGTACTGCTCCGTGAGCGATGCGTTGGGTTCGGTCAGGATGCGCTCAAAATCCTCCGGCGTCAGCGCGTGCAACTCCACGCGGATCGGCAGGCGGCCCTGCAGTTCCGGGATGAGGTCGGAGGGCTTGGCGAGGTGGAACGCGCCGGAGGCGATGAACAGGATGTGGTCTGTCTTGATCGTGCCGTGCTTGGTGCTCACGGTGCTGCCCTCGATCAGCGGCAGCAGGTCGCGCTGCACGCCCTCGCGGGAGACGTCCGCACCGGCGCCCTCGGAGCGCTTGGCGACCTTGTCCAGTTCGTCGATGAACACGATGCCGTTCTGCTCCGCCGCGCTCACGGCCTTCTGCTTGAGTTCGTCCTCGTTCACCATCTTCGCGGCCTCCTCGTCGCACAGGGCCTCGAAGGCGGCCTTGACCGTCATCTTCTGGCTCTTGCGCTGGCCGCCGCGGCCGAGGTTGGAGAACATGGACTGCAGCTGGCTGGTCATCTCCTCCATGCCCGGCGGCGCCATGATCTCCATGCTCGCCACGTTGCTGGTCAGCTCGACCTCGATCTCCTTGTCGTCCAGCTCACCCTCGCGCAGTTTCTTGCGCAGCAGTTGCCGGGTGTTGCTGCCGGTGCTCGCGTCGCTGTCGCGGGCGGGGGGCAACAGGATGTCCAGTATGCGCTCCTCCGCGGCGTCTTCCGCGCGGTAGCGCACGCGGGTCATTTCCTGCTCGCGGTACATCTTCACGGCCACGTCCACGAGGTCGCGCACGATGGACTCGACGTCGCGGCCGACATAGCCGACCTCGGTGAACTTGGTCGCCTCGACTTTCACAAACGGTGCGTTGGCGAGTTTCGCCAGGCGTCGCGCGATCTCGGTCTTGCCCACGCCCGTGGGGCCGATCATGAGAATGTTCTTGGGGGTGATCTCCGCGCGCAGGTCCTCGGACAGCTGCATGCGGCGCCAGCGGTTGCGCAGCGCAATCGCCACGGCGCGCTTGGCATCGGCCTGGCCGATGATGTGCTTGTCGAGCTCGCTGACGATCTCGCGGGGGGTCATATTCGACATGGGGTCCTAGAAATCCAGTTGTTCGATGGTGCGGTTGTGGTTGGTGTAGATGCAGATGTCCCCGGCGATGCCGAGGCCTTTCTCCACGATGGTGCGCGCGTCGAGATCGGTGTTGTCCATGAGCGCGCGCGCCGCGGCCTGTGCGAAAGGGCCGCCGGAGCCGATGGCGATGAGGTTGTCCTCCGGCTCGATCACGTCGCCGTTGCCCGTGATGACCAGCGAGGTGTCCTTGTCCGCCACGGCGAGCAGGGCCTCAAGCTGGCGCAGGGCGCGCTCGGTGCGCCAGGCCTTGGCCAGTTCCACCGCGGCGCGCACGAGGTGCCCCTGGTGCTTGTCGAGCTGCGCCTCGAAGAGTTCGAAGAGGGTGAAGGCGTCGGCGGTGCCGCCGGCGAAGCCCGCCAGTACCTGGTCGCGGTGCAGGCGGCGCACCTTGCGGGCGTTGCCCTTCATGACGGTGTTGCCCATGGAGACCTGGCCGTCGCCGCCGATCACAACGCTGTTGCCGCGCCGCACCGAGAGGATGGTTGTGCCGTGGTACTGTTCCATTTCCGGTCTCCTTGGGCCTCCCGGTAGCGGCCATCTGGTTGATATGGGGAGCGGGCGGCGCAATTCAAGCGCCGTCGTCGTATTACTGTGCGCCGCGTTTCAGCAGCAGCGTGTCGATGTCGGCCGACGCCGTCAGCTTGCGCGCGGCCAGTGCATCACCGCGGCGCTCGAAGGGGCCCAGGTACACGCGGTGCCAGCGGCCGTTGTCCGTCTCGCTCTCCTGCACGGTGGGTTCGAGGCCCAACAGGAGCAGCTGCGCCCGCCGCCGGTCGGCGTCCTCCAGGCTGCGGAAGGAGCCGGCCTGCAGCAGGTAGGTCTCGCGTGCCGGGGCGGCGACATCCGCCGCGGGCTCCACGGTGCGCGGGGGGATGTTCACCTCGTACCGCTGCTCGGGCAGCAGGGTGTAGAACTCGTAGCTTGGCTCCGGCGTGGCCACGGCGGGGCCCGGCTTCGCGGTCGCCTCCGGCGGCCTGCCGGGCTCCTGGATGCTGGCCAGGTAGGCGAGGAAGCTGAGAAACACGCCGGAGACCAGGCCCGCGATGAAAACGCGCAGGCTGCCCGTGCCGGAGGATTTCGCGCCGGTCTTCCCCCGCTGTGCGGGTTTCTTCCGCGCGCCGCCCTGGCGGCTCTTGGCGTAGTCCCGCGCCACGGCCTTACATGGACTCCGGGGCGGACACGCCGAGCAGGCCCAGGCCGTTGCGGATCACCTGCCCCACGGCTTCACTGAGCGCGACGCGCGCATTGCGCACGGCCGCGTCATCGACCAGCATCTTGTGCGCGTTGTACCAGGTGTGGAAGTCGCCGGCGAGGTCGCGCAGGTAGTTGGCGACGGTATGCGGTTCCAGGTCGCGCGCGGCCGTCGCCACGACTTCGGGGTAGCTGTCGAGGCGGCGCAGCAGCGCTTTCTCGTGCTCCTCCCCGAGTTGTTCGAGGTCTTGCAGCGCGCGCTCCGCGTGCCACTCCCAGCCCTGTTCCGCCAGCTTGCGCAGCACGCTGCGTGTGCGCGCGTGGGCGTACTGGATGTAGTACACGGGGTTGTCGTTGCTCTGGGACAGCGCGAGGTCGATGTCGAAGGTAAGCTGCGACCCGGGTCCGCGCGCCACGAGGAAGTAGCGCGTGGCGTCGCAGCCGACCTCGTCAATCAGGTCGCGCAGGGTCACGTAGCTGCCGGCGCGCTTGGACAGTTTCACCTCTGCGCCGCCGCGCATCACCAGCACCATCTGGTGCAACACGTAGTCCGGCCACCCCTCGGGAATGCCCTGGTCCAGTGCCTGCAGGCCCGCGCGCACGCGGGTGACGGTGCTGTGGTGGTCCGCGCCCTGTTCGTTGATCACGCGTTCGAAGCCGCGCTGCCATTTGTCCAGGTGGTAGGCGACATCCGGCAGGAAGTAGGTGTAGCCGCCGTCGCTCTTGCGCATGACGCGGTCCTTGTCGTCGCCGAAATCCGTGGTGCGCAGCCACAGGGCGTCGTCTTTCTCGTAGGTGTGGCCGTTGGCAACGAGGCGCGCGACGGTGTCCTCCACCGCGCCTTTCTCGTACAGCGAGGACTCGAGGAAAAAGTTGTCGAAGTGCACCTCGAAGGCCTGCAGGTCGAGGTCCTGCTCGCGGCGCAGGTAGGCCACGGCGAAGTCGCGAATCGCGGCGAGGTCCCCCGCGTCACCCGCGCCCTGCACGTGCCGGTCCTCGGCGTCGATCGTGTCGCCGCGCTGGTAGGCCTCGGCCACGTCCACGATGTAGTCGCCGCGGTAGCCGTCCTCGGGCCAGCTCGCGTCGTCGGGGCCGAGGCCCCTGCAGCGCGCCTGCACCGACAGGGCGAGGTTGTCGATCTGCGCACCGGCGTCGTTGTAATAGAACTCGCTGGTGACATCCCACCCGGTGGCGGCGAGCAGGCGGCACAGGCTGTCGCCCACCGCGGCGCCGCGGCCGTGGCCCACGTGCAGCGGCCCGGTGGGGTTGGCGGACACGAATTCTACCTGCACCTTGCGCCCGGCGCCCTCGGCGTTCCTGCCGAAGGCGTCGCCCTGCTCGAGAATGTTGCGCACCACCGCCTGGCTGGAACTCGCCGACAGGAAGAAGTTGATGAAACCCGGCCCGGCGATCTCCGCCCTCGCCACGAGGTCGCTGGGGGGCAGCGCGGCGCAGATCGCCGCCGCCAGGTCGCGCGGTTTCCGGCCTGAGGCCTTCGCCAGCGTGAGCGCGATATTGCTCGCGAGGTCGCCGTGGCTGCTGTCGCGGGTGCGATCGATCTGCACGTTCGGGCTGATGTCGGCGGGCAGGGCGTCGGTTTTCACCAGCTCATCCAGTGCCTGGTGGATCAGCCGGGACAGTTCTTCCTTCATTATTTGGCGAGTTACCTGGGTGTTGATCGATGCCGCTGCGGGGGCGCCGGCTGTTCAGGCGGCCTATTATCCCGATAACGCTATGCCAAGGCCAGATTGCGGCGGCGCTAGAAGATGTCCTGGGGGTCGATATCGATCGACCAGTTGAGACTGTGCTTCACGGGCAGGCCCTGCGCGGCCTCGACGAGTACGCCCGCCGCTGCCTGGGCCTGCGGGCGGGCCGGTGCGCCTACCAGCAACTGGCTGCGGAAGCGGCCCGCGCGACGCGGCATGGGCGAGGGCAGCGGGCCGATGAGGTGCACCCCGGCGGGCAGGCGCCTCTCGGCCGCGCGGCGCAGCTGCGCCAGGAACTGCTCGCCCCAGGCGGCGTCGGGGCAATCGGTGCGCAGCACGAGCATCTGGCCGACCGGCGGCAGGCCGCGCTCGCGCCGCTGGGCCAGCAACCTGCGTGCATGCGCCGCGTAGTCGTGCGCCAGGAGGGCGACCACGGCGGGGTGATCGGGGTAGTGGGTCTGTAACAACACCTCGCCGCGGGTGCCTGCCCTGCCGGCGCGCCCCGCGACCTGCGTGAGCAGCTGCGCCATGCGCTCCTCGCCGCGGAAGTCGGCGCTGAACAACATGGCGTCGGCGTCGATGACCGCCACGAGGCTGACGCCAGGGAAGTGGTGGCCCTTGGTCAGCATCTGGGTGCCCAGCAGGATGCAGGGCTCGCCGCGGTTGATGTCGTCGACCAGCGACTGCATGGCGTCGCGGCCGGACATGGAGTCCGAGTCCACCCGGTGCACCCGGAAGTGGGGAAAGCGCGCGCGGAGGAAGTCGTCGCTCTGCTCGGTGCCCAGACCGGCGGTGAGCAGCTGGTTGCTGTGGCAGTGCGGGCAGCGCTGCGTGAGCGGGTGCCCCGCGCCGCAGTGGTGGCAGCGCAGGGCGCGGCGGCGCCGGTGCACGGTGAGCCGCGCATCGCAGGCAGTGCACTGCGCCACCCAGCCGCAGTCGTGGCACTGCAGGGTGGGGGCGTAGCCGCGGCGGTTGAGAAACAACAGCGCCTGCTTTCCGGCGCCCAGCGTCGCTTCGAGCTGTGCAATGAGTGCGTCCGACAACCCGGCCTGCAGCGCCTGCTTGCGCACGTCCAGCACGCGGATGGTCGGCAGTTCGCTGCCGCCGGCGCGCTGCGTCAGCGGATGGTGCGCGTAGCGGCCCAGCTCCGCGTTGTGAATGCTCTCGAGGGACGGCGTGGCGCTGCCGAGCAGCACCGGGCAGTCGTTCAACTGGGCGCGCTTGATGGCCACGTCGCGGGCCGAGTAGCGAAACCCGTCCTGCTGCTTGAAGGAGCTGTCGTGCTCCTCGTCGACGATAACGAGCCCGAGATTCTGCAGGGGGGTGAACACCGCCGAGCGGGTCCCGATGACGATGGGCGCGCGGCCCGTCCGCGCGTGCTCCCAGGCCTGGTAGCGCTGCGCGTCGGACAGGCCGGAGTGCAGCACGGCGATGGTGGTGTCGAAGCGGGATTCGAAGCGCGCCACCGTCTGCGGCGTCAGCCCGATCTCGGGGATCAGCACCAGCGCCGCCTGCCCGCGGCCGATGCAGTCCGCGATCAGTTGCAGGTACACCTCTGTCTTGCCGCTGCCCGTGACCCCTTCGAGCAGGTGGCAGGAGAACGCACCGGCGGCCGCCTGCACCGCGGCGATGGCCGCGGCCTGTTCCCGGTTCGGCGCGAGCCCCGGCCGCGCGGTGGGCGGCGTCGGCGGCGCATCGAGGTGGCATTCCTGTACGAGGTCCTTGTCGCGCAGGCTGCGCAGCACGCTGCTGTTCACGCCGGCGTCTTTCAGCGCGGTCGCCGCTACCGCCGCGGCGCCGCGCAGCAGCGCCACGGCCTGGGCCTGGCGCGGCGAGCGGGCCAGGGCGTCCGGTGCGAGTCCCCGGCCCCGCGTCGTCAGCCGGTACGCCCGCTCCCCGGCGGGCAGCGGCGCCTTGCCCTCGCGCAGGCGCCTGGGGAAGGCCGCCTGGAACACCTCCCCGGGCGGGTGGTGGTAATAGGCGGCCGCCCATTCGCAGAGGTCGAAAAGCTCCGGCGACAGCAGGGACTGGTCATCCAGCAGTTCGAGCGCGGGCTTGAGGCTGCCCTCCGGTGCGTCGGAGTCGCCGCGCACCTCCAGCAGGTAGCCCGTGACCTCGCGCCGGCCGAAGGGCACGCGCAGGCGGATTCCCGGGGCGAGCCGGGCGAGGTCCGCGGCCGCGAGGCCGGGGGGTGGCAGGTAGTCGAAATAGCGGCGCAGGGGCGACGGGATTGCCAGGCGGAGTACGGACATTGGCCCCTTTGCGCGGAAAAAGCAGGTGGAGCGGGCGATTGTAGCAAAAGCCCCGCGGGCCTTGCTTTAAGGGCGCGCTCTGGTAAGATGCCCGCCTATTTTTTGAGCGGCCCAGCGGGTTCTGCCGGGGCGGCTCACTCCAGCGCATTGCGGCGCGGTGCCGGGCGGACGCCCCGGTGGCGGCGCCAGGAACAGGAGCGAGACCATGCAAGCTGAGATCCACCCCAAGTACGAGACGGTGACTGCCACCTGCAGTTGCGGCAACACCATCCAGACGCGCTCGACGCTGTGCGAAGACTTCCACATCGACGTGTGCTCCCAGTGCCACCCTTTCTACACGGGCAAGCAGAAGATCGTCGACTCCGGCGGCCGCGTGGATCGCTTCAAGAAGCGCTTCGGCAATCGCGGCACCAAGAGCTGAAGCAGAACCTGCCGCCGAGGCGGCACCCGAAAACCGGCCCCAGTGGCCGGTTTTTTTGTTCCCGGACAGAGAGCCAAAAGATTTCCCGGCGCCGGACCGCGCGGGCGGACTGCACAGCGGCGCCCCGAACACGGCACCCTGACACCTTGTTACCCGCTGGCCTTTTCTATATGCTCGTTGTCCTTTTCCGAGCAGTGCGCCACCCGCAGGCCGCCCGATGTCACAAGATTTCAAGGAAGACGCTCTCGCGTATCACTCTGATCCCATCCCCGGGAAGATCAGCGTGGAGATCACCAAGCCCGCGGAAACCCAGCGCGACCTGTCACTGGCTTACAGCCCCGGCGTGGCGGAACCCTGCCGTGAAATCGCGGCCGACCCCGCCACCGCATACAAGTACACCGGCAAGGGCAACATGGTGGCCGTCATCAGCAACGGCACCGCCGTGCTCGGCCTCGGCAACCTCGGCGCGCTGGCGAGCAAGCCCGTCATGGAAGGCAAGTCACTGCTGTTCAAGCGCTTTGCCGGGATCAACTCCATCGACATCGAGGTGGACACCGAGGACGCCCAGGAATTTGTCGACACGGTGTCGCGCATCGCGCTGAGTTTCGGCGGCATCAACCTCGAGGACATCAAGGCGCCCGAATGCTTCGAGATCGAGTCGAAGCTGATCGCCGCCTGCGACATCCCCATCTTCCACGACGACCAGCACGGCACCGCGATCGTTACCGCGTCCGGCATGGTCAACGCCCTCGAGATACAGGGCAAGCAGATCGAGAACGCCGTCATCACCTGCCTGGGCGCGGGGTCCGCCGCCATCGCCTGCATGCGCCAGCTTGTCAGCATGGGCGCAAAGCGCGAGAACATCTACATGCTGGACCGCCGCGGTGTGATCTACGCCGGGCGCGAAGGTGTGAACGAATTCAAGGCGGAGTTCGCCAACGAGACGGACAAGCGCAGCCTCACCGATGCGGTAACCGGCGCGGATGCGTTCGTCGGTCTGTCCGGCGCGGATTTGTTGACTCCCGATCTCCTCAAAGCCATGGCCGACAAGCCGGTCGTGTTCGCGTGCTCGAACCCCGACCCCGAGATCAAGCCGGAACTCGCCAAGGCCACGCGCGACGACCTCATTATCGCCACGGGTCGCTCGGACTACCCGAACCAGGTGAACAACGTACTCGGCTTCCCCTTCATCTTCCGCGGCGCACTCGACGTGCGCGCCACGTGCATCAATGAGGAAATGAAAATCGCCGCGGTCAACGCGTTGAGTGCCCTGGCGCGCGAGCCGGTACCGGCGCAGGTCCTGAAGGCCTGCGACGTGGACGCCCTGTCCTTCGGCCCCGAGTACATCATCCCCAAACCCATGGACGGCCGCCTGCTGACCTGGATTGCCCCCGCGGTCGCCAAGGCCGCAGTCGACTCCGGCGTCGCGCAACTGCCGCTGCCGGACAACTACGCCGAGTCGCTCGAAGCCCTCGACCTGTAAGCCGCGCTACCCGCCCGCCAAACGGCACGCCATGCGTTTGCACCACGCGCAAGCGGTGGCGCGGTGTGGCGGCACGCCAGCTTGTATTCGATCCACCCTCCTATAGAATCGAGGCTCCGATCCCTTCGAATAAACGCGTAAATTGAGCGGAACAATGACCATGCGACTCGAAGCCCCGGCGGGATGACATCGTGATCATCGGCGATTCATTTATCTGGCTGCACTTTCCCAAGGCCGCGGGAACGACCACCGAGTCCGCCCTGCTCCAGAATTTCGGGACTGACCCGTCGATCGTGTTCGATGTCACCGGCCAGGGCGTACCCATCTGGCACGAGACGATCCAGGAGCGCGAGCGACGCACCGGTGTTTCCCTGGGGGGCAAAGACTTGGTGGCGAATATCCGGCGACTGCCCGCATATATCGTGAGCAAGATTCACTACACGGAATCACTGAACCCGGATATCCGGCACACCAGGGAGCACCTGCTCACCGGCCGGTTCATGGAGGCCGATGGCTGGAAGAATTCCGCCGACGCGCTGCTGGAGCATTACGATTTCACGACAATCAGCCATTGGCTCAGGACGGAAAACCTGGAGGAAGATTTTATTGCGGTGTTTGGTCGTTACCTGGACCTCACCGGCAAGGATTTCTCGACACTCTCGAAACAGATGAATTCCAACGACTACAGCAGGGACCTGGCCAAGTGGTACTCCCGCAGGGAAATGAAGCGCCTGTATCGCAAAAACCCGCTATGGGCAAAACTGGAGCGCAGGGTCTATGGTAATCTTCTGCACGAAGAGATGTACTAGCCGTTCGCTAGTGGAGCCGGTCCTGCAATGAAACCCAGATCAGGCGAACAACAACGTCCGTCGGGCCAGCCAGCCGCGGCATCGGACCGAATGGAACGCGCATGGCGGACAGCGACAAACCGCTAGTACTGGTCGTTTGCAACGACTACGGTGAGCTGGCGTTCGCGCTGTACCTCCTCGCCGGCCAGCCGTTCGCGGCCAACACAACACTGCTGCTGCCGCCGCGGTTGTATGCGAAAAATTCCGGCGTCCTGCCCGGGCGCACTTTCGAATACCACTCGCTCGACGATGTTCGTGCACAGGTCGGCAAACTTGAGCCGGGCATTTTGGGCCTCTTCTCAGGGTACCTGCTTCCGATTCACAACTTGTGCAGCACAGAGGATCTCGAATCCCTGTTGGGTTCGACGCGGGCGCAGGGATGGAAGTGCTTTACCAGCGACCCGTTCCTCGGTCTCCTGGATGAAGTTGAGCCCGACGAACTTGTCAAGTTCATGGCGCCGAAGTACTCGATTTTCTGGTCGCTGTTCTCGCGGATTGTGAAGATGAGGATTGCCGCCGAGGCGCAGGTGGCTGAGAGCAAGCTGGAGCTGGGTGCAATGCATCGCATGCTGCAGGGTGTGCTCCACGTGTATCCGTGTGGCGAATCGCCGAAAGAAACGGACCAGGATTACGGAGCGCGGCTACACTTCCACAACCCGGCGATATTCCTGCAATCCGGGCATGCCCCGGCTGCAACCACGCCCTCGACGCGCCTGGAACAGCAACGCTGGCTGTTCGTTCTCGGGAACGAGGACTACGCAGTACAGGAAGCGAAGTATGGACGGGCGCTGCGAGAAAGTTCACGGAAGTTTCGCATTGTCCTGCTGCGCAAGCTGCACGAAACGCTCGAGGCGGGGCGTGTTCCCACACTTATCGCACCCGCGAGCGTCGTCGACGCCGTGCGCAAGCACAGTCACGCCGCCGACGCGATGGAACTGCTGCCCCATTGCGAGTACTCACGCTTCCAGTCACTGCTGCGGGACGCGGAGTATGTGTTTTACTGGAATGCCGTTTCCTTCAGCTGCATCCTGCGGACGCTGACGGACAAGCCCTGGTTCACCTTCGACGACGGCCACCTGCTGCGGGGCATGAACGACGCCTATGCCAGGCGAATCCACGAGTGGTTCTATCGCGGGGATGAACCGCCCCGCCTCGATATCAATTCCACGCTTACCATCGACGCGCTGCAACAGGCAAAAAAGCGGAACATGATATCGTCCTGGCGGGTCCGGCACGGACTCCTTTCCTCCCCCACCCCGGAGGCGCTCTTTTCCGCGCTGGAGCCGGAGCAGGTGATGCGGGAGGCGAACGCCCTGGTGGAGGCGTTCGCCATGGTCCAGCGGCTGGGCGGAATCGTCTCGGCCAACGGGCTGGACGGCAGCTTCGTTGTCGACACCGAACTCCTCGACTACCCGAAAAGCGACATCCAGGGCGCCATCACGCTGCTGCTTGAACGCGGTGCCGCGGAGCAGTCCGAATTTGCGCGCCTGTCCGCGCCGACGCTGGCGTTCTTCCAGCCCGGCGTCGGTGCGAAGCGGCAGCCGATCGATTCCCCCGGTCCGGACGGCGAGCCCTGGCGGGCGGCCGTTGAGGCCGACATGGTGGCGATCACCAGGGACATCCTCGCCGCGCAGTCGCCGTCTTCCGGCCCCGGTGCCGTGCGTACGGCAGAGGAGGAACAAGCGCTGGCTGAGGCGTTCGGGATCGCACAGCGACTCGGCGAGATCGTCGCCGCGAACAAGCTGGATGGGAGCCTTGTCGTCGACACCGCGCTCCTCGACCACCCGAAAAGCGTTATCCAGGATGCGATAGCGCTGCTGCTGGAAAGCGGAGCAGAGAACCAGGCAGAGTTTGCACGCCTGGCGGCGCCGACGATGGCATTCTTCCAGCCGGGAGTCGACGCGAGCGGACAGGCGATGGACTCGCCCGGTCCGGACGGCAAGCCCTGGCGAGCGGCTGTGGAGGCCGAGATGATCGCCATCACCAGGGACCTGCTCGCGCCTCACCGCTCGCGCTCCTCGTCACCCGCGCTGGAGCCCGGGCAGGCTGCCGGGGAGGCGGGCGAATTGGTGGAAGCGCTCGATGTCGTGCAGCGACTCCACGAAATCGTCTCCGCCAACGAGTTGGACGGGAGCTTCGTCGTCGACATTGCACTGCTGGCCTATCCGAAAAGCGGTATCAAGGATGCCATCACGCTGCTGCTCGAAAGCGGGGCCGGGAACCAGGCCGACTTCGCGCGCCTGGCAGCGCCGACGCTGGCGTTCTTCCAGCCGGGTGTCGGCGCCGGCAGGCAGGCGATCGATTCGCCGGGACCCAACGGCAGGCCCTGGCGAGCGGCGGTCGAGGCCGAGATGAACGCGATCACCCGGGAGCTGTCGGCTTAAACTGCCACTATGCTCCGGTGGTGGCAGCGGGCCCGCCGGCAGGGATCTACGGTTGGGCTCCTGACGCCACGAAGCGGACGTTCTCGCGCATCTCGGCTTCCACGATCGGTCGCCACGTTGTCTGGTCGGCCCTGACCGCATCGAGGGACACACCGTCGCCGCCGATCCCGGGCTGGAAGAATGCGAGAATGGAAGCGAGTTCCCGGTAGAAATCCGGCTGTTTTGCGGCGACACCGCCCTTCAGCACCGTGACGATAGCGGTCTTGATTTCCTGCTTGCTCGCGCCCAGCGCCGAGTCCGGGTATACGGTCTTGCCGTTGACCCCGAGTTCCTTGATGAGTGCGCCGAACTCCTGCACGACCACCGTTGCCTCGCCCACCGACATCCTGCCTGCGCCGCGCGGCTCGGGCAGCGAAAGTTCGGTGACGGTATCGTCTTTGGCGGCGAACCTGCGGGCGATAAGGCCCGCGAGTGCACGGCCCGCGACCTCGTTGCCGCGGGCATTGAAGTGGCCGTCGCGCAAGTGGTAGAGGTGCCGCTGCCCGTCCGGCAGGGGCGGCACGGCACGCATGAGCGGCAACAGGTCCAGAACATCCCGGTTGCCCTCCGCCGCCCACTCGAGAATCTTCTGTTGCGGCAAATCCCGCTGCAGTGGCAGCTTATTTCTCTTTACCACGACCTCCCACAGCGCATCGTTCACCTGGAACTCGTCGGGAATCAGCATGAACGCCAGGGGAACATCACCTGCAGCTCTCTCGATCCGGTACATCGCGGCGAAGAACCCTTCATAGACACCCGGGTGGTCTGCCGTGCCGAGGTAGGCATTGCGCGCCGCCATTTCGAAGTAGATTTCCTGGCCCAGGCTTGGCGGCTCCAGTGACGGGTCGGCCAACCACGGATAGCGCTCGATGAGGTCGCCGCTGCTCGAGTCCTCCTCGCCCTGCGTCCAGTTGTTTGCCTGGGCGACGCGCAGGATGCGCAGGCGGTGCCAGACGACCCCGAGGAGGTAGCTGTCCGCGTCATACCAGCGTATCGGCGAGACCGAGGGGGGCTCGGGGGCGAGATCGTTGCCCACATACAATGCAATGACGATCAGGTCGGGCTCCAGTGGCAGGGCGTCCTCCGTGACGTGGGCCAGGTAGTCGGTGGGATTCGTGCCGGGAAAACCGATGTTGTAGATCTCCGCGCCAGGAAATGCGCGCTCGGCCACCGTGGTGTAATGAAAGTGGTGCGGCACCACGCCGTAGCTGAAAGAGTCGCCTATGGTGACGACCAGTGGTCGCGAGCGTTCCTCCGGGGGCAGGAACTCGGTGTCGTAGAACCCCTGCGAGTTGATCGGGAACGAGAATCGATCGGCGCCGGGCGCCATGCGCTCCGACTGGCGCCTTATCTGTGAGGATGTCGAATCGGTCACCAGCAGCGGACTGGCCCAAACGAGCGCGGCACCGCGCAGTGTCAGTTCAGCCAACAACAATGCCAGGCACACGTTCATGGCAACGAGGTCGATGCGCGCGACCGCGCGGTCCGACAGCCGGAACCTGAGTTGCGGTAGCAACCACCAGAGCCCGCAGGCGAGGCTGGCGGTAATCCACGCGGCGACGGGATGCCGCAGGCGGAACGGGCCCGAGAATGACTCTGGCGTCGACAGAATGAAAACGCAGACAAACAGGCAGCCGCTGCCGAGGTAGAACGCGGCTCTGAATCGCAGTGCCAGCCCCGGGATCGGTGCGCCGGTTCGCAAGGTCCACAGCAGGTGTATGGTCTTGATGATTCCTGTGAGGGTCACGAGCGCGAGCAGTGCGAACAGGCCCCACATCGGCACCAGGCCGCCGAACAGGTTGACCACGGCGATCCGCGACAGCATCAGGTGCAGGATAGGCCGGTACTCCCACATCTCGCTGAGGGTGAACAGGCACAGGGCCAGTCCCAGGAGGTTGCAGGCCAGGTACAGGAGAGCGGGCAGTGTTCCCGGTTGTCGAGTCTGGTTTTCCATGAGCAGGTCGGGTTGCGGGTGTCAGCAGCTACCTGGGAATCAGCACCCCGGTATCTCGCAGGCGTCGCCCCTGCCGTCTTCGTCCTCGTCTTCCTGCCCTGGGTTGGGAGCCAGGGGGCAGTTGTCGTAGATGTCCGGGACGCCGTCGCCGTCGGTGTCGGCCAGTGGCCCCATGGAGCGGCCGAAGGCATAGGGCGAGTGGCCCACTGCGATGGTGGCCACGACATTGTGGGTAGCCGTGTCGATGACAGTCACGCTGTCGCTGCCGGAGTTTGTCACGTACACCGTACCGCCGTCCGGGTGCACGGCGACGCCGCGCGGCGAGGCGCCGACCGGTTCGGTATCCACCACCGTATTGGTCGCCGCGTCGATAATGTAGAGATCGGCGGAGTCCCGGTTCCCCACGTACACCACGTCGCCGTCCGGGTGTACGGCGACGCCGATTGGGCCGGCCCCCACCGGGATGGTGGTCGTCACCGTGTCGCTGGCAGTGTCGATCACCGAGACGGTGTCGCCGTCGTTGTTGGTGACGTACGCCGTGCTGCCGTCGGGACTCACGGCAATGCCCCTGGGATGGGCGCCGACCGCGACCGTGTCCACGACCACCCTGCTCGCGGTGTCGATGACCGATACGCTGTCCGCGTTGTTGTTGACCACGTAGGCGGTGCTGCCGTCCGGGTGCATCGCGACGGAGCGCGCGTTCGTACCCGCCGCCACGGTATCGACCACGGTGTTGGTCGAGGTATCGATAACGGAAATGCTGGAGTCGAGAAAGTTGGCCACGTACAGCGCGCTGCCGTCCGGGAGGAGGTCCAGGCCGAACGGCCAGTTGCCTACCGGTATCGTGTCCGCCAGGGTATTGGAGGCGGTATCGATGACGGACACGCTGTTGTCGTACAGGTTCGCGGTATAGGCGGTGTGACCTTCCGGGTGCACGGCGACACCGAAGGGGCCGGTGCCTACCACAACGGTTTCCACGACGGTATTGGTGGCGGTATCGACGACCGAGAGCGTGTTGTCGGCCGCATTGGTGATATAGGCAAAGGGCTCGGCGAGAGCCGGCGCGCTTGAGAGCAGCAGGCCAAGCGCCAGGGTCGCGGAGCGCGTTGTCAGGTGGTACATCGCCGGTTTTCCTTGCTTACCATTCCCGATCGCCTGGCTGGCAGTCCTCGAGCGTGACATCCATACCCGGGAAGAGGGCCGGGAATCACTGGTAAACGACGCTTTACATCTATTGAGCTTAGTGCCGGGTTGGCCACGCCGCAACGGCCGGGAGCGCCAGGGCCTATGGATAAATGCAATTTTCGTGACGCAGGCCCCGATAACCGCGCATTCACGGGCCCTGGCGACAATGTTCACCGCGCCGGCGCCGGCGAGTCGCCCCTTCAGCGAGGGCACTGCCGCCCCGCGGTATCGGTATTGCGCCCCGCTCCAACCCGCGGCTCGACCTGGTCCGGGACGACCGTGCCATGCACCGGCCTGAAGCACGCTCCGGTGGAACAGGCCCCCGGGCGTGACACGAGCCGCCGCGGTTTTGAGACCATGCGCGCAGTATTCGAGTTTGACCCTCGAACAACGCCTGCCGCACACTATAATTGCGGCAACGGCACACTGTCCTGAGCCCGCTGGCCGTGCCCCGGCGGGTACTGCTCCTCGCGAAAGTTTCGCGGTGGCGCGCAGCCGGGAAGCCTTGCAAGGAAACCATGAGCGGTCCTACTCCTCCCAGCCCGGATTCACGCTTTCTAACCCGCCTGGAATCGGTGCGTGGTTGCGCGGCAATTATGGTGGCGATGACCCATTGTTTCGCGATCTTTGCGTATGCCAGTGAGCAATATCCGCTGCAGGCCACCCTGCAACTCTGGGTGCATATCCTGTTCCAGGGCACGTCGGCCCTGATCACCTTCTTCGTGATAAGCGGCTACGTACTCAGCATCTCCCTGGACAGGAGCGAAACGACGTTCAGGAACATCCTGATCTTCTACATGCGCCGAATCTTCCGCATATTCCCGGCGCATATTGTCTGGATGTTTATCGCGCTCGGCATGCTGCTCCTGTTCTATGCCCCCGGGCAGATAGCGACCGCCGACCGCTGGTTCAACGAGATGAACAGCGGGCCGATGAATCTGGCGATATTCGTGCTGAATCTCGGTCTGGTGATCACCTCGCTCATCCCCGGGGAATGGACACTCACCCTCGAGCTGCTCGTCTACCTTATCTACCCGCTCCTGTACGTGATCTACAAGAAAGGGGGGGTGGCGGGAAATATTCTGCTGCTGATATTCCTCATGGCCTGCTCTTTTATTTTTGGAGAGATCAGGCTGCTTCATTACCTCGTGGCGTTTTACTGGGGTCTCGCTGCCGCACCACTTTACAAGCGCCTCATCGAGCGGATATCTGGCCGCACCGGAACGTTCCTGCTCTGGACGAGTATCTTCCTGTTGCTCGTGTTTCCGGTCATGCAGAAGAAAATGCCGTTCGCGACGCTGATGGTGCAGTTGGTGACCGGCGGTTTCGTAATTTTCTCGTGCATTTACATGAAGCGGGACCGCGCCCTGTTCCGGTTTCTCGATGGCCCCCGGATACAGCGCATGGGCCAGATTTCCTACTCGTTCTACATATCCCATTTCCTCATCAACTACTGGGTCGCCTACTTCCTGTTCCGGTTGGTTGGGCAACAGACGGCCGGTGAGATCCGTTTCCTGTTCATGGCGGTGGTCGCGGCGATATCGATTACCCTGGCGCACAAGCTTTCCAGCATCTCCTACGAGAAGATCGAGGCGCCGACGATGAAATACTCGAGCAACCTGAGTAAGAGAATGCGCCGGCGCGCGGCGGCGGCAGATGCGGGCGACCCGGCGGCGACCGCGGGCCAGGTGGAGGCGAAACCCGTTGTGCAGAAGGCATAACGAGCCAACCCGTTTGCGCGGCTACAAGTATTTTTGCAAGATGGGCGCTGCGAGTCGGTGCACGAGGACGACAGGGGCGAGGCTGGGACGCTTCCTGCCACTGCGAGGCAGTTCCAGCGCGACAACGGTAACGAGAACAATGCCCCGGTGCTGGCGAATCAAACTCGAAGGACTCTGACGGAGGAAAATATGCAGATCGATGATGCGGTTGAGATTATCCAGTCCTATGTTCCTGTACTGCAGAAGGGCGGGGGAGGCGGCACCAGTGTAATGGACAGTTCCCTGCTCCCCCTGCCGAAAGACCAGATCCAGGCTGCCGCAATAGCGCTGTACAAACGCGCGACCGACGACGCGCAGAAGGAATCCTTCATGGGCATGGCGAAATCGCTCGCCCTCTTCCAGCCCGACGTGGGTGACACTCCGATTTCGCTCGAGGGTGAAAGGTCAGACGGAACATCCTGGCGCAGTATCGTGGAGCCGCAGATGCAGGATATCGAGCGCTCCCTGTCGGGCAACCCGGACTAGCGCGCCCGACGGCCGCGGCCACTGCCCGTGAGCGTATACCAGGCCTTTTGCAGGCCCATTGAGCAGTAGATGGCATGAACAAGCAATCGTCCGATCTTCACTATGCGCGTCCGGATCACTATCGCAAGTATCCAATAGTCCTGAAGTCCGCGAGCGGAAGCACCATCACCGATGTGAGCGGTAAGGAGTACCTGGATCTCAACTCCGTCATGGGGACGGTCAACTGCGGGCACAATGTGCCGCTTATCAGCGACAGGCTGGTCAGCCAGATCAATACGCTGTGGAACTCAAACTTTTTCCCCACCGAAATCCAGTTGGAAGCCATTTCCAAGATCGATTCCATACTGCCGCAGGGTATTAATCTGGCCGCGCTGTACAGTACCGGCGCCGAGGCCATTGAGTTCGCTCTCCGCCTGGCCCGCCAGGTCACCGGCAAGCAGCACATCCTGTCCTTCAAAGACCATTTCCACGGTAAGACGCTCGGGACGATGCATCTCGTCAAGCATTTCCCCGACTGTTACGGCCCCGTGCCCGAATCCTATAGAACGGTGATCGAGAGTGACGGCTCCGATGACCCGGCGGTGATCGAGCGGTACCTGGGCGCCATACCCGCGGAAGAAGTGGCCGCGATTATATTTGAACCCGTGATCGGCTATTCGGGACCGCGCTCGCTACATAAGGATTTTCCCCGGACTGTTCGCCAGTATTGTGAAGAAAACAACATTGTGATGATCGCGGACGAGATCCTCACGGGGTTTCATCGCTGCAAAGGCTGGTTCTTCTCCAGCCAGGGCGGGATCAAGCCCGATGTCATCGTGTTCGGCAAAGGACTTGGCAACGGGTACCCGATTTCAGGCGTGGCATGTGCGGACGCCCTATCAGGGTCTGTGAACAGCGCCCTGCCCGGCAGTACCTTCGCCGGCAACAGCCTCGCCTGTGCAGCGGCCTGTGGCGTCATAGACTTCATGCAGCAGGAGGACATGCCCGCCAAAACGATCGCGCTGGAGAAATTGTTCTGTGACTACTTCTCCCAACCCCGTTTTGAATCCTATGGCATTGCACTGGACGGCGCAGGTGCGCTTCTGTCGATCAGCTTCCAGGACCCGTCGATCAGCGCAATGCCTCAAATCTACCTGGATCTTCTGCAAGCCGGGGTGATTACCTCCCACACGCAAAAGCACCTGCGGCTGATGCCTCCCCTGACGATAGCGCCAACGGAATTTGAAAGAGGCCTGGAAGTCATCGGGAAGTGTATAGACGCAACGATGGACGCCGCGGCCGGAAACTAGCCGGATACATTGGCGGTAGAGCGGCGGCCATGACGCTGTCGCCGGGGTGCCGGGACTTGCCGTCCCGGCCCAATTGGCAGTTCACTTACCTTTCCACCGCGCCGTGCGGGGCGTGCTGGCGCCGGCCTCGCAGCGCATTCCGGCTCCGCGGGGCTTCAGTCCCAGAACAGGTGAGTGTAACTGCTCCACTTGTCGTGGTACCGCTCGATATCCGCAGCGGTGCTTTCCGCGTCGACGGGGATATCACAGAGCGCGGCAACCGTTCCATCGTAGAGGCACCGGAAATCCCTCTGCCGCGCTTTCAGGCAGAAATCCGCGCTTGCTATTCGTGGGCAGGAGAAGCCCGCGTCGAACCCCGCAACCGCGTTCACCACCTCGCGGCGGACCAGCAGTAGCTGCGCGGGTAGCCACTGGGCGTCGGCAACACGGGCGGCCTCGTCTTCATCGTCTTCCCCGCCTTTTCGTAACGCGGGAAGCTGGTTGTCGTCGAAACAGGGCGCGGCAGCGCGGACGCTGCCGTCCGGACCGACGAATTTGGGACCGATGATATCCGCCTGCTGCTCGTGCAGGGTGGCCAGCATGGCGTCGAAGAACTTCGGATCATCAACCTGGACACCCCCGTACAGGAAGCATACCAGCGGGCGGGACGTCTGCTGGAAGCCCTGGTTCAGGGTCGTTGCGATATCGTTCTTTCTCAACCTGACGAAGTGTATTGCATCGTTCGCAATCCCGAAGCGTTTCAGGGCGGCCCGGTATTGCCGCCTCTCGATAAAGCCTCGCATCCCTCCCTGGTGGGGGATGACGAAATCAATCATTGTCGTGTCGGGTATGGGCTGCGGCAGGCGTTTGTACGTGTAGGGCGGAACATCGTTCTCCCGCTCGAGGGGCAGGCCCATGCGGGCGATGCTCTTGTCCGCGAGACGCCGCCACATCTCGTGAGCGCCCGCGACTTCCAGCTCGTCGCTGGCGCGATTGGGGTTAAGCCGATAGTAGTACAGCACGTCGTCGAGCAGCTCGATCGGGGCGAGCTCCTCCAGCTTGAGGATGATGTCACAGTCCTCCCCCGCGAACTTGAAATCCTCGAACCCCTCCCAGCCCGCCGTCCGGCCATACAGTTCGCGATTGATCAGGTAGGGCTGCGCATGATTGAAGATGTCCGTAACCATGCCGTGCTGGTAGTGTCTCGGTTCGAAGGGAAACCATGGCTCCTGGTCCACCACCCGCCCGTCCTCGTCGATAAACTTGCGCCGGGCCCGGACGATGCCGCTCCAGGGCTTCTTCTCTACAAAGGCCAGGAGCTTTTCCACGGCGTCGGCCGTCAGTACATCGTCGTCATCGAGAGGAAGGATGTAGTCGCCCCTCGAGCGCTCGGACAGGAAGTGCCGGGCACGGGCAATACCGCGGTTCTCCTCGAAATAGATCTTGATATTCGGGTGGTTGCGCTCCTTCAGTTCCTCGAGAATCCTGCGTGACTGGTCGTCACCACCATCCCAGCAGAGCGAGAGAAACCAGTTCGGCGAGCTCTGGGTGAGTACCGAGTCGATGCACTGTTTCAGCCACTTGCCCTTGAATACTGGTGTCTCTATTGAAACGATCATACGTGACCTTGCCGGGGGTTGGTTTGGGACCTGCTTCACAAAACGGCGCAAATCAATTTCTGCAACACAGTGGGGTTAATGTAAACCATTCATACTTGTCAGTGGAATTGGAAGTTGACGAATCAGCCGGCTTTGCGGCCCGGTATTGATACCGACGTCATCTCGCTTCTCCCTCTGGAAAACCTTAGACTACCAGAGCGCGAAGCGTGCTTTACAGCCCGTGTCTGCGACATACACCGAAGATATTTAAAATAAAAAAACCTATGCCTGAAAACTCGACCAGCCGTAGTCCCCGATTGATGTTTCTGCTCAATAACGACTATGGCGAACTGGGCCTTACGATGTATTTCCTGCAGGGCCGCGAACTGGTGGATATGTCCACGGTTCTACTCCCGCCCCGGTTGTTTGCCAGCAACAGGGACACCCTGCCCTGCGCGACGCAACAATACGAGTCCATAGAAGACGTCATTCATAGGGTGGACGAGGTCCAGCCCGATATCTTCTTCCTTTTTTCAGGCTACATACTGCCCAATCACGAATTGCTCTCGCTCGACGCCATGGCCGGGCTTGTTGAGCTGTTGTTCGAGAGAAATATCAAGGTCGTCACCAGCGACCCGTTCTTTGGGATTTTCTCGCGCATGGGGCCTGCGAATATCAATGGGCCGGAGTCTCTTCGGCTCTTCGAAACCGACCTGATTCCCGGTTACACCTGGGAGTACAGGATAAATGCGACATTAGGCAATTTGCACATACTGGAGCAGTTCGCGATTGCCTCCCACATTCTCAAGGACACTGTTCACCTCTACTACTGTTGCCCCGATCCCCAGGATGAGCCGTTCGAGGGAAGCGAGCACAATGCCTGGTTCTTCAACCCCAGCCTGATCAGCGGCGAAAAGGACGGTTCGACTGACCCCGGTACCACCCCGCTGCACGCTAACGGTGCCGGGGCACCTGAACGCCCGCACTGGCTGTTCATCCTCGGCTCGGTGGACTATGAGCTGCAAACCCAGTTGTTCTCCGAGGCCGAGTTTCTCGACATACTGGAAAGGCAGGTGCATGAGACCCTTGGGCAGGGCAGGCGTTGCATTTTTATTGCGCCGAATGAGTGTGTGCAGAAACTGAGGGGCCGGATTCCCGTATCCGCCCGGAAGGATTTGCTGAATTTTTGCGCTTACGAGAAATTTACCTCCCTCCTGCTGGATGCCGAGTACGTGTTCTACTGGAACCTCGCCTCCTATTCGACGTTCCTGCGGGTTATCAACAGGTCACCGATGTTCATGTTCGATGGTGGCCACCTGGTACGACACGTAAAACCTATGGCCGCGCGGATGGGCCATGCGTACTACCAGAACTGGACGCCACCCTTCCTTGACCCGTATGAACCGCTCGATAATAACGTCCTCGCGGAACTGGCAAGGGAGTACAGGGAGGATACGCACAGGATCGTCAGGAATCTGGAAGCGCTGCCATTGCCCGAGCAGGTGATAGACGACCTCCTCGCGTAGGGCGGCGATCTGGGCTGCGGAATATAGTGTTCACCGGGTAATGGCGCAGTTGCCGACCTGAAACCGGATAGCTGAGAGAATGGACGGAATAAATCATCACTTTGCCGGGGACGAATTCTTCAGGCAAGAGCGCTGGGAGGAGGCGGCTACCGAGTACCGGCTGGCCATCCAGGGCGAGCCCGACAAGTTCGCGTTGCATGCCTACCTGGGGCAGTCCCTGTCTGAACTGAGGCGCTGGGAAGAGGCGACGACCGCCTACCGGCAGGCAATTGCGATCGACCCCGATGACTTCTGGGCGCAGCACCGCCTGGGGCGTGCGCTCTCGGCGTTGCAGCGCTGGGAGGAAGCAGTGGCCGCCTACCGGGAGGCCATCCGGATCGAGCCCGAGGACTTCTGGTCGCACTACTACCTGGCCCAGGCCCTGCTGGAGTCGAAGCGCTGGAATCAGGCCGTCGACGCCTACCGGGAGGTCATCAGGGTCAACCCGGGGGAACCCACGTCGCGCCAGTGCCTGGCCCGCGCCCTGGCGAAGTTGCGGCGTTGGGAGGAGGCCGCGGCCGCCTACCGGGAAGCAATTGACCTGAAGCCGGATTGGGCCCTGCCTTATTACGGTCTCGGTCAGGTCCTCGAGCAGTTGGAACGCTGGGATGACGCGATCAACCACTACAGGAAAGGGATTGAGATCGAGCCTGCGAATCCCGAATGCCGCGAGAACCTTGGGCGCCTGTTACTGTTGCTCGGCCGGGAAGAGGAGGCGGCGGAGGTTTACAGCCAGCTCATCGGGCTGACTACCCTGCCGAAGCTGCTGATCGTTATCGGCGAGGTGCTGAACCAGACCGGCAAGCGGGATGCGCAGATAGCGGCTTACTGCAAGGCAATCGAACACAGTCCCGGCGAAGCCCTGGGCTACAACCGTCTTGGCACTGTGCTGGAAGAGCTCGGCAGGGCTGACGAGGCGGTCAAGTTTTACGAGCAGGCGGTTGCGAATGGCGCCGCGGACGAGGTAACCCACGCCCGCCTGGCCAGTCTCCGTGAGGGCGTGGGCTAGTCCAGGCGATACCAGCTTCGCGGGATGCTGCGCGGCCCGTGGTCACAGGGCTGCCAGCCGGGCTATGCGGGGGACGCGTAGCGCTGCAGTACGCGCTCCGTCACGTCCGCCGCGGAGCGCGACGGCGCCAGTGTCTCGTACACGTCTCCGGGAGTAGCCTGCAATAGATTGTCGATCACCTGTCGCTGGCTCTCGTGAGAGGCCAGCTTTGCCGAGAACTGCTCGATCCACGCAAAGATGTCTCCGCTATGGACGTCGCTGGGGCTGACGCCTGCCACGCCGGAATAGGTGCGCATCAGCTCATTGAGGAACACCCTGGTGAATACCGCGCCATCGGTCTGCTCGAGCAGCGCCTGCATCTCGGCCAGTTGTTCGGTCACCCGGTCCAGGACGACGTCCGGCAAGTGCAGCTCGGTGGTCCGTGCCTGGTCCACGTTGATCCGCGTCGACACGTACCGTTTCGCACCCTGGACCAGGGCGTTGCTCGACTCCCCGACTACCACCACGGGGACCCGCTTCGACGTCTGGTCCTTACCCTTCGTGTACTGGCTGATGACGGAATTCGAAATGTCGAGCCGGGCTTTCAGCCCGTTCAGGCGGTTCTCCGCCACCAGGAAGCCTTCCAGGCGTTGGATAAGCTCTATGTAATTGCTGCGATTCTGCAGCTCCACCTCGTTCGTAGTTTCCGGCGGTATATGCCGTTTGTAGAAGTTGATGACCTCCTGCAGTTCGGACTGCGGGAGTGTGTGTAAGGAAAAATTGACCGGCGAATCAACCTGGTTGTACATCAGGGTGATGCCCTTCTCGTTGCAGAACTTGACGGTCTCCGGGATCTCCTTCCAGTTCTGGCGCATCGGACACATGCGCCATGTATACGGCAGGCCCTTCCTTTTCATCAAGTCCAGGTAGTACATGCAGTTCGCCATCACCTCGTCGAACGAAGCGCCCTTGCGGATCGACTCGTACGTCTCCTTGTACATCGAATCGATGGAAACGTGCATCAGGCAGTTGATCCTCTCCAGCAGATCCTTGATCTTGTCGTCGAGTATCGTCGCGTTGGTCAGGATGCACAGCTCCATCTTGGGATTCACCTGCGCAATCCTTTCCCACAACATCTGGTAGGCGTGGATCATGAACGGTTCGCCGCCCATGAAGTCAGCTTCGACGACATAGGGAAGAAACGGCTCCAGTTGATCCACGAATGCCTCATCGTAGGGGTTCGGCATCGGCGCCAGTTTTTCGCGGCGCGTCCGTATCGACGACGATGCCAGCCCATGGCACATCACACACTCCAGGTTACAGGAGTTGTGGATGTTGAACTCCAGCCGCATTGGCACCGGGGGGGCGTCGGGGCCACCCTCGGGTTGCAGGCCGCGTTCGATGCGCTTCTCCGCGGTCATCCGGGCGTATACGGAGTAGAACAGCGCATGGGCACCGCCATAGTCCCTGGCCTCGAGCTGTTGCTCACATTTCTGGCATCCCAATGAGAGGTCGTTCCTGTCGAGGGCATCCCTCAGTTGCCGGATCGGTTCGCCGTTCCATATCTCGTCGATGGAGTTCTCGGGGTAAACGCCCAACACCTGCTGCCGATTGAAACAGCAGGCGGTGACGACGCCCTGCTGCGAGAAATGCAGGTTGATGACGGCCGCCGGGCACGCGGAGGTGCCGGCCGGTGTGTTGCGAATTCGGTTGAATTCCTCAACTATCTCAGGGGTAAGCATATGGTCCACCCTATCTCAAAACTAAAACTCAGCATAGCGCATCGGAAACCGGGCCGCTCCCGGCCAGGGACGGGTCGAAGGGGCCCAGTGACCGGAGCAATATAGCCACAGCCGGTACATTGTGTGCTTCAACCTCAAGTGCCAGTTTCCGCAGAAAAAGTGCCTCTTCCTGGTTCAAGGCATTTACCAGGCGCATCTCGCCATACTTGTACAGCAACTCGTTGATGCATGAAAATAGCACATTGTATATCCCGGAAAATTCATCCTTGTTCACAATGTGGCGGCCGTCCTTGCGAATGATTGCAAGCAATGCCTGGAAGCCCTGCAGGAGTTCCGCCACCGCAATCGGATGGGGATTTTCAGGCGCGGATGGCGGCTCCAGGATGGCTTCTTCAGTCGGGAAGTACCTTTGCCGCAGCGATTCGTTCATCGCGGCGAAGGGCTCGAACAGTTCCTGCTGGTAGTTGCGCGACAACTGCCTGCCCCTCCCTGTATGGTGCTCGGCGATGTGGAGTTGGCACTTTTCCCGCAGCGACTGCAGTTCCGGCCGTACAGAGCGGATGGGAAACGCGAGGTTGATTGCGCGTGACAACGCCTGCCCCGAGGGGTTCAGTGATTCGTTCTCGTTACTGATGTTTGTATCGAGCGTCCCAACCAGCCCGGGGTCGATCTTCGCGGTGAAGTCGTCCAGCAGATTTCCATTGAGAAAGTGATCGCGCGAAAACAACGCGACATTGAGCGCATCAAACCCGAAGTGGTGCTCCCATCTTCGCAGCATGCCCCAGTAGTCGTAGTAGTAATTGTCCGGTGTACAGCTCTTGACGAATTCGACAAACAAAGCCGGATTGCCTGATTTGAGTGCGGTGGAGTAGCAAGACGTGCAGGTCGTAATCTGGTCCCGCAGGTAGCAGACGATCTCGATCTCGCTGAAATACCTGGACAGTAGCCGGTGCACATTGTGCACTTCCTCATCGCTCCGGATCCGGGAGTGAAAATGTTCGCTCGAGATTATGACTGCCCGTGTGGCCGAAGGGAGTCCACCGACCTCCCGGCCGAACTTCTTGATGAACTTGCGCTTGTGCGCGATACGTCCATCCAGGGTTGTGATGCCGAGATTGCGATAGAAATCGTCATCCCGGTAATTATTCATGCAATAGGTGGGGAATTCGCGGTTGTTGGTCTTGCCCGCACACTGCAGGAAGTGAAAGCCTTCCTTCTGCAGTTTCTTGCGGTTCTGGTACAGAAAGCTCTGAATGGACGTGGTACCGGTTTTCTCGGTACCAATGTGCACAATTGCTTTCAATGGAGTACACCTGAGAATTGCATGAGTGTTGGCGCCCGGCTCGAGACCGCGAGCTACTGACCCTCCCGCCGTAGCGCGGTACCCGGCAAGTATGAAACTGTTTTCGGGAGATGCAAATGTACGGGATAAGAGTGTGATGCCGGTCTATGTCTGCCGCAGCACGATCTGCCCGGGACGAACATGGCCAGTTCGGGCAATCCGGATAGTGCCCTCACGACAGCGGCGTGATGCGCCTCAAGCCGTGCCTGCCCCGCTTTGCCAGTGTTCGTCACTCTACCGAACACACGCGGTGCCTACAACTTGGCGCCTATCCCGACCGCCGGCTGGCTGTAGCTGAATGCCCGCGGATTGGCGGCCGCTCGCGTCCGTGGCGGGCGCACTGTGCAGGCGTCCCGAAAGGGGTAACACGCGTCGGCAGCGGCCTTGCGGATCCAGGTGGTCGCAGTTCTCACCTTTGTATTTCCCGCCTCGACCTGCCAGTTCCATACCGCTATTCTTGCGGACGCAACTAGCGAGAGCGGCCCGGCATGGATGTGTCAAAATACATTCCCGAGAATCCCGAGGACGGCGACTGGGACGTGGTCGTCGTGGGCACGGGAATGGGCGGGTCCACCCTCGGCTATGCGCTCGCCAGGAAAGGCCGCAATGTCCTGTTCCTGGAGAAAGGTAAGTTTTTACACCACGGCCCCCTGGACGCGCCCGAACTTCCTCCAGGCCCCATGTCCGAGGCAGACCAACGACTGTTTACCGGGTGGTGGCCAAACCGCCTCGCGGGAACGACCAGCTTCGGCACATCGGATTTCTACGCCCCGCTGGGTTGTGGTTCGGGCGGCACCACGGGCCATTATGGCGCCCAACTGGAGCGATTCACCCCCAGTGACCTTTCCCCGAAGCAATACTTTCCGGATGTCGAGGGAACCAACCTGCCTGATCACTGGCCGGTGTCCTACGAGACAATGGCCCCCTACTACCAGCAGGCGGAAACCCTGTTCCGCATCTGCGGCACCCGGGACCCGTTGAAACCCGACGAAGCGTTCAGCCTGCGCGAGCCCCCGCCCCTGGGAGATCGCGACCAGGCGCTTTACGACTCGTTCCAGGAACTCGGCCTGCACCCTTACCGCGCCCACGTTGGATATGAGTACCTCCCAGAGTGCTTCGAATGCACGGAAATCTGCCCGAAGCGCTGCAAGAAGGAGGCGGGAGAAGTCTGCCTCACGCCCGCGCTTGAAGAATTCGGCGCCCAGATCCTGCCCGAGTGTGAGGTGGAGGAGCTGCTGGCGGAAAACGGCCGCGTAAGCGCGGTCCGGGCGACGCGGCACGGTATGGAAATCACGATACGGGCCCGGACGGTTGTGCTGGCCGCCGGGGCCTACATGTCACCGCTGCTGTTGCTGCGCTCTACATCAGCCGGTTCACCGAACGGCCTGGCCAACAGCTCCGGCATGGTGGGGCGGAACCTGATGCTGCATACGAGCGACTTCATCGCCATAGATACGGCGCAGTGGCATTCGCCTGAGGGCCCCCGCAAGACGCTTGCGCTGAACGATTTTTACGTGGACAACGGGCACAAGCTGGGCACGTTCCAGACGGTTGGGTTTCCGTTCGAGACACCCTTTATTCTCGCCTACCTGCGCCACGTGGCGGACTCCAACCCGCGCTGGTGGCGCGCGCTAACCAACCCGATGCTGCCCCAGGCGTCCAGGCACGCGCCGCGGCTGTTTGCCAAATCGACGATGTTCGCCACCATCGTGGAAGACCTGCCGTACAGCCACAATCGCATAATCGCGGACGACAGTGCGCCGAACGGTATGCGCTTCGAGTACGAATACACCCCCGAACTGAAATGGCGTAACGCCTACTTCCGCAAGCGCATCAAGGAAACGCTGTCTAGGAAGCACCGCATTCGCTTCCTCAGCGGCAGGAACAACATTAATTACGGGCATGTGTGCGGAACCTGCAGGTTCGGGGACGACCCCGCCACCAGCGTACTCGACAGCAACAACCGTGCCCACGACCTGGACAACCTGTACGTGGTGGACGCCTCGTTTTTTCCCTCGAGCGGCGGCACCAACCCCAGCCTGACCATTGCCGCCAACGCCCTGCGCGTGGCGGAACAGCTGTAGGGCGAGGTCGACCGGCGGAGGCCTGGAGCGACTATCCGACGACCCGTGAACGCGACCCAACAGCCACTTGACGCCTATCGCCGCACCGAGTTCCGCACCCGTCGCGTGCGCTTGCGGCCCGCTCGCGCGCAGGACCAGGACCTGATGTTCGGCTGGCGCAGCGACGTGGATACCTCGCGCTATCTCTCCGGTGCCGCCCCGAAGTCAATTGCGCAACAGCGGGAGTGGTTTGAACGGGTTTCTGGGGACCCGGCCTATAGTTACCATATCGTCGAGGACGATGGCGTACCGATCGGTTTCACCTCGATGTACAACGCCGACCCCTCCCGTCGCGACGCCGAGTGGGGGCTGGTAATAGGCAGGCACAGGAAGCCGGGGGACGTGAGTGTCGTTGCGCCATTGTGCTGCTCCTGCGCCTTCGACCATGGCCGTTTGGAGAGCCTCTACACCTGCGTCAACGAGAAGAACGTCGGGGCCGTGCGCAGGGTGGAGCAGATGGGCGCCAGGCTTTTCGAGGGCCCCAGCATCTATCGGAAAGAGGGCGAGATCCTGTTGTGTATACGCCCTGATGAGTTCAGGCGCAGGTTGCGTGCGCTGATCGACGACAACCCGGCGTTGGCGGATGAACTGGCTGTTGAAACGCGAGTGGTGGATACGGTGGCGTGAGATTGCCCGGCTCGCGCTGTCGCTGACAGCACGTTTTTTTGCGACGCAATATGTCCGGGCCAACAGTGTCACAGGGTACGAATGATGGGCGAATCGATGACCGGCGGCGAAGCTATTGTCCGCTCCCTGATCAGCAGGGGTGTCGACAGTACCTTCGGTATTCCGGGGATACAGACGTACCCCTTCTTTGACGCGATTGCCAGGCATTCGGGGCAGATCCGCCACTATACGCCGCGACACGAACAATCCGCCGCGTACATGGCAACGGGTTACGCCAAATCCACGGGCAAGCCGGGCGTCTACTCCGTCGTGCCGGGCCCCGGCATCCTGAATGCCGGAGCCGCGATTTCCACGGCCATGGCAACCAATACCCCCACGCTGCTCATCACCGGACAGGTGCCCAGCTCCTACCTCGGTGTGGGACGAGGCCACCTGCACGAGCTCCGGGACCAGTTGGACACGCTGCGGGGAATTACCAAATGGAGCGGCAGGATCGAGGACCCTCAGTCGGCGCCGCGCCTGGTGAACGAGGCCTACCGGCACATGACCGGGGGCCGGCCCGGGCCGGTGGCGCTGGAGATGTGCTGGGACACAATGCAACGCACCGCGCAGGTAGAGCTGATCGAGTCCGGCGAGCCCCTGGACAGGCCCACGGTGGACCCGGATCGCGTGAAAGCCGCCGCCGCATTGATAGGCGCCGCGCGCAACCCGATGATCATGGTTGGCGGCGGGGCGCAGCATGCGCACGAGTCCGTGCTGGAACTCGCTACCCTGCTGGACGCGCCGGTGACTGCCTTCCGCAGTGGCAGGGGTATTGTCGCCGAGGACCACGCACTGGGGGTCTCGTCGGCGGCGGCGCATGAACTGTGGCCTGAAACGGACCTGCTCCTCGGTATCGGGTCGCGCCTGGAACTCCAGTACATGCGCTGGACCGGTATGGGCGCCTATGAACCGAAACCCGCCGGACCGCCGCACCTCATCCGAATCGACATCGATCCGCTGGAGATGGAGCGGCTGCAGCCGGACATCGGCATTGTCGCAGACGCGGAAGACGGCACGAATGCGCTGATCGAGATGTTGGTCCGGACGGGTTTCAAATCCGGGAAGCACAGGGAACGCATCGCGGAGGCGAAGCTAAAAGCGCGACAGAAGATAGACAAGGTACAGCCCCAGATTGCGTACCTGGACGTCATTCGCGAGGTGCTGCCGCGCGACGGCTTCTTCATCAAGGACCTTTGCCAGGCCGGTTACGCGTCTTACTTCGGGTTCCCGGTATACGAACCGCTGACGTACATCACCTCCGGCTACCAGGGTACGCTTGGCTTTGCATTTCCCACCGCACTGGGTGTCAAGGCGGGTAATCCCGACCGCGGCGTGGTGGCGGTTGTGGGCGACGGCGGCTTCATGTTCGGTATCCAGGAGCTCGCAACGGCGGCGCAGGAGAAGCTCGGACTTGTCACGCTGGTCTTCAATAACGAGGGATACGGCAATATTCGCAGGGATCAGCGGCGGCTTTTCGAGGACAGGATTGTCGGCGCCGACCTGGCCGCTCCAGATTTCGTCATGCTGGCGCAGAGTTTCGGGGTTGCGGCGCATCGTGTAACGACACCGGATGCCCTTCGGCCGGTACTGTCGGCCGCACTGGAATCCAACCTGCCCACGGTCATCGAAGTCCAGGTGGAAAGGAATGCCGAAGTGAGTCCCTGGGAGTTCATCGTGCGTGCGCCGAAGACCTCCGGCAGCAGCCTGAAGATCGTTTAGTCCAATTTGAGAGGTGGTTCCGGTTTGGGAGCGGCTTCCTTGACTGACAGTTTGCCAATCACCAGAATCTGGGGATCAGACGTTAAGAACCCTGGCTGTGAGGCAAGTGGTGGTTACGAAATACCTCATCATCGGGGCCGGTCCTGCCGGCCTGCAAATGGCATATTTCCTGAAGAAAAACGGTCGGGATTACGTCGTACTCGAAAAGGAAAGTACGGCGGGTGCTTTTTTTGCCAGCCAGCCGGTGCATCGGAAGCTCCTCTCGATAAACAAGAAGTATAACTACTTCACGGAAGAGGAATTCAACTGGCGGCACGATTGGAATTCCCTGCTGTCCGACGCGCCGCAGATGCGCTTCACGCAATACACCGACGACCTGTTTCCCCATGCCGATCTGCTCTATCAGTACCTCCAGGATTTCGCCGCGCACCACGAACTGAATGTGCACTACGAGTGCCCCGTCAAGAACATCGTAAGGACTGATGACCAGGAGTTCCTGGTGACCACGGAGCAGGGCGAGCAGTACCGCTGCAAGGTTCTCCTGCTGGGACTTGGCACGACGAGGCCGTCAGTGCCGGAGGAGATCGAAGGCATCGAGCACGCCACCGGCTACGAGAGCCAGGAAATGGACCTGGAGCTGTACAAGAACAAGCGGGTGGGAATCCTCGGCGGCGGCAATTCGGCGTTTGAGACGGCGGAGTATCTCGCCGGGGTTGCCGCCTACGTGCATGTCCTGGCGCACTCGCCCATCAAGATGGCGTGGGACACACACTTCGCCGGCAACGTGCGCGCGGTCAACAACAACATTTTTGATATGTACCAGCTCAAGTCACTGCACGCCGTGCTGACCCCGAGGCTGAAGAAGATCGAGAAGCTCGACGGGGGTGTTCTGCAGATCAGCCACGAGTACGACTATCCGGACGCCAATCCTCCGGGCACGTTGAAGCTGACGCGTGAGTACGATTACATCATCCGCTGCACGGGGTGGAAGTATGTTGCCCCCACGATGTTCGACGAACAGATCGCGCCCGCGGTGGCCGACAACCAGAAATACCCACTGATGAGTTCATCCTGGGAGAGTGCCAGCACGCCCGACATCTACTTCATCGGTGCGGCGATGGCCGGCAACGACAGGCAGGCGGCATCGAGTTTTATCCACGGTTTCAGGTACAACATAAGAACCTTGTCGAACCTGCTCGAGGAGAAGTACGAAGACGTGCCGTACCCTTGCGTGAAGCAGGAGTCCTTTGACCTGGACGCGATGCTCGACCGGATGTATGTGCGCTTCAGCACGTCGGCGGCACTGTTCCAGCTGTTCGGTCACCTGTGCGATGTGCTGGTTATCGACGATGACCTGCAAGGGGCGGCGACCTATGAAGAGCTGCCGGTCCAGTACGCACGTGAAAACCTGGTGAATGACAGGCAACACGTGCTGATCTTTACCCTTGAATTCGGCTTCAAGAAATTCAAGGAGTCGAGTATTACCTTCTTCGGCCCCTCGGACCCGACGGATTCCTCCTGCGCGGCATTCCTGCACCCGGTGATACGCCACTACCACGGTGGTGTGATGGAAGAGTTTCATTTCGGCGACTCGCTGCTCGCCCGGTGGGACAGGCCTCATGCCGCCGGAGGTGCCGTAATGTCCAACCACCACGACTTCCTGAAATGGCTGGAAGCGCGGCTCGATACGGATTTTGCGCTGGCGGAGCCGACCGAGGCGGGCGCGTATCACAAATGGTCTGCCAGGGAGCAGGAAATGTGGGAGCGCAACAACATGGCAACGGCTTCCACGCCTGAGTGTGTCCGGCCCAATTAGCGACAGCCCGCGCACCGGAAATGCAAACTTACTCAGTTTTCCTGCCGGTCCTGGTACAGATTCTGCTCACGATCTATCTCTATATCCGCCTGGCCGCGGCGCGGGCTGCAGCGGCGCAGCAGGGTCTGGTCGATGAGGAGCGCAGGGCCCTGCATGGCGACGCCTGGCCGGACAGCGTCATCCAGCTCAATAACAGCGTCCGGAACCAGTTTGAAACCCCGGTGCTGTTCTACGTCCTCCTGGTCTTACTGTGGCTGACAGGCGGCGTGAGTCTCTACGTCCACATTTTTGCCTGGGCGTTTGTCCTGAGCCGCATTGTGCACGCGTCGATCCACACCGGGTCCAATTTTGTGCCCCGGAGGCGCAAGGTCTTCATATTCGGCGGGCTGAACCTGATTGCCCTGACGGTACTGCTGGGCTACGCGATCGTTACGGGCGGGTAGCGGCCGGCTAGAAGATGTCGCTCACGAGATCGTCGAGCCCCGCGTCACCTTCCGGCAGGCCATCGGATCGCGCCGTCTGCTGCGGCACGTACTCCTCGCGAAAATACTCGAAGATGGCGTCGGCCTGTGTACTGCCGGCCAGCTGACCCGTGGCGGGGTCGATGCGCACGTTGACGATGCCCTCGGGCAGCGGACGCTCGCGCTCCTCGCTGCCGGCCAGTGCGGCGGCCATGAACTCGATCCAGATCGGCAGGGCTGCAGTTCCGCCGAATTCGCGGCGCCCCAGCGGGGTGTAGTTGTCGAAGCCCACCCAGGTGGTGGTGACCACGTCGCGGTTGTACCCCGAAAACCAGGCGTCCATGGGGCCGTTGGTGGTGCCGGTCTTGCCCGCGATGTCGGAGCGCTCGAGCACGAGGGCGCGGGTGCCGGTGCCGCGGCGGATGACGTCGCGCAGCATGCTATCGATGATGAAGTTCACGCGTTCTTCCATCACCCGCGGCGCACGCGGCAGTGGTCCGGTGGGCGCTGCGCCGTTCAGGATTTCCTCCATGCTGAGTTCGCGACCGATGTCCGGCAGTTCCCCGGCATTGTCGTCGCAGTCCGCGCACACTGTCGGCGGCCGCGCCGCGTACACCACCTCACCCTCGAGGTTCTCTACCCGGGCCACGAGGTACGGCTCCACCCGGTAGCCGCCGTTGGCCAGGATGGCGTAGCCCGTGGCGACCTCCAGGGGGCTCATCGCGTGCGTGCCCAGCGCCAGGGACAGGTCCGGCGCGAAATCGGAAGCGTCGAAGCCCAGCCGGTCCACGTACTCGATCAGGTTCGGGATTCCCAGGCGCTGCAGGAGACGGATGGAGACGAGGTTGCGCGACTTGGTCAGCGCCCAGCGCAGGCGCGTGGGGCCGTAGAACTTGCCGCCGTCGTTTTCCGGTCGCCAGATGTCCTCCAGCGAGCGGTCCTCCAGTACCACCGGCGCGTCGTTGATCAGGCTAGCGGCTGTGAAGCCCGCGTCCAGCGCGGCACTGTACAGGAATGGCTTGAAGCTGGAGCCCGGCTGGCGCATCGCCTGCGTGGCGCGGTTGAACTTGCTGAGCTCGAAGCCCATGCCGCCGACGATGCTCAGTATGGCGCCGTCGTTCGGGTTGAGCGAAACCAGCGCCGCCTGTGCGGCGGGCACCTGGGACAGCCAGGGCGCGCCATCCTCCCCGGTGGTGATGCGAATCATGTCGCCCACTGCCAGGACTTCCTCGACACTCGTGGGCCTGGGGCCTACCCGGCTCTCGCCGCGGTAGGGCGCCGCGCGGTGGATGCCGTGATCGAAGGCGAGGTAGCCGCTGCTGCCGTCCGCGCGCAGGAAGTTCACGCCGTCTGCGAGCAGTTCGGTGACGACCACCGGCTCCAGGTCCGCGATCACGGCGGTGTCGGCCAGGGTTTCCCGCCAGCGCTCCAGGTGCTGTCCATCGGCGCGCGCCTGGCCCAGCCTGCGCTCGGGTCCGCGGTAGCCGTGGCGGTCATCGTAGGTCAGCAGTCCGTTGATGACCGCGCCGCGCGCCGTGCGCTGCAGTTCGCCATCGACGGTGGTGTAGACGTGGTAGCCCCCCGTGTAGGCCGCGGCGCCAAAGCGGTCGAGCATCTCCTGGCGCGCCATCTCCGCGGCGTAGTGCGCGTCGAAGCTGATGCGCGCGCCGTGGTGGCGCGCACTGACGGGCGCGGCGCGCGCCAGTTGGGCGTCGGCGCCGGAGATGTAGCCCAGTTGCTCCATGCGCCCGAGAATCCAGTCGCGCCGCGCCTTGCCGGCCTCGGGTCCCGAGATGGGGTTGTTGCGCGAGGGCGCCTTCGGAATGCCGGCGAGCATCGCGAGTTGCGGCAGCTCGAGTTCGGCGAGGTTCTTGCCGTAGTACACCTGGGCCGCGGCGCCGAAGCCGTAGGAGCGGTGGCCGAGGAAGATCCGGTTGCAGTACAGCTCGAAGATTTCCTCCTTGGTCAGGCGCCGTTCGATCTCGATAGCGAGGAGTATCTCATTGAACTTCCTGACAAAGGTCCGCTCGAGCGTCAGGAAGTAGTTGCGCGCCACCTGCATGGTGAGCGTGCTGCCGCCGGAGCCCTTTTCGCCGGTGAGCACGAGTTCCGAAACCGCGCGCGCGAGGCCCATGACGTCGATGCCGTTGTGGTTGAAGAAGTTGTCATCCTCCGCGGCCAGGAGTGCATCCACGAACTGCGGCGGTATCTCGTTGAACTTGAGCGGGCTGCGTTTTTGCTCGCCGAACTGACCGATTAACTCGCCGTTTCGCGTGTAGACGCGCATCGGAGTTTGCAGCTTTACATCGCGTAGCGTTTCGACGTCCGGGAGGTTCGGGCTGAGGTATAGATAGACACCTGCAAGCAGCCAAATAGCACCCAGAAATCCGAACAGCGCAAGGCGCAGGCAGAGACGTAGGAAAAGCATTTTACCCTTTTGAATTCAGGCCCTTAGCGCACCTTAGACAGGGCCGGGCGGAGCGTCGTTTGGTAATTATAGGCTTTTTTCATCTTTGGTAATATTTTGGCCTGTTGTCGCTATCCAATTAATGTATCGTTGCACGAAAATATCCTAAGTTAGTGATACTGATAGGGAAAAAAGTTGCTGGGGATACTGGGGAAAAAGAAGGCAACTCAGGTGTTGGGGCTGGATATCAGTTCTACAACGGTAAAGTTGCTGGAGTTGAGCGAGTCAGGGGGCCAGTACCGCGTCGAAAGCTACGCGGTGAGTTCACTGCCGCAGGATGCGGTCATCGAAAAAGCCGTCAACGATATCGATGGCGTCACCAACGCCGTCCGTACCGTCGTTGCGCAGTCGCGAACCAAGCTCAAGAATGTCGCCGCCGCCGTGGCGGGTTCGTCCGTCATCACCAAGATGATCGACATGTCGAGCGGTCTCAGTGATGACGACATGGAGATGCAGCTGACGCTGGAAGCGGACCAGTACATCCCCTACCCGCTCGAGGAAGTCGCCATCGACTTCGAGGTGCAGGGGCCGTCGCGCGATTCCGAGGGCCGGGTGGAAGTCCTGCTGGCGGCCTGTCGCCGCGAGACCATCGAGGCGCGCGTGAGCGCCATCGAGGGCGCCGAACTGTCGCCCAGGATTATGGATGTGGAGGCCTACGCCATGGAGCGCGCCTTCGCCCTGCTGCAGGACCAGCTCAACCTGGACGAGGACTCCACCGTGGCCGTGGTGGATATCGGCGCGACGATGACCACTCTCAGCGTCCTGCACAACTCCCAGACTATCTATACACGCGAGCAGCTTTTCGGGGGCAAGCAGCTGACCGACGAGATCATGCGGCGCTACGGCCTGCCGCTCGAGGAAGCGGGCCTCGCCAAGAAGCAGGGCGGCCTACCGGATGATTACGAGCCCGAAGTGCTGGAGCCCTTCAAGGAAGCGGTCGTGCAGCAGGTGGCGCGCTCGCTGCAGTTTTTCTTTTCCAGCAGCCAGTACAACGACGTCGACCACATCATTCTCGCAGGGGGCGTGTCGTCCATGGAGGGCCTGCAGGAACTCGTGCAGGACAAGCTGGGCACACCGACCACCGTGGCCAACCCCTTCGCCGGCATGGCGATTTCCTCGCGGGTCAATGCCGTGGCCCTGGCGGGCGACGCCCCGGCGATGATGATCGCCTGTGGCCTGGCACTGCGGAGCTTTAACTAATGGCGCAGATTAACCTACTACCGTGGCGTGAAGCGCGCCGCCAGGAACTCAAGAAGGATTTCCTGGTGACGGCGGCGCTGATGCTGGCGCTGGGCGCCGGGATCCTGTTGCTGGGTGACCGCGTGGTCAATGCCCAGATCGACAACCAGAAGGCGCGCAATTCCTACCTGAAGGAAAACATCAAGGAGCTGGACAAGGCGGTCGCCGAAATCCGCGAGCTGCAAAAGCGCCGCAACCAGCTCATCGATCGTATGCGTGTTATCCAGGAACTGCAGGGCAACCGTCCCATCATCGTACGCGTGCTCGACCAGCTCGTGCGCACAGTTCCCGACGGGGTTTTTTACACCAGCCTGAGCACCAAGGGTAAGACGATATCCATCGCCGGCATCGCCGAATCCAACAACCGGGTGTCGAGCCTGATGCGTCGCCTCGACGCGTCGGACTGGCTTGCCAGTCCTAACCTGGACAAGGTGAAGGCCGCCCCCGCCTACGGTGACCAGGCCAACACTTTCAACCTGACAGTGAAGATCCAGGCCCCCGCATCCGAAGAAGAAACGGGGGGAAGCTAAGCCATGGCATTCGAAGATACACTGCAGTCGATTCGCGAATTTGATATCAACGATCTCGATTTTGACAACGTCGGCATCTGGCCGACGCCGGTCAAGGTCATCGTCTGGACGATCCTGCTCATCGCTGTCCTCGTGGGCGGCTACTACTACCACATCCAGGATCTGCAAAGTGAGCTCGCCAAGGCGCAGGAAGCGGAAGTCGACCTGAAGAAGGATTTCGAGAAGAAGGCTTTCCAGGCCGCCAACCTCGACGCCTATCGCCAGCAGATGGCGGAGATGGAGGAATCCTTCGGCGCCCTCGTGAGCCAATTGCCGAGCGACACCGAGGTGCCGGGCCTGTTGGAGGACATCACCAACAAGGGCCTGCTCAATGGCCTCGATATCGGATCCATCGACCTGCGTCGCGAGCAGGCGCGTGAGTTCTACATCGAACTGCCGATCTCGATCAGCGCCACGGGCTCCTACCACGACCTCGGCGCATTCATCAGCGGCATGGCAGGCCTGCCGCGGATCGTGACGCTGCACGACTTCAAGATCGAGGCGAAGCGCAAGAACACCAATGCCCTCAGTATGAACATTGTCGCGAAGACCTATCGCTACAAGGACGAGGACGCGTAGTCATGACGTTTATGCCTCGCAAGGTATGGTTGGCGCTGCTGTGCAGTGTGGCTCTGGGCGCCTGTTCCGGGGGTGACTTCTCCGATCTCGATACGTTCATGGACGAGAAGCGGGCACACCCGGGCGGCATCATCGCGCCGATCCCGACGTTCAAGGCCTACGAGGCGTTTGCCTACAGCGCCACGGCGCTGCGCAGCCCGTTTGATCGCCCGATCGAGGTGCGTGAGATTACGCAGCTGCAGGCGGTCGCCGCCATCAAGCCGGATGAGAACCGGGTCAAGGAATTCCTCGAGCAGTTCACGTTCGATTCGCTGCGCATGGTGGGCACACTGGAGCGCGAGGAAACCAACTGGACCCTGATCAAGGATCCCGAGGGCGGTGTGCACCGCGTGAAAGTGGGCAATTTCCTCGGCCGTCACCACGGCAAGATCGTCGACATGGGCGATACCTTCGTGGCGGTGGTCGAGATTGTGAGCGACGGCACGAAAGACGGATGGGTAGAGCGTCCGCGCACAATCAAATTGAGTGGGCTGTGAGTCGGCGCCGCGGTGTGGGAGCCGCGGTCATCACAGCACAAGACAGTAAAAACAGAATAGTTTTGGGGACAAAGGCCGTGGGGAAAGAAAGACTTAGCTTGAGCAATTGGTGGCGTCGCGCGGTGTCGACGCTGGCGCTGGTCTTCGTGGCACAGGCGGCGCAGGCGGCACCGGCGGTCCAGGATATCGAGTTCAGCTCGCGGCCGGGCAGCAAGTTCGAAGTGCGCGTGGAATTCAACGAGGCACCGCCCGAGATCAAGTCCTACTCCATCGAGAAGCCCGCGCGCATCGCGCTGGACTTTATCGGCGCTACCAGCAGCCTCGATCGCAAGCGCTATTCCCTGCCCTATGGCAACGCGACCAAGGCGATGGTGCTGGAGTCCGGCGATCGCACGCGCCTGGTCGTCAACCTGGTGAAGCTCGTACCCTATGAGACCCGCGTCGAGGGCAACAACCTCTTCCTGCTCGTAGGGCAGGAAGGCACCGACTACGTCAAGCAGACGACCGATCCGCACACCGTGCGCACGGAGATCGCCAAGGTCGCCGAGGTCACCTCGCGCATTACCGACCTGCAGTTCCAGCGCACCGGAGACGGCGAGGGCCGCCTGACGCTGCAACTGACCGACCCGTCGGTGGACGTCAACGTCTTCAGCGAAGCCGGGGACGTGAAGGTGGAATTCATCGACACGACAGTCGCCGAGCGGCTGATTCGCCGTTACGACGTCACCGACTTTGCCACGCCGGTGAACAGCGTCGACGTCAACACCACCGAGCGCGGCGCGACGCTGCAACTCAAGACCACCGGCGACTTCGACTACCTCGCCTACCAGACCGACAACGAGTACGTCGTCAGCGTGAAGCCTTTGTCCAAGCAGGAAGCCCAGCGGCGCAAGAACGAGTTCACCTACGTGGGCGACCGTATCTCGCTAAACTTCCAGGACATCGAGGTGCGCGCGGTACTGCAGCTCATCGCCGACTTCACGGAGCTCAACCTCGTGGCGAGCGACACCGTGTCCGGCCGCATTACCCTGCGCCTGCAGAACGTACCCTGGGATCAGGCCCTCGAGCTGGTACTGAAGACCAAGGGCCTGGACAAGCGCCAGGTCGGCAACGTGTTGATGGTGGCGCCCGCGGCTGAGATCGCCGAGCGGGAGCGCCAGCAGATCGAGGCCAACAAGCAGATCTCCGAACTCGCGCCGCTGCAGTCGGAGTTCGTGCGCATCCGTTACGCCAAGGCCGCGGACGTGGTGAAACTGTTCAAGGCCGGAACCGAGGACGGCGGCAGCCTGATATCGCCGCGCGGCTCCGTGGTTGTGGACGGCCGCACCAACTCGCTGATCATCACCGATACCGCGCCCAAGCTGGCGGCCATCCGGGAGCTGATCGAACTCGTGGACATTCCCGTGCGCCAGGTCATGATCGAGGCGCGCATCGTGATCGCCCAGACCGACGCGGGTCGCAACCTCGGTATCGAGTGGGGCGGTTCGTTTATCGACGCTGACGATGATCGTGTCATCGGCGTGTCCGGTGATTCGTCCAACGCGACCGGCCTGGTCGAGGACGCCATCAACGGCAACCCGCTGGAAGTGTCCTTCCCCGGCGCGCTCCTGGTCGACCTCGGTGTCGCTTCCACCAGCGGCTTCGCGGTGGGCTTTGCCAACGACGACCTCTTCCTGAGCGCCGAACTGCAGGCCCTCGAGGCAGAGGGCGGCGGCGAGGTGGTCTCGCAGCCGAAGGTCATCACGGGCGACAAGCAGTCGGCGATCATCAAGTCCGGTACCGAGATCCCGTACCAGGAGTCCTCCGCCAGCGGCCGTACCACGGTGGCGTTCAAGGAGGCGGTGTTGTCGCTGGACGTGACGCCGAGCATCACGCCGGATGACCGCATACTGCTGGATCTCAAGATCAACCAGGACTCGCTGGGTGATCTCGTGGATGCCGGCACGGAGAACGGCCGCATCCCGACCATTGATACCACCCAGCTCAACACGCAGGTGCTGGTCGGCAATGGCCAGACAGTCGTGCTGGGCGGGATCTTCAAGACGGAGGATATCGAGTCGGTCAGTAAGGTGCCGTTCTTCGGTGATATCCCTTACATCGGCGCGTTTTTCCGCTCCGAGTCCACCACCCAGACCAAGTCAGAGACGCTGATTTTCATCACGCCGCGCATCCTGGCGGACACGCTGCTCGACTAGACGGCATCCCCGCGCGCGATGCCCTCCCTGCACAGAGTATTCCTTGTCGGCCCCATGGGGGCCGGCAAGACCACTATCGGCAAGTACCTGGCCGATCACCTGAAACTGCGCTTCGCCGATACCGACACGGAGATCGAGGCCCGCACCGGCGCGGACATCCCGTGGATATTCGACGTCGAGGGCGAGGAGGGTTTTCGCGACCGCGAAGAGCAGGTGGTCGAGGAAATGACCGGGTGGGACGGCATCGTGCTGGCGACCGGCGGCGGCGTCGTGCTGCGCCCGAACAACCGCCGCGTGCTGGCCGCGCGGGGTTTTGTCATCTACCTCTACGCCACGGTAAAAGAGCAGGTCAAGCGCACCCAGCGCGACCGGCGCCGGCCGCTGCTGCAGGGCGGTGACCCGAAGGAAATCCTCACCGAACTCATGGCGGAACGCGACCCGCTGTATCGCGAAATCGCCGACCACGTGATCGAGACGGACAGCTGTTCGCCGCGCACGGTGGCGCAACGCCTGGTGCGCGAGCTGACCTGAGCGCGCGGGCGCCCGTGCAAACGGGTATGATGAGTCCCCCATCACCTTGAGGAACCGGCGTGTCCCCGTTGCTGCACACCCTGCATGTTGAGCTGGCCGAGCGCAGCTATCCCATCTACATCGGGCGCGACCTGCTGCGCGACCCGGTGCTGCTGGCGCGGCATATCGCCGGTGGCCAGGTGGTGATCGTGAGTAACGCAACCGTGGCGCCGCTGTACGTGGACCGCGTGCGCGAGGCCCTGGGCGAGCGCGCGCTGGTGACCGACGTGGTGCTGCCCGACGGGGAGCAGTACAAGACGCTGGCGAGCCTCGAGAGCATCTTCGACCGCGTACTCGAGGCCGGGCACAACCGCAGTACCACCTTCATCGCCGTTGGCGGCGGTGTGGTCGGCGACGTGACAGGCTTCGCGGCAGCCTGCTACCAGCGCGGGGTCAATTTCGTGCAGGTACCCACCACACTGCTGGCCCAGGTGGACTCCTCGGTAGGCGGCAAGACGGGCGTGAACCACCCCCTGGGCAAGAACATGATCGGCGCGTTCTACCAGCCGCAGGCGGTGTTGATCGATATCGATACCCTGCACAGCCTGCCCGCGCGGGAATTCGCCGCCGGGCTCGCCGAGGTGGTGAAGTACGGCCTCATCAGCGATGCCGGGTTCTACGCGTGGCTCACCGAGCACATGCCGGCCCTGCTGGCGCGTGAGGAGGCGGCCCTGGCGGAGGCCATCGAGCGCAGTTGCGCGATCAAGGCCGAGGTGGTCGCGGCGGACGAGCGCGAGGGCGGCCTGCGGGCCATCCTCAACCTGGGGCACACCTTCGGCCACGCGATCGAGACCGGGCAGGGTTACGGCGAATGGCTGCACGGCGAGGCCGTGGCGGCGGGGATGGTGTTGGCGCTCGAACTGTCGGCGCGACGCGGCTGGATAGACCCCGCCGAGGTCGACGCGCTGCGTGCACTGCTGGCCACGATGCAGCTCCCGGTGGCGCCGCCGGCGGACATGGATGCTGCGCAATTTCTCGCGCTGATGGCGCGCGACAAGAAGGTCGTCGACGGCCGGATGCGCTTCGTGCTGCTCCGCCGGATCGGCGAGGCCTGCATTGTTGACGACGCCACCGACGCGGAACTTTCAAGCCTCTTTTAACCCTGCACGGCACCCGGTTTTGGGCGTTTGTTCCACTATCTGCATGCGTGTAAAATAGGCGGCCCTTTCCACCCCGGGCCACCTCGGGTGCGGGCGCTTCGTTGTAAGCTTTTGTTTTTTATTATTATTCTGGACCTACTATGAATGCAGGCCTGTATAGACCTGATGATGTTCGTGACAACTGCGGATTTGGCCTGATCGCCCATACCTCCGGCGATGCCAGCCACCGGTTGCTGCAGACCGCCATCGAGTCTCTGACCTGCATGACACACCGCGGAGGCATCGCCGCAGACGGTAAAACCGGCGACGGTTGCGGCCTGTTGCTGCAGATGCCCGACGGCTTCATGCGCACCCTCGCGCAGGAGCACTTCGGTGTCGAGCTGGGCGACAACTACGGCATCGGCCAGATCTTCTTCAGCCAGGACGAGTCCCGGGCCGCGAGTGCCCAGGCCGCCACCGAGAAGGCGCTGACCGACCAGGGCCTGACTGTCGTCGGCTGGCGCGAGGTGCCCACCGACAGCTCCGTCTGCGGCGTGATCGCCCTCGACAGCCTGCCGCGCATCGCCCAGGTGTTCGTCGATGCGCCCGGCGTGTCCGAGGCCGACCTCAGCACGAAGCTGTTCGTCGCGCGGCGCAAGGCCGAAATGGCCAACGAGGCGGACCAGGACTTTTACATCTGCAGCCTGTCGGGTCGCGTCATCTCCTACAAGGGCCTGGTCATGCCCGTGGATCTGCCGCGGTTTTACGCGGATCTGGGCGACGAGCGCCTGGCGACGGCGATCTGCGTGTTCCACCAGCGCTTTTCCACCAACACGATGCCGCGCTGGCCGCTGGCGCAGCCGTTCCGGCTGCTCGCGCACAACGGCGAGATCAACACGATCGAGGGCAACCGCAACTGGGCCGACGCGCGCACCGCCCGCTTCGAGACCGAGCGCCTGCCCAACATCAGCGAGATCGCGCCGCTGGTGAACCGCACGGGCTCGGACTCCTCCAGCCTCGACAACATGCTGGATACCCTGCTCACCGGCGGCATCGACATGCCCCGCGCCCTGCGCATGCTGATTCCCCCGGCCTGGCAGAACATGGAGTCGATGGACCCGGACCTGCGCGCGTTCTACGAATACCATTCCATGCACATGGAGCCCTGGGACGGCCCCGCCGGCATCGTGCTCACCGACGGCCGCTACGCCGTGTGCCTGCTGGACCGCAACGGCCTGCGCCCCGCGCGCTGGGTGAAGACGAAGGACGGCTTCATCACGCTCGCCTCCGAGATCGGCACGTACGCCTATCGCAACGAGGACGTCGTGGCCAAGGGTCGCGTCGGCCCGGGGCAGATACTCATGGTCGACACGCACACGGGCGAGCTGCTGCACACGCAGGAGATCGACAACCGCCTGAAGGCGCGGCAGCCCTACAAGCGCTGGCTGCGCGAGCGCGCGCGCCGCATCGAGGGCACCTTCGGCGGGGAGCTGGCGCCGCGCATCGAGCGCGAGCACCTCGACACGTTCATGAAGATGTTCCAGGTGAGTTTCGAGGAGCGCGACCAGGTGATGCGGCCGCTGGCCGAGTCCGGCAACGAGGCCGTGGGTTCCATGGGCGACGACACGCCGATGGCGGTGCTGTCGCGCAAGGAGCGCTCGCTCTACGATTACTTCCGCCAGAAGTTCGCGCAGGTGACCAACCCGCCGATCGACCCGCTGCGCGAGACGATCGTGATGTCGCTGGAGACGGACCTCGGCGGCGAGAAGAACATCTTCACCGAGGGGCCCGAACACGCCGACCGCGTGATCCTCACCTCGCCGGTGCTGTCGCAGAGCAAGTTCAACACGCTGTTGCAGCTCGACAAGCCGGGCTACCAGATGGCGCGTATCGACTGCACTTACAAGCCGGCGGAGAAAAGCCTGCGGCAGGCCGTGTCCGATATCGCCACCGCCGCGGCGCAGGCGGTCAGCGAGGGCGCCACCATACTTGTACTCTCCGACCGCGACATCGACCGGGACTCCCTGCCGGTACACAGCCTGCTGGCCACCGGCGCGGTGCACCACCACCTGATCAGCACGGGGCAGCGCATCGACGCCAACCTTCTCGTGGAGACGGCCAGCGCGCGAGACTCGCATCACATCGCCTGCCTGCTCGGCTTCGGCGCCACGGCGGTCTACCCCTACCTCGCCTACAGCGTGCTGGAGGACCTGATCCGCACCGGCGAAGTGCTCGGCGAGCCAAGTGCGGCCTACAAGAACTACCGCAAGGGCATCAACAAGGGCCTCCTGAAGATCATGTCCAAGATGGGCATCTCGGCGGTCAGCTCCTATCGCGGCGCGCAACTGTTCGAGGCCGTTGGTCTCGCCCGGGACGTGGTCGATCTGGCCTTTCGCGGAGTCGCCTCGCGCATAGAGGGCGCCAACTTCGAGGCGCTGGAAGCGGAACTCAAGCTGCTCTCCCGGCGTGCGTGGTCGCCGCGCAAGCAGATCGAACAGGGCGGCCTGCTCAAGTACGTGCACGGGCAGGAGTACCACACCTTCAACCCGGACGTGGTTATGAGCCTGCAGCAGGCGGTCGCGTCCGGCGACTACCGGGATTACCAGCGCTACGCCGCGCTCGTGAACGACCGTCCCGTGGCGACACTGCGCGACCTGTTGCAGCCGGTGGAAGCCGCGCAGCCGCTGTCGCTGGACGAGGTGGAGCCGCTGGAGAAAATCCTGCCCCGCTTCGACTCCGCCGGCATGTCGCTCGGCGCGCTCAGCCCGGAGGCGCACCAGGCGCTCGCGGCGGCCATGAACCGTATCGGCGCCCGCTCCAATTCGGGCGAGGGCGGCGAGGACCCGGAGCGGTTCGGCACCGAGCGGGTATCGAAGATCAAGCAGATCGCCTCGGGCCGTTTCGGCGTGACGCCGCACTACCTGATGAACGCCGAGGTACTGCAGATCAAGATCGCGCAGGGCGCGAAGCCGGGCGAGGGCGGCCAGCTACCCGGCGGCAAGGTGAACGACCTGATCGCGCGCCTGCGCTACTCGGTGCCCGGCGTGACCCTGATTTCGCCGCCGCCGCACCACGATATCTACTCCATCGAGGACCTCGCGCAGCTCATCTTCGACCTGAAGCAGGTAAACCCGAACGCGCTCGTTTCCGTCAAGCTGGTGTCCGAGCCCGGGGTCGGCACGATCGCCGCCGGTGTGGCCAAGGCGTATGCCGACCTCATCACGATCTCCGGTTACGACGGCGGCACCGCCGCGAGCCCGCTGACGTCCATTCGCTACGCGGGGTCGCCTTTCGAGCTTGGCCTCGCGGAGGTGCAGCAGACGCTGCGCGGCAACGGCCTGCGCGGCTTCATTCGCCTGCAGGCGGACGGCGGCCTGAAGACCGGCCTCGACGTGATCAAGGCGGCGATCCTCGGCGCCGAGAGCTTCGGCTTCGGCACCGCGCCGATGGTCGCGCTCGGTTGCAAGTACCTGCGCATCTGCCACCTGAACAACTGCGCCACGGGTGTCGCCACCCAGAACCAGGAGTTGCGCGACG
>JAUIEP010000018.1 GCA_030428835.1 Gammaproteobacteria bacterium | reverse complement strand
AGCACTACAACCATGTCAGGCCGCATCGCTCACTAGGCAAAAAACCGCCCGCGGTATTCGCCAAGGAGGCGGCATGATATGTTCAATCTCCCACATTCAGGCATGCTCGAATCTGGGGGTACGGTCATCTGGTCACTCGATGGCGAAAGTCACGTACTCACAGCACATCTGCAATTGGATACAGCGCTAGACTCGAATGGCCAGGAAGAGATCAAAGCGGAGATCTCGAACGCGCTCGAAGATTTCAACTTTCTCCACACAACAATAGAGTTTGAATACCCTGACGAATACTGCAGGGACGCGAATGAACCTGAGATATGACGATTTCCAGAGTCGTGGTAACTGAGGAAATGGAGATTGTTCTATGACACTGCTTTTTTTTTCTCTCTCTTTGTTCGCGGGTCTAGTCATGCTCACGCTATGCCTTGCCACGATTTGGCGACCACAGATCAGATTCTGGCCGCCGCCAGGTGCAGACACATGGCAATACAAGCTGTTCTGGTTACTTTTTCGGGTCTTTTTCATTGGGCTAGTAATGGTCTGTATTCTTGATTTCGGCGCCACAGGTAGCCCCAATACCGTTCAACTTGTACTCGGAATTCCGTTGTTCGTAGGCGGGTTTGGTCTCGCATTTTATGTGACCTTCTTGCTCGGCTGGAAGGATGCGCATGGTGAGGCCAATGGACTTAAGACCGGTGGCTGGTTTGAGTGGAGTAGAAATCCGATCTATGTGGTGAGCATTATTGGGTTTTTCGGACTCGGTATAATGGTGAACTCCTGGCCCGCTATAGCTCTACTCCTTATTTGGACCGCGTTCTACATCGCAGCACCTTTTATTGAAGAACCGTGGCTGGAGGGACAGTACGGAGAGGCTTACCGAAAATATAAATCGAAGGTACCGCGTTTTGTCGGCAAACCAAGTCCGTAAATATGGCTACCAATTTTTAGTCAAACCGCAGGGAACGCCGCCATGACATCGAACACCTGGCTTATATTGCTGCACCAACTGCTGTTTCAGGGCATGTTCTTCGCAAAGAACGTCCTGCTGCAGCGTAGGCTCGGCCAATCGATCAGGGGATTCAATCTGGAGGCAAACCTGTCCATTGCATTCTTAATGATCTTCATCGGCGTCGCCCTCCGGCTGTCCCTGGAGTCGGATACACACCGAGCCCCATACCAATTTAGTGGCGCTGTGCATGTTTTGGCGGGGCTGTTCATGTTATTGAGTTTAGGTATCTCCACTGCGTCATTAATGGACCTGGGCGACTCGTGGCGCGTAGGAGTTATCGAGGAGCAGGAGACTGCGCTGATAGAACGGGGAATCTACCGCTTCAGTAGGAACCCCTATTTCCTCGCCTATCTGCTTATGTTCGCTGCCTATACAACGTTGCTCAAAAGCCCTCTCTTGCTGGTGCTGTCTGTAATCGGCTTTGGCATGGTTCACGCTATGATCCTGCGGGAAGAACGGTACTTGACGAGCAAGCACGCCGCCGACTACGAGCGCTACCGACAACGGGTACCCCGTTATCTGGGCCTGCGCAGGGCGATCTAATGGGATAAGTGGAGTGTCAGAGGATTGGGAGTTCGCCCCCTGTCCGGAAGTTCATTCCGGGAAATCGCGTGAGATTTTCACACGGACTATGACCGACACATTGGTGCATCTAGGCGCTCTGTAAGTATCCCCTGATTAGCTCCACGCATTGCTAGAGATTTCGACCTCTTTATAGGCCACAAGTTACTGCACCAGAGACAGATCGCTGAATTGACCCCCGGGCGCGCCAGCAACTCAAGACCACATGCCCTCAACCTCACCCCGCTGCCCCACCCCATCAAACCCATGCCCCTCCCCCAACCCGGCAATCTTGATCCGATTGGCGAACACGGAAAACGCGAGGTATCCGGCTAGGCCATTGGTGCGCGTCAGCCACGGCGGCAGGTAACGCGGCCCTGCCAGGATGCCCGCGTCGAACAGCGGCGCCAGGCGCACCGCGTCGTCGATGGTCATGCGGCCCGCGAAGAAGTAACGGGTGAGCGCCAGCTTTTCGTGCAACAACGCCCAGCGGAAGAAGGTGTGCACCTCCATCAGGCCGTGCAGGTAGACGACGTCTTTCGTGAACGCGCAGCCGCCCGTGAGCGGCGCACCGCGGAACACGCGCATCGCGGAGCTGAAGCTCTCCATCGCGTTCTGGCGATGGCCCTGGAAGAAGCGGAACACCTCGATGAAGTCCGCGCCCTTGAGCGCCATGTCCACGCCGATCACGCGCAGCGCGATGCGCTCGGTGCGGCGTATGTCGATGGCGCCGGTGACCAGTTCCGAGAAAGTGGCCAGCCCTTCCTGCGGGCCGGTGGTGCGCGGCGCGCCCAGGCTGAGTGTCTTGAAGTGCGGCTGGGCCCTGCCGTTGAGCGCGGTCAGGCTGTGAACGAACGCCTCGTGCTGCAGCAGTTGTTCGATGTCGTACTCGCTGAAGCAGGTGCCGTCGCGCAGGCGGATGCGCGTCGCGCCCGCTGCGGCCTTGGAGGCGAGGGACTTGTCCACCACGACCTCGACAGTGCCCGGCGGGAAGACTTCGGCGAGGCGCTGCTCGAGGTCGGCGCGCAGCACCTGCGCGCCGAGGCAGTAGTCGGGTTCGTTGTTGATGTTCTGGCGCTCGTAGGACTCGCTGACCGACAGGAAGTGTTCCGCGGCGTGCAGGTTGTCGACCCCGCCCGACAGGGCGTCGCCCGGGGTGGCGTAAATAGCGTCGGCGAATGGCTGCATGCGTGGCGTGCCGGCGGCATCGATGAGATCGATGGCGTGGATGTAGCTCTCCGCGGTGGCGCGCAGGTAGCCCTCCATCGGGTCCTGCGCATCGAGGCCGGCCATGGCCCCGGTGAGCGCCTGCCGTTCTGCGCTGAGGTCGCGGCGCTCGTAGCTCACCTGCGGCAGCCCGGGCTGGCCGCGCTCCAGGTCTTGCAGAAAGTCGCTTTGGACCTGCGGCGCCCAGCTCAGGGCGCTCAGTATCTTGATGGACTTCGCGGCGCGCACGATGGCGCCGTCGATCACCTGCAGGCGCTCAACATCCGAATCGCTGTACATGGCGCTACCCTCGCTGTGCCGACATCGACCCGGGACGGGAGTCGGCCTACCGCCTGTCGGGAAGTATGGCGCCAGTTGGCCTGTTCGCCAATCGGGCGCCTGCTACAGGTGTAGCGGTATTGCGCAGCCTTCAAGCCTGCGCCGGCGAGGGGTGGTCCGAGGGGCTGGTGTGGGCCGGGTGGCGGATTGCGGCGGGTGCCGCGCGATCACCCCGCCCACGCCGGGCTACTTTTTCCTGAGCGTGACCGATGGCTGGCCGCTCACGCCGGAAGCCACCTTTTCGATCTTCTTGCCCGAGGCAAGATACTTGCGGGTTTGCTCTGCGATGGACTCCGACGTCTCGCTGGCGTCAGCGGCCTTTTTGGAAGATGTTTTGCGTAAAGCCTTGCGTGGCATAACTACCTCTTGGGTTGAGTGATAAAAATACGCACCGGTGCGATGTCGCATCGGCGCTACTGGCGACGGTGTTTACCCCCGCCCAGTGGGTTTAACTTCTCGACGCTGGCGGCACCGTCGGGTGACCTGTCCAGCGTACCCACGTCGAGAACAGGAGCGGCGTCGATGTGCTCAGCGTCCATCATATACGCTACACGCTGTAGTGCGGCGATAATCATGGTCTGCTCCCACTCCTGCAAGTCGTTGAACTGGCGGGCAAAATGGTCCTGCAGCGGGGTGGGTGCATCGCGCAGCACCTCAATACCCCGGTCGGTCAGGTGGACATGCACCTTGCGCTTGTCCACGGTAGAGCGCTCCCGCTCGATATAGCCGCGCCGCTCCAGCCGGTCCAGGATCGTCGTCACCGTGGCCTGGCTGAGGCTGACCTCGTTGGCGAGTTGCCCGATCGCCGCGCCCTCCAGCTTGCGCACGGCCTGCAGCAGCAGTATCTGTGGCGCGGTGAGCCCGGAGACCTTCGCCAGCCGTTTCGAGTGCAGGTCCGTCGCGCGGATCACCCGGCGCAGCGAAGTCAGCACTTGTTCGAGATGGTCCATAGTCCGCTCCGGGAGTTCCGCACATCGGCCTGCGCCGCGGTGGCTGCAACCACCGTCATGCTCGCCCCGCGGCCTCCGCCAGGCTGGCCCGCAGGCCGCGGTACAGGCCAAAACATACCAGCAACAGGATAACCGTAAACGGTATTCCCGCGGCAACTGTACCGGCCTGCAGTGCCGCGAGGGCCTGTCGCCCGCCCCCGTACAGGAGCGCGGCAGCCAGCAGACCCTCCATTGTCGCCCAGAATATACGCTGCGGGACAGGGGCATCGTGCTTTCCTCCCGCGGTGATGCTGTCGATGACCAGCGAACCCGAGTCGGAGGACGTCACGAAGAATACCAACACAAGCAATACGCCTATCACGGTGGTGATGCCACTGAAGGGCAACGCTTCCAGCATCTGGAACGTGGCGACGCTGATCGAGTCCATGCCGGTCGCGAGGCTGCCCAGCCCGTGCTGGGCCTGGTACAGCGCGTTCTTGCCGAACACGCTCATCCAGAACAAGGTTACCACGGTAGGCACCAGGAGCACCGCGAGCATGAACTCCCTGACCGTTCGCCCCCTCGACACCCGTGCGATAAACATGCCGACGAAGGGCGACCAGCTCACCCACCACGCCCAGTAGAACACGGTCCAGTCCTGCATCCACTGTTCATCGCCTCGGCCCATCCAGTTGCTCAGCGGCACGATATTCTTCAGGTAGCTCGCCGTGGTCGACGCCACCGCGCCGAAGAACCCGACCTGCCCCGCCAGCAGGGCGACAAAGACCAGCAGCCCCGCCGCCACGAGCATATTGAAATTGCTGAGGATCTTGACGCCGCCGTCAAGGCCGCGAACCACGGAGACTATGGCGATAAACGTTACGAAGATGATGATGGACACTTTCGTGTTCAGCGCATCCTCAACGCCGAACAACATGGCCAGGCCGGCATTCACCTGCGAGGCGCCCAGGCCGAGCGACGTGGCCAGCCCGAAGATGGTCGCCAGCACGGCGAAGGTGTCGATGACATGGCCCTGCCAGCCCCAGCAGCGCTCACCCAGCAGGGGGTAGAACGCGGAACGCAGTGTCAGGGGCAGCTCGCAGTTGTAGCTGAAGAACGCCAGGGCGAGCCCGATCACGGCATAGACAGACCAGGCGTGCAGCCCCCAGTGGTACATCGTGGCCGCCATCGCCATGTCGGCGGCCGCCGGCGTCTGCGGTGTCACCCCCAGCGGCGTGCCGCCCTTGCCCAGGTAATAGGTCATGGGTTCGGCGACGCCCCAGAACATGAGCCCGATACCCATGCCCGCGGCGAACAGCATCGCCAGCCAGCTCAACCGGCTGAACTCGGGCGTGGCGTTATCTCCCCCCAGGCGAATCCTGGCCACCGGCAGCAGTGTGAGCGCCACGCAGAACAGCAGGATGGCGCTCACCGAGATCATCATGAAGCTGTCGAACGTGGCGAGGCACCAGCCGCGAGCGGCGGCCAGTACCTCGTTTGCCTTTACGGGGAACTGGATGGTCGTGATGACGAACACCGTAATGAGGCTGGCGCTGACGAAAAACACCGGATTGTGGACGTCCATGCCCCAGATCCGGATGTTGTCGTCACCGACGGTGTAGTCCGATTCGTATCTGCTCGCCATACACTCCTGCGCCCCGGACAGGCCTGTCCGGATTCCTTAGACCTCCAAAATAATGGTGATCATCCCGGCCGGTCGGCCGTAATTTACATCGGATTCAAACTAAAATACTTCCGCCAAAAAGGGGCTGGCGAACCGAGTCCGTGACAGGATTGTACAATATTTCCCCGTTTTTTGCCCGTTTTTGGCCATACATTCCGGCGATTCGGGCAACCTCGGTTTCATGAGCGGGCGTCATGTTGTATTGTTCTCAAATTATATTAACACGAATAAATTCGTCACTCGCACCACCCATCACCGCAGGGGAACCCAATGTTGAGAAGAACCGTCCTGTACGGCGCCGTGCTTGCCGCATCCGCCGTCAATCCCGCTCAGGCCAGGCTGGAAGAGGTCATTGTCACCGCGACCAAGAAGGAGGCCAGCGCACAGGACGTTCCCATCGCGATCACCGCCCTGGGCGGGGAATCGCTGCGGCAACTGGGCATCACCGACTTTTCCGACTACCTCATTCAACTGCCCGGGGTGACCGCCGGCGGTGGCGGGCCCGGTACGAACACCATCTATATCCGCGGTGTCGCCTCCACGACCCCCAACCTGACCACCTCCGGCGTGGCGGGCCTCACTCCCAACGTCGCGTTCTACCTGGATGAACAGCCGCTGACCCAGCCCGGCAGGAACCTCGACGTATACGCCGCCGACCTCAACCGCATCGAGGTACTGAAGGGCCCGCAGGGCACCCTTTTCGGGGCCAGCTCCCAGGCCGGGACAGTGCGCCTCATCACCAACAAGCCGGACCCCACGGGCTTCGCCGGCAACCTGCGCATGGGTACCGCGCACACCGAGGAAGGCGACCCCAGCTACAACGTGGAGGGCGTCATCAACGTGCCGGTGTCAGACAGCGCCGCGGTCCGCGCGGTCGTGTATGTCGACCGCCAGGGCGGCTATATCGACAACGTCGCCGGCAGCGTGACGACCCGCGAGGGTGCGCGTTTTGCGCCCGGGGGCTTCCAGGGGGCCGCTGACCTGTCGGACGTGACCTTCCTCGAGGCAAACAACGCGACGAAGACCGAGGACGACTTCAACGAGGCCACCTATGCCGGCGCGCGCCTGTCGGCCCTGTGGGATATCAATGCGAACTGGACCCTGACGCTCGGCGTGGCCCAGCAGGACATCGACACCGACGGGGTGTTCTACCAGGACCCGGACCTCGATGACCTGGAGGTCAGCCGCTACGAGAACGACACCCTCGACGACGACTTCGAAAACTACAACTGGACCCTGAACGGCCGCCTCGGCGCGCTAGACATCATCTACACCGGCGCCTACACCGAACGCACCGCCGAGTCGCAGGTGGACTACACCGACTACCTGTTCGTCGGCCAGTACATCCCCTACTACATCTGCGACAGCTCGGTCACCTACCCGGACGCCGCGCCCAGCGGCACCTGCCAGGCGCCCAACCTGCTCGTGAAGAGCTACGTGAAGACCGAGGTCCAGACCCACGAATTCCGCATTTCCACTGACCAGACACGCCGCGTGCGCGGCATCGCCGGCGCCTTCTACAGCGACATGGAACTGCGCGAGGACAACCAGTTCACCTACCCCGGCTCGACCATGGTCCTCGCCGCGGACGGCACCAGCATCGGCTTCGGCCCCAACTTCTCCGCGGTGGGTTCCAGCGTCCGCGACCCTGGCCAGTGGAACGACGGCGTCATCTTCCGCAACGATGTGCTGCGCACCGACGAGCAGCTTGGCCTGTTCGGCGAGGTGAACGTGGACATCACGAAGCAGTTCACCGCCACGTTCGGCGCGCGCTGGTACGACATCGAGGTGGACCTCAAGGGCAGCGCGGCCGGCTCCTTCGGCAACCTCGGTGCGGATGTCGACAATAACGCCGGCAACAACCTCGACGTGATCTTCAGCGGGGAGAACGACAAGGCGGAGACCGACGGCGTGATCGGCAAGATCAGCCTGCAGTGGATGCCCAACGTCGACCAGCTCTACTACGTGACATGGTCCGAGGGGTATCGTCCAGGGTTCCTCAATCGACCCGGCGGCTCTGTCTCCGCGGACGGCAGCTACACGGTGCCCTTCGCGTTCGACACCGACGAGGTGACCAACTACGAGCTGGGCTGGAAGCTGGACCTGTTCGACCGGACCCTGCGCTTCAACGGCGACCTGTTCTTCGTGGAAATCGAGGATCTGCAGATCGGCATCTTCGATACGAGCATCACCAACCTGTTCTTCTCCGACAACGCCGCGGATGCCGAGGTCACCGGCCTGGAGGGCGATTTCACCTGGCTGCCGGCGTTCGCGACCGGCCTGACCCTGTCGGGCGGATTCTCCTGGCTCGACACGGAGATCACCGAGAGCTTCGTCACCAACTTCGTGCGCGAGGGCGACGACCTGGCGTTCGCGCCGGATTTCCAGGCGACCGTCAGCGCGCGCTATGTATGGGACCTGCCCTCCGGCAATACAGGCCACGTGATGTCGTATGTCAGCTACTCGGACGAGGTCAACACGGACATCGTGGCGGCGAACAGCATCGAGCTGGATAGCTGGTACCTCTGGGGTGCAACCGCCGGGCTTTCCAACCAGCAGTGGAACGCGGAAGTCTACGTCGAGAACATCACCGACGAGCGCGCCGAAATCTCTGGCAACGCGATCTTCAACCGCGACCGGGTCACGGTGGCGAGGCCTCGCACCATCGGCCTGCGCTTCGGTTATAACTTCTAGCGCGGCGCGCGCATCACACGGCCCCTGCACGTCTCCACGGGGCCGTTGCTGTCACACCACGTGCGGGTGAGCGCATGAACAGCGATACAGGTACGCCAGACAGCACCCGCATCCGCGAGATGATGGCCACGCGCGACTTCGAGGGCGCGCTGCGCGAACTCGGCCCTCTCCTCGCCGCGGAACCCGCCGATCCGGATACGCTCTACATGGCGGCCGTGTGCTGCCGCTACCTGCAGGACTACGACCGCGCGCAGGATCTGCTCGACGCGCTGTGGCAGGCGCCGCGCGATCTGGGCAGGACCTACCAGGAGCAAGGACACCTGCACGCCGCGCGCAACGCACCAGAAAAGGCACTGGCGGCGTTTGCCAACGCGACCCAGGCCAACCCCGCCCTGGTGGCGTCCTGGCAGGCGCAGTGCCGGTTGCTCGACGCGCTCGGCAGGCGCGGCGACGCCCGGCAGGCCCTGGCGCAGGTGCGCCGCCTGCAGGCGCTGCCGAAAGCCCTGGTCTCCGTTACGGACCTGCTGGCACAGGGCCGGCTGGGCAAGGCGGACACCCTGTGCCGCAGGTTCCTGCAGGCGAACCCGCGCAACGTGGAGGGAATGCGCCTGCTGGCCGAGATCGCAAGCGCCTTCGGCGTCCTGGAAGACGCCGAGTACCTGCTGGAGAGCGCCGCGGAGTTCGACCCGGACAATTTGCAGGTGAAAATCGAGTATGTCGGCATCCTGCGCAGGCGACAGAAGTTCCCTGCCGCGCTGCAGGCGGCGGAACGGCTTTACCGGGAACACCCGCACAACCCACAGGTACAGTCCGTCTACGCCATTGAGCAGATGCAGGTGGGCGACTACCAGCGCGCGGTCGAACTCTTCGATGCCGTGCTGCAGCAACTGCCAGGCGACGCGGTGACCCTGACATCGCGCGGACACGCCCTGAAGACCTGGGGGCGGCAGGAGGAGGCCATTGCCAGCTACCGCTCCGCCATCGCAGCGAACCCGTGGCACGGCGACGCCTACTATGCGCTGTCCAACCTGAAGACCTACCGGTTCTCCGCCGCGGAACGACACGACCTGCGCACGCTCGCCGACCGCGAGGAACTGGGTCCGGCAAGCAGGGTGCATGTCAATTTCGCGCTGGGCAAGGCGTACGAGGATGAGCAGGACTTTGGACGCGCATTCGAGTTCTACGCCCGCGGCAACGCGCTCAAGCGCCAGGCAAGCAACTATGACCGCGGGCAGATGTCGCAGGACCTGCGCGAGCAGCGCCGTGTCTTCACCCGCGACCTGCTCGAGCAGCGTAAGGGCGCAGGTTGCCCCGACCCCGACCCGATCTTCATCGTCGGCCTGCCGCGGGCCGGCTCGACCCTGCTGGAGCAGATCCTGGCATCGCACAGCCAGGTCGAGGGGACGCTCGAGCTGCCCAACATTCTATCGATCGCACAGAAGCTTCGACGGGACGGGAAAAACGCCCGGTCAGCGCCCTACCCCGACCTCCTGGCCGACCTGGACGACGCACAACTGGCGTCGCTGGGCCGGCGTTACCTGGAAGAGACCCGTGTACACCGCCGGGGTGCGCCGTTCTTCATCGACAAGATGCCGAATAACTTCCGCCATATCGGCCTGATCAAGCTTATCCTGCCCAATGCCCGGATCATCGACGCCAGGCGGCACCCGATGGCCTGCTGCTTCAGCGGGTTCAAACAGCTGTTCGCGGAGGGCCAGGAGTTCAGCTACGACCTCGAGGACATCGGGCACTACTACAACGACTATGTCGCGCTCATGGACCACTGGGACGCGATCGCTCCGGGCAGCGTGCTGCGTGTCCACTACGAAAACGTGGTGTCCGACCTGGAGGTGCAGGTGCGACGCCTGCTGGCGTTCTGTGAGCTGCCGTTCGAAGCCGCCTGCCTGGATTATCACAACACCGCGAGACCCGTGCGCACGGCGAGCTCGGAGCAGGTAAGGCTGCCGATTTACGACAGCGGCGTGAACCAGTGGCGGAACTTCAGCCCCCACCTCGGCGCACTTGAGTCGACGCTGGAACCCGCGCTGTCGCGATACGAGGACGACCTGGCAAATACCCGGGCCGCGATGCCTAACGCAGGCTGACCGTGGATCGCGTGTCGGAGACCACCCGCACCGGGTGCCGCTCGCCGCGGGCGACCACGGCATACTCTCCCGGCGCGAGCGTCACCACCGCCCCGCCGGCAACACCTTCCGCCACGCGTTCGCCATCGGCATTCTCTACAGTAAATACCGGGTTTACCGCCTTGACGATCGCGGTGGAGAGCGAGGCGGCGTCGGTCGCGCTGAAGTACTCGCCGCCGCCCAGTTCGGCCCAGCGGGCGAAAGTGGCCTCGAGCGCCGCGTCGTCGATCGCGAAGCCCACGATGTTCACGCGCACCTTGAGGCCCGCGGTCCGCAGGTTCGCCAGTACCAGCGCGGGGTCGCCGTCGCAGGTCTCCTCCCCGTCCGTGAGCAGGATGACCAGGCGCTCCCCGCGCACCCCGCGCAAGTCGGCGGGCACCTGCGCCAGCGAATCTGCCAGCGGTGTCCTGGCGAGGTTCTTCGCCTGCACGGCGGAAATGGCCGCTGTCGCCTGCCCGGGTGCGAGCGGCGCCAGCGGAATCTCCAGGTCCGTGCGGCAACTGTCCGGCTCGCGGTGACCGAATACGCGCAGCGCGAAGGGCGTGCCGGGGGGAATCGTGTCACGCACGAGCGCTTCCAGCGTGCGCCGCGCGATCTCGATGCGCCGCTCGTCCCCCAGGCGCTGCAGCATGCTGCCGGAGGCGTCGAGCACGACCTCCACCGCATCGTCGGGTCCCAGGCTCGGCTTGCTCGCGGCCAGCACCTCGAGCGTGCCGGGCGGCGCGGGCGGCGGCGTGACGGCCAGCGGTTGCGCGGCCAGCACCTTGCCGCCGTGGGTGTGGTATTGCAGGGTGAAGTTCCCCGCGATGCGCGGCGCGAGTATGTTGACGGTTTGTCCCTGCGCCGCGTCGATGTAGGCGTACGCCACGTCGTCGCCCGTGTCCGGGTCCACTACCTGCACGGTATCGCCGTAGTTGCCGGGGCCTTCCCAGCCCACCGTGAAGTAAGCGGCACCCGGCACGGTGTCCGGCGCAGCCAGCCGCGCGCTCACCCCGGTCACGCGGAAGGACGTCTCCCCGATCACCTGCCCACCGGTCAGGTACACCACCGTGTACTCGCCCACGACCTCCGGTGCGCGCAGGCTCGCGCTGTCGGGGTTGAGTCCGGTGTAGGCGTAACTGCCGGCTGCGGCGCCGTCGGCATCGAGCACGCGCAGCATGTCGCCGCTGTTGTCAGGGCCGGTCCAGGCGACGGTGAAGTGTGCGCCCGCGGCGACCGCTTCGGGCGCTTCGAGTGTCGCCGTTACCCCACCGACGCGCACGGGCATTGAGCCGATGTCGGTGCGGCCAGTGAAGTAGGCCACGCGGTAATCCCCGGGTGTGGGCGGCGCGCGCAGCGCCACGGTATCGCCGGCGGCAGCGCCGATGTAGGTGTAGTAACCCCTGACGGGTTCTCCGTTCGCGGCCACGAACTGCAGGTAATCGCCCTTGTTGCGCGGCCCCTCGAAGCGCACCTCGAGCTTGCCGTTCATATCGACGTCGGCCGCCCCGCTGAGTTCGGCGCTCACCGGTAGCACGCGCAGCGGGTAGCTGGCGGCTATCTCGCGCGCGACCAGGTAGACCACCGCATAGTCACCGGGCTCGATGGGCGCCGTGAGCGTCAGCACACCGTCTTTCGTGTTACCCACGTAGGCATAGCTGCCACCCAGCACCTTGCCCGCGGCATCCGCGAAACGCAGCATGTCACCGGAGCCGCCCTCGCCCGCGACGCGCACCTCGAATGTCTCGAAGGCATTCACCTCCCGCGGCAGGTCGAGCGCGGGCGGGGCCGCGAACGCGAAAAGCGGCGCCATGCCGACGCACAGGACAAGCAGGCCGCGACTGATGAGACTCAACATGCAGGATCCCCCTCTGTGCCCACACGGTAAAAGCCCGTGGTCGGGTGGGTCAAGCCTGGGGAAGTGCGAGGCCCGGTCGGGCTACCACCTCGCCAACTGGGGCGGGAGAGCACGACCGGGAAAGTAGACGCCGCTAGGCGCGGCGCAGGCGACGGCCCAGGAAGAGCAACGCGAGTGCCATCAGTGAAACGGGTGCGGGCACCGGTATGTCATTGGGCGGGTTGGGTGGATTGCAGTCCGGCCCTTCGCAGGGGGGTTCCGGATCGCAATCGGGACCCTCGCACGGAGGTTCCGGGTCACAGTCGGGACCCTCGCAAGGCGGGTTGCGGCCGTTCACGACACCGTAGTGACTGATGGTCGCGTTGCCGAAGTTCATTTTCTCGGGCAGATAGCCCGAATCGGCATCGACCACGGCGTAGGCGAGGTTGCCCACATTCTGGAACAGGGCCCAGAACGCCGCGTTCTTCACCACGAAATAGTCCGACTCCAGGTCGGGAAGCAGCCAGGCAAACGCGGTGGGGTCTTCATTCGTCGGCGTGATAGGCACGTTGTTGCCATGCTTGGCGTAGGAGACATCGAAGCCGAGGATAGATTCAACCCAGCTCTCTTCCGTGGCCGGGTTCGAGTTGGGCAGTTCGTTCTTGGTCGACGCGTAGATGAAGATGTCGAGCAGGCCGACATCGGTCTCGGGAGCGGGACCGATGGTGAGAGCCAGGCCAAACGGGGACTGTACAAGCGCCAGGAAAGCCACCAGCGCTACAAATTTGCGGGTCATTACTACTTCTACCTCAGGGGTTACTGCATCTGCCCCGCGCGCCTGCCTTTCCGCCCGCGTGAGCCTAATCTGCCTTGCAGTGATACAAGCAAGAACTATGCCTGATTTTCGCGGGCCTGACGCCGGGGTCCCCAGCACCCTACTATTGTGCACTCAGTCACACTTTTCCGCCGATATTCGCGGACCCGCGGCGGTCCAGGCCAGTTATTTATGGCCAGCCCGGCGATGAACCCGCGGGAAGTGTAAAAAAAACTGACCCCTCGGGGCTGGTCGCGGGCAGCGGTATCGCGCCCCTAGTCGCGCAGATCCCTGACGTGGGGCCAGACCTCGGCCGCGAACAGTTCGAGCCCCCGCCAGGCGAAGTCGGGCGCGAGACCGCCAAGCAGCGGGGTGAGGATGAACGTGCGGTCGCGCCCCAGGCCGCGCACCATTGTCACGGCTTCCTCGGGCGTGAGCACCTGGTAGGCGCCGCTGGCGCGCAACTGCCCGCTGTCGACGCCGCCGGCGAAGGGGCCCGCCGCCCGGCCGAAGGCCTCCCGCGTCCACTCGGCGTAGGACGCCACCACGTGCCGCGCGTGGGGTTCGATGATGGGCCAGTCCTCCTCAGGCGTGCGCGTGACATGCGTGTAGATCGGCCCCAGCGCGGGAAAGCGTTCTCCCGGATCGGGTTTGCCGAGTTCGATACACGCCTGTCGGTACACCTTCCAGTTCTCCCCCGCGGGCGGGTAGTAGCCGTCTGCTATCTCGGCGGCGCGGCGGGCCACCGCCGGGTGGGTCCCACCCAGCAACAACGGCGGGGGCGGTTCCGGCCGCGGCGTCACGGTGACCGGTCTTCCCGCGTACTCGAAACTCTCCCCGGTCCAGGCCTTGCGCAGGATGTCGAACGCCTGCATGTACAACGCCTTGCGGTCCTCGCGGCGCTTGCCGAACATCGCGAACTCGCTGGGCCGGTAGCCCGCACCCACCACGACCTCCAACCTGCCGCCACACAGGTGTTGCGCTACCGCGAGATCCTCCGCGAGCTTGACCGGGTCGTACAGCGGCGCCAGCAGGACGTTGAGCCGCACCTTGATGCGACGCGTGCGCGCGCCGATTGCCGCGGCCATGGGGATGGGTGACGGCAGGTAGCCGTCCTCGCTGCCGTGGTGCTCACCCAGCCCGACGGCGTCGAACCCGAGGTCATCGGCCCACTCACACATGGCGAGCGCCGCCTCATACAGGGAGCGCGCCGGTGCACCGAACGCAGGTGCGCGCATGTCAAAACTGATAACAAATTCCATCGCGACTCCAGTGCGTCGATAGCCTGTGCGGTGACAACCGGCGAAGCGCCTGTAGCGTCGCGCTCGCCCGGCTCTCCCTGACGGTTGCCTATCATGCCCTACCGCGAACGGGGCACGGCAGGCCTTGCCATAATATTAGCTGGGACTATAGTTACGCGGTATCGCTTGCTTTCGTGCAGCCGCCCTCGCCCTGCACACAAGGAGAATAACGTGAATGAAAGCAACAGGTGGCGGTCCGCAAACCGCTCACGCGAGGCTTTTGTCGGGTTCGCGCTTGCCGCTGGCCTCGCCCTGGCCTCCCCGCTGTCACTCGGCGCCGTGTACAAGTGCGAGGACGCATCAGGCGCCGTCGTGTTCACCGACCAGGCCTGCCCCGACAAGCTGACCGGCACCACGGTCGAGTTGCCGGAAACCAACGTCGACCATGGGTACGACCGCAGTGCCCCGCGCAAGGTACGCGCGCGCGAGAATGCGAGTAACAACAAATTCCGCAGCCGCTGGCAGGCACACAACAGCCAGATGAGCCGCCAGGCGGATAAACCCGACAAGCGACGCGCCAAACAGTACCGCCAGTTACAGGACCGGGTGCTCATACCCAGGTCAGACCTCAAGGACAAGAACCACTACCAGGTGCACCGCGGCTCCTAGTCACCCCGCCACACCGTCACCCCATGACGTTGCCGCCCCGGCGTACGGCCCGGCTGCGGGCAGCAAACGCGGGCGGGCGCTTCTGCTATACTGCGCACAGATAACATTGTCGCAACTATAATAATTTGAGGTGACCATGCGCTGTCCATCCACCACGCGTGCCACGCTTGCCGCCTTCCTCCTGCCCCTGTTCCTGGCCGCCTGCGGCGGTGGTGGCGGCGGTTCCAATGCCAACGATGTCGACCTGCAGGAAAGCGGTGACGATACGGGGCGTGTGTTGTCCTTCGCGGATGTGGAACCCATCCTGCAGGCCCGCTGCACGGGCTGCCACAACAGCGGCGAGAACCCCCTGGCCCCCTTCTCACTCGAGGGCGAGGACCGCGCCGGCCAGTTCCGGTCCGCCATTCACTTCGCCGTGGAATCCGGCCTCATGCCGCCGGCGGGCCTCCCGCAACCGCTGGACAGCGAAAAGGCGCGGCTGATTGCGTGGGCGACCGGCACACCCTACGACGACGCCTCGGAGATCCTGCGCATCCCGCTGATCGTGGGGGAAGCCTGGGACGTGCAACCGAAGAACCGCGACGTCTTCATCGATATCCGCCCGGATGAGGTCGACTGCGACAACGGCACGGGCTGGCTGGTCGAGGACGGCGCGCTGGAGATACGCACCGAGTTCTGCAACTACCTCTCGCTCACGCAACAGGCGCTACTGGAACTGCCGTCGGGCACCGAACTCGAACTGGCCTTCAGCCACAGCGACCTGAACTACAACGCCCCGGCCTCGGCGCACGTCGCCCTCTCTGTCGCGGGCACCACGATCTGGGAAGAGGAAATCGCGATTCCCAGCGAGAGCGACCTGCGCAAACACAGTATCACCCTCCCCTTCGCTGTCGGCCTCGGTGACCCTATCGAGATTCACCTGCACAACCACGGCGACAACGCCTGGACAGTTCATTCACTCGACGCCTTTGTATCCAGCGACCTCGAACTTGAGTTTTGTCCCACGTTCGACAGCACTTTCGAGGCCATACAGGCGACGGTGTTCGAACAGGCCGGCTGCGCGAACTCGCTATGTCACGGCGAGGCCAAGGCGGGAGGGCTGGATCTCACACCCTCGGTTGCGTTCGAGAACCTGGTGGGAGCGCCCTCGGAGGGTTCCTCCCTGCGGCGCGTGGATCCGCGCAACCCCTCCAGGAGCTACCTCTACCACAAACTCTCCGCCAAGACGTTCCCGGGCAGTTACGACGTCGGCGGCGCGCCGATGCCCAGCGCAGGCGAGGCCATCTCCGCGGGCCAACTGGAGGCGATCCGCCTGTGGATAGAGGCCGGGGCACCCGGCGAGGGTTCCGTGGGCGACACACTCGGGCGCGGTGAGGATGAACTGGAACGGCTGCTCGGTGTGTGCCTGCCCGAGGCGGAGGCGATCAACACGGTGCCGCTACCCCCGCCGGCGCCGGAGAAAGGCATCCAGTTCACGATGCCGCCGCACGACGTGCCGGCCGAGAAGGAGACCGAAATCTGCTTCGCCGTCTACGAGGATTTCCGCGACGTCATTCCGCCCGAATACATGACGCCGGACCGCGAGTTCTTCTACACGAACCGGGCAGACGCCCGGGAAGATGCGTTCACGCATCACAACGTGCTGTTCTACGCGCCCGTTCCCATCGAGGACATCCACCACCCGAGCTTCGGTGACTGGGTCTGCGCGGGAGGCGACAGGGAGGGCCAGTCCTGCGAGCCGACCGACCTCGGTTCCTGCGGCAGCGGCAAGTGCCGCTCCGAGATCAGGCGCAATATCGCATGCCGCGGCTACGGTCCGCCCATACCGCCACCCGAACCCGGCGGCGACGCGGGTTCAGACAGCGGCGTATTCGGGTCCATCACGCCGGTGCGCGAGGCGGCGCGCAAGCAGGGTTTCTACGAGGTCAACCCGACCCACGGCCTGTTCTACTGGAACTCGCACGCGTTCAACCTGACCACCGAGGACGGCGTACACCACGTGTGGCGCAACATGTTCTTCGCGCAGGACCGGCGCTTCCGGGCCGACCAGATCACGTACAGCAACCAGATCTACGCCGGTGTAGGCACGCCGCCCTTCGAAAAACGCACCGTGTGTCGCGACTACGTATTCAACCAGGGCGACGGCGTGTTGTCGCTGACCTCTCACACGCACAAGCGCGGGGAGCGCTTCTTTATGCACAACCCCGCGGGCGAGCAGATCTACGAGACCTTCAATTACGACGAGCCGCTGGAGGCCGACTACGACCCGCCCATCGTGTTCAACAGCGCCGACCCCGCGCAGCGCACCATCGAGTTCTGCGCCACGTACAACAACGGCGTCAAGGCGGACGGCTCACCCAACGTGGAGACGGTAACGCGGGCGTCGCGCAGGCCGCCCAATACGGGAGCATGCAAGCCCCGGGCGTGCGTGGCGGGCAATATCGGCGCCGCCTGCAACGGCGTTGACGACGACGCCACCTGTGATTCCACACCCGGCGCCGGTGACGGCTGGTGCGACGCCTGCGCCATTACCGGCGGCGTCTCCAGTGACGACGAGATGTTCATCTTCATCGCCAGCCGACTGGCCAACCACGACGCCGTGATCAATACACCCGAGCATCAACACGACGAAGACGAAGACGACGAGCACGACCACGCGGAGTAACGAGTATCGCTCGGCTTGCCGGGCTTAGCAGCACAGGTAACGGGCACTAAGAGGGTGCCTCGTTGCCATTCCACCGTGAACGACACCAGCAAACTCACTGCAGCGGGAGCCCGCCATGTCCATCCAGGCCCAACAGATCAGCGAGATGTTCCCGATTCTGACACCGGCGATGAAACTGCGCCCACTGCCCTTCGACGGACCGGCGTTCTACGAGCGGCTGGACGATGAATTCGGCGACTTCGACAGGCACGTACTGATTTCCTGCCACAGCTTCAACGAGGCGTGGCCGACCTGGGAGTGCCATCCACGGGGAGATGAATGCGTGATCCTGCTGTCGGGCAGCGCAACCATGGTCTTGCTATACGACGGCGAGGAACACAGCGCAACGCTGGATACGGCCGGGCAGTATATCGTGGTGCCGCGCGGCGCCTGGCATACCGCGACAGCCGCGGACAACGCCACCATGCTGTTCATCACCCCCGGCGAGGGCACCGAGAACAGGGAGCACCCGCCGCGGGATTAGCCGCAGTGGCGCCGCGCTAGCGATGCGCGGCGAGTTGGGCCTCGAGCTTTTCCTTCATGGGGATCACCCACTGCTCCTTGAGCTGGGGCGACAGCAGCCCCGCGTCCTCAAGGTCGTCGCACAGGCGCATCTGGTGCGCGAGGTCGAACATGTCGAACTGGCGGCAGATCCTCGCCTCGTCGTTGAGTGTAATGAAAGAAACGCCGGGGGTTTCGAAATAGCTGCCGTCGGGCCGCTTGCCCGGGCCACGGTTCAGCCAGTGCGTGATCAGGTTGTTGTCCGAGCCGGTGTAGACGCCCATGCACGGGAAGGTCCAGCCCTCCCAACCCACCGCCATATCCCTGCCGTAGTGCGTGGCCTTGATCTCGTCGATGCCGTTGGCGGTCACCTCCATCACGCCGGCGTACTCGCAGGTGTAGATGCAGTCGACGGCGTAGATCTCATCCACGAAGAACGTCCACTCGTTGGTGCGCGAGGCCTCCTCGTGGGCCGCGATGAGCTTGTCGGCGGTGGCGCGCAATGTTGCTTCGCTCAGCTTGGTCATGGGTGGGTCCTTGTTTCGTTAGCTTCGCGCAGAGTCAATTTGATCCCTGTGCGTTCCGGCCTGACCTAGCTCGCATCGGGCTGTATGTAGGGTCGAATTCATTCGACAACGAACCTGATTCTCAATCCGCGCCACGGCTCCTATTAAAAGACCGCTCCACGTCGAATAAATTCGACCCTACAGGTAGGCCTGCACGACCTGCTCAACGGTCGAACGGATGTTGCCACGCGAATAGCCCAGCTCGCCGTTATCCGGCTCGTAGCTGATCACCGCGTTGCGGCCGGCGTAGAGAATGACATCGGGCAACAGCGGGTGCTCCTCCTGCGAGACCTCCAGGTCCACCGGGTTGCCCGCCGCGTCGAAGAACATCTCGAGATAATCCTTCCAGCTCAGGTTCTCGTCGCCGACGAGGTAGCCCTTGCCGCCCTGCCCCCGCTCCAGCGCGCCGTGAATCGCCTCGGACATCGAACGACTGCTGATGTGGTTCACCCCGCCGGCGGGTGCTATCCGGGGCATGCCGTCCAGCCGGCCCGCGGCGAACTGCACCAGTGCCTCCAGGTGCGGCAGCGCAATGCCGGACAGGTAACCGAGGATAAAGGGCGCGTTCAGGCTGCACACGTTGAAGCTGGCCGAGTTCAGCGCGCGCACCCCTTCATCCGCGAGATGCCGCGAACGCACGTATGCGCTGCTCTCGATCTTCTCCGGCACAACCTGCGGGTAATAGGTGCCGATATAAACGGCGCGAGGAATCCCGGCATCGCGCGCACGCTCGAAAAAGCGCGGCACGGCGATACTGTTGACGCGCTCGAAGAACGTCCCGTCATCCTCGCCGGGCGGCAACAGCCGGATGTCCGCGCCCGCGGCGAAAACGAGCGCGTCGAACTGCGCGAGTTGTTCGGCTGAGAGATCGTCGTCGATGTAACTGCCCGCGATATGCGGAAAGTCGGCGAGGACCGGGTTGTCCGGCTGCGTGCGCGAGTTGAGCGTGACATCGAAGCCCTGTTCGCGCAGGTGTAGCGCCGCGTGGGCACCGGTTAGGCCGGTGCCGCCGACGATCAACGTTTTCATGATGGGGATTCCTTGTGGTATCGCGGTTGGCCGCCGAGTATACCTCAGGCGATGCCGATCAGGTCGTCCCGCTGCCCCATGACCACCTGCGCGGTGTAACCGAAGTCGACGGGCAGATTGTTGCCGCTGACGAAGCCGGCGAGCCTGCTGTTGAGCAGCACCAGGGGCTCGCCCATGTCGGCGCCGCTGGCGTAACGGCCGTTCGGGGGCAGGAACAGCTCTACCGCCTCGTCGGGAATCTGGCCTTCGCCCTTCAACTTGGTCATGAAGCCGCTGTCGGTGGGCGACGGCGCGATGCAGTTGATGCGAATGCCACGCTGGGCAAGCTCAGCCGCCTGGCTCATGGTGTAGACGATGATGCACTGCTTGGAGAAGCCGTACCCGTCCTGTACCCGCTTGCCGTTCTCCGCAAGCCACTGCCGCGCGGCGGCGTGGCTGTTGTCGAGGGCAAGGAACTCGCGCACCGTGTCCAGGTTGGGCTTCCAGCCCATGCCCGCGGTGGAGGCGATGGAGGCGATGGCGCCGCCCTCGGGTATCCGATCCAGCAGCGATTCCGTCAGGTAGCGCAGGCCGGTGAAATTGATGAGCACGCAGTCCTCCATGCTGAACGGCGGCGCCGGCACCCCGGCGCAGTTGAACAGCGCGTAGATGTCCGCGGGCAGTTCCGCCACGGCGGCGTCGATGTTCGCCGTGTCGCTCATATCCACCTTGATGGCGCGCTCCACGGGCACGCTCACCTCGGCAATATCCAGGGCATAGACCCTGGCGCCCAGGTCGACGAGCAACTGCGCCGCCGCCTGCCCCATGCCGGAAGCCGCGCCGGTAATCACCACGTTCGCATTGTTGTAGCCCAGTACATCGCTCATGATTTTTTCCTGTTACTGTTAATCGAATTTTACTTTCGGCATGCGCATGTTGGGCCGGATCTCCAACAGGTCCACGGCCACGCCAGGAGGTTGCGACACGGCGTAGCGCACCGACTCGCCCACGTGACCCACGTCCATGCCCATATCCATGTAGGTGCCGTAATCGTGCCAGGCGTCCAGCGCCGCCTTGAACCCGTCCGCGTTCCACTGCGCCGCAAAGTCGGTGATCGCGCCCCCGGGGCGGATGCAGGTCACGCCGATATTGTCCTGTTGTACTTCGAGGCGCAGATCCCGCGTGAAGCGTTCTACCGCCGCCTTGGTAGCCGCGTAGATGGACAGGTGCGAGATCTCGTCGTAGTGCCAGGCGCTGGCCGAGGAGATATTGACGATGCGCGGATTGTCGCCGCCACGCAGCAGCGGAATGGCGGCCTGGCAGCAGAACACGGTGCCGAGGAAGTTGGTGTTGACCTGCGCCAGGACTTCCTGCTCCACCAGGTTCTCCACCGGGTTCGGCCAGGCCATCCCGGCGTTGTTGACGAGGCCGTCGAGCCTGCCGTAGTGGTTCTTGATGGCCTCGAACGCCGACCGTATTGAGTCGATATGCCCGACGTCGCCGCTCACACCGAAGGCGTGGTCCGTACCGATCTCGGCCACGGCCTGGTCCAGGCCGGCCGTGTTGCGACTGATGAGCCCCACGCGACCGCCGTGTTCCACGAGGTCCTTCGCAATCGCGAGCCCGAAGCCGCGCGACCCACCGGTGACGATGTAGACGCGCCCGTCCAGTGCCGTCGTCATACCGCGATCGCTATCGTCTTGGTTTCCAGGTACTCCTCGAAGCCCTCGGGCCCCATCTCGCGCCCGACGCCGCTCTGCTTGTACCCACCGAAAGGCGCATCCGGCGCGTAGAAGTTGCCGCCGTTGACGTTGATCGTGCCCGTGCGGATACGCCGCGCCACCGCGAGCGCCCGTTCCTCGCTCGCCGCCCAGACCGCGCCCGAGAGGCCGTAGTCGGAGTCGTTGGCGATGCGGATAGCGTCTTCCTCGTCCTCGTAGGCGATGACCGACAGCACGGGACCGAAAATTTCCTCGCGCGCCACGGTCATGTCGTTGGTCACATCCACCAGCACGGTGGGCTCCACGTAGTAGCCCTTCTCCAGGTGCGCGGGTGCGCCGCCGCCCAACAGCACGCGCGCGCCCTCGGCCTTGCCCTTCTCGATGTACCCCAACACGCGTTCGCGCTGCTTCGCGTTTACCAGCGGCCCCATCAGCTGGCTCTCGGACATCGGGTCGCCGTAGTCGATGAAACCGAAGAAGGTCTTGAGCTTGTCCTCCACTTCCGCCTGCCGCGCCCTGGGTATCAGCAGGCGGGTCTGGATCGCGCAGCCCTGGCCGGCGTGGTAGCACACGGCCAGGCAGCTCAACAGGCTGCCGTCGAGGTCCGCGTCGTCGAGGATGATGTTGGCGGACTTGCCGCCGAGTTCCAGGAAGACCTTTTTCACCGTCTGCGCGGCGCGGGCCATGATGTGCTTGCCCACCGCGGTGGAGCCGGTGAAGGACACCATGTCCACGCGGGGATCGCCGACCAGTTGGTCGCCCACCTCCGCCGGGTTCTCGGAAGTGACCACATTGAACACGCCGGCGGGAATATCGGTTTTCTCCTTCACGAGCCGGCCGAGCATGGTCGCCGACCAGGGCGTGTCCGGCGCGGGCTTGAGGATCACCGTACAGCCGGCGGCCAGCGCGGGCACGCACTTGGCGAGATTGATCTGCAGCGGCACGTTCCACGGCGTGATGCAGGCCACCACACCGACAGCCTCCTTTTCCACCAGCCGGCGCGACTTGACCATGTACTGCGTCTCGCCGATGTCGCGGCTCCACTCGAACTGCGGCAGGGTCTCCAGCGTGTAATCCATGAAGCGGATCGGGTTCTCGCACTGGGGTCCCATCTCACCGCAGGTGAACAGCGTGGCGCCGGTCTCGGCCATGATCTGCTCCCTGAACTCGTCCTCTACCTCGCGCAGCGCATCGCGCAACTGGGTGAGGCACTGCAGGCGGAACGCGTGATTGGTCGACCAGTCCGTCTCGTCGAAGGCGCGTCGGGCGGCGGCGATGGCGCGGTCCATGTCCTCGGGACCCGCGTCCGCAGTTTCGCCCACGACCTCCTCGGTGACCGGGCTGATGTTGGGGTAGGTCTTGCCCGACGCGGCGGGTACGAGTTCCCCGTCGATAAACAGGCGGGTTTCCGGGTTCATGCTGCACTCTCCTTCTTGGCCGGCGGCGCCGACTCGTCCCTGGCGTAAAACACGCGCTCAATGCGCTCGCGGATAAACTCCGCCGTGGGCATGACCACGCCTTTTTCGGCAGCGGTCTCCAGCACGCAGTCGAGGTCCTTGTTCGCCAGCGTCGCGTGCAGGCCGAAAATCTCGACCATCTGTTCATCGGTGCAGACCGGGGCCAGCCCATTGCGTCCGCTCACGAACTGGTGGCTCTGCGGGTTGACCACGCCGTTGGACAGCCCGACCTCGCGGATGACATCGAGGTCGAGGCCGCACGCATCGGCGAGTCGCGCCGCCTCGGCGAGAATCACGAACTCGGTGTACTGCATGAAGTTGTTGCAGAGCTTGAGCGCGATGCCAGCGCCCAACTCACCCGCGTGCACGACCTTTTCGGCAGACGTTTCCAGCACCGGGGTGACTTCCGCCACGTCCGCCTCCGTGCCGCCGACCATGTAGCACAGCGTGCCGGCCTCCGCGCGGCCCGCGCCGCCGGTCATGGGCGCGTCGATCAGGCGCAGGCCGGCGGCCTCGGCCTCTTCCACCCACTTCAGCAGGTTCGCCTGGGTCACGGTGCTGTGGACGGCCACGAGCGTACCGGGCTGTGCATTGGCGTAAATTCCGTCATCGCCGTGCAGGATGGCGTCCACCTGCGCATCGTTGCGCACGCAGATACCGATATAGCCGCAGTCGCGGGCCAGTTCCGCCACGGAACCGCTGGCCGTTGCGCCCGCTTCCTCGAGTTCGTCCAGTGCCGCCTGTACGAGGTCGAAGACCCGTACATCGAAGGCGTCGCAAACCAGGTGCTTGGCCATCGGCTTCCCGATATCGCCAAGGCCGATAAAACCGACCGTTTTCTTATCGCTCATAACGTGTTCCGTACTCTGACCGAGGGGTGCGTCGCCTGTGCCAGGCGGGTGATGCAGGAGTGTAGTCGGCCCGGCAAAATTATGTCAAGTCTAATTGACTATTAGACAATCCCTGTTTACTATTGCAGCATGACGATCGTGGAACAACAGTCGCGCCGGCCCTGGTACCAGTACAGGAACAGCCTGCCGCCCAACCTGCTGGACCTCGCCCACTACCTGCAGACGCGCATGATGGCGACGCTGCAGAACGAGTGCGGGCACAGGCAGTTGCGGCTGGGCTTCGCGTCCTACGTCACCCTGGTGGGCGAGCGCAACTACCGCCCCACCGAACTCGCGGAGATGCTCGGTATTTCGCGCCAGGCCTGCAACCAGGCGATCCGCCAGGTGGAAGCGGCGGGCTATATCAGCTATGTCCGCGACCCGGACGACGGCCGCGCCAAGCTGCTCACCCTGACCCGGGAGGGCAGGCGCCTGCGCCGGGACGGCGTGGAGGTCGTGGCGGGACTGGATCGCGAATTCGCCGCGCTGGTATCGCCTGCGGCCGTCGAGGAAGCCGGGCGCACGCTGGCCAGGCTGACCACCGCGCTCGGCTTCGGCCCCCTGGCGGGTGAAGAGGCGGGCGAGCAGTATCGCGGCATGGGCGGGCTCCTCCCGCGCATGGGCGACTACATTCTCAAGCGGCTGATGTCCCTCACCATGGCCAGGGGACACCCCGGGCTGAAACTGTCGTTCGGGCAGGTGATCCCGCATATCGGCGCGAGCGGCGGCCGTATCCAGCAGATCGCCGCGCTGCACGATGTCAGCAAGCAGGCCATCAGCGCCATCGCGAAGGAACTCGAGGAACTGGGTTACCTGCGCCGCGAGGCGGACCAGGACGACGCGCGGCAGTTGTTGCTGCGCTTCACCGATGCCGGCGAACAACTGCTGCTCGACGCGACGGCGAGCCTCGACGAGCTCGAGGCGGAACTCGCCGGCATCGCGGGCGCGAAGGCGTACGCCCGACTCGGCGACACGGTGGCGCAACTGCACGCGGGGCTGGGCCTGGGCGGCGGCGCGGCAGCGCAGGACAACGTTGACATACAACTACTGGCGGAACAGTTGCGGCAGCAACTGGGTGCCACGCGCAGCCGCGCACTGGGCCGGCTGCTGGCAGCAAGAACGTGATAGGGAAGCGAGGTACACGGCAATGATTACACAATGGTTAGAGGTCGTCTGGGAGCACTACAACCTCCTCGCCGCGGCTGTGGCGCTCGCAGGGATCGTGGCCATCAGCGTCATCGGCAAGAAGCTGGTGTTCATGGTGCCCGCGCTCGCCGAGCAGCGCGAGTACAATCGCGCGGAAGACAAGAAGAAGTGGAAGAAAGAGAAATACCCGCCCATGGTGCGCAAGAGCCAGAAAGTGGGCAAGTGGTGCAACTTCACGTTCTTCCCGCTCATCCTGCCGTTCTGCGTGACACTGGCGCCGCAACCGTGGTGGAAGGTATTGCTGGACGTCTTCATCATCCTGATGTTCTACGACTTCTTCTACTACATGACCCACCGTTTCCTCTTCCACGGCAACGGGCCGATGCGCCAGGTACACGCGGTGCATCACCAGGCGCGCACACCCACCTACATCGACGCACACTACGTGCACCCGGTGGAAACCTTCATCGGCCTGGCACTCTACATGGTGTCGATCGTGGTGCTCGCGGCGGCCATGGGCCCGTTCCACGTGGTCACCATCGTGGCGACCTTCGTGATCTTCTTCCAGATCAACCAGATCAACCACACGCATGTCGACCTGCCCTACTTCCCCTTCAAGACACTGTCGTGGATAACGGCCAAGCACCACGTGCACCACGAGAACATGCACAAGGGCAACTACGCGACGATCACGCTGTTTTACGACAAGATTTTCGGCACACTGGATTAATACAGGACTGGGAGATAGCAATGAACGATGCAGAACGCCGCGCCCTGGGCGAAAAAACCATCAAGGATGTATACGCCGGCGACGTCGTGGTACCCGAAGAGGGCTACGTATTCTCGGACATCATGCTGAAGCAGGTCTTCGCGGAAATCTGGACCAGGGACACGCTGTCCATGCGCGACAAGCGCATCCTGTTGCTCGGCATCATCGCCGAGAAAGGTGAACCGGACACCTACAAGATACAGCTCAAGGCCTCGCTCAAGCGCGGCGAAATCAACGCCGACGAGGCGCGCGAATTCCTGCTGTTCATCGCGCAGTACGCCGGCTACCCCCGCGCCGCCAGCATGCTGATGGCAACCGAAACGGCGATCGCCGAAGCCCAGGCCGACGCGGCCCAGGACTAGTAGGCGCGCCAGCGCCGCTTGATATGCGCCTGCCGCGCGGCGATCTCCGCGCGGCGTTGCTCCGGACTCACCAAGGGGGTATCAGGTGGCAGGTGCGCCGGAAGCTCTTCCAGCGAGACTACTGCCGTTGCCAGTTGCGGCAGGTCGCCCTGCCCCGGCTCCTCGCGAAACACGAAACGCATGGCGAACGCGCCGCGGGCAAGGCCCGTGGTGTCCACCCAACCGGGCACGCCCGGATCGGTGTGGGCGATGACGAAGTAGCGCGCCCCGTCGCTCGCCGGCGGCAACTGGTAACCCGTGCGGCTGCTCGTGTAATTCTGCTGGTCGGGCCCCTCGAACCAGCCGTTGTTCAACTGCAACCCGACGTAGTGCGGCTCCACGGGCGTGTTGACCTTGATGACCAGCGCCTCATCCTCGCCGATATCGAACAGCCCGCCCGCGTATAACTGTCCCGCGCCGGCGACACCCGCCGCCGTGAACGGCGGCGCCGGGTCGTTGATGCCGTTTACGGGCAGCGCGCGGCGTCCGTCCATGTTCACGTCCCGGTTTACCTCCAGCCCTATCTCCAGGACCTGTTGCCAGAAGGCCACCTGGTGGGGCAGTTCCTCGCCGATACGCCGCAGGCGGGTCGCCATGGATTCGCTGTCGAGCGGCGGGCGGTTCGCGCCCTCCGCGTCGAGGCGGCGGATGGACAGGTCCAGCGCGACCTCGTTGTCCCAGTTGGAAAATATTTCCCGCACAGAGAGATAGTGCGCAAGGCGCTCACCGCTCTCTCCCGTCGACGGGCATTCGAGCACTGCCTTGGCGTCGAGGAAATAGCCGCTGTAACCGGCCGGGCGCTCGGGGCCGATACGCAGCGTGAAGACGCCGCGCTCGTCGGGGACGATGTCGAAGCCGCCGAGGTGGTCGACGGTCATGTTGCGGCAGGTGCCCATCTCCAGCAGGTTGCCGGTGCCGCCCGGCACGGCGGTTATCGTGGCGAAGGTGACCACGCGCGGCGCCTCGGGCGCGTCGGGGTAGCGGCCGGAGTCGCGCCAGCCGCGGGTGTCCGCCGCCCTGCCCGTCACCTCGTAATGGCTCTCGCCGTCGAGGGGCGCGAGCAGGTAGATCGCGTCGGGATTCTCCCCCGTCCACTTGCGCAGCATGTCCATGGAGCGGAAAAACTCGGGGAAGCGCGGATCGGCCCGCATCTCGTACTCGATCATCCGGCCGAGGTGGCCGAGCAGGTAGCGATGGCCCTCGGCGAGGTTGCGATCGGTCGCCTCCGGCGGGAAGCGCTTGGGATCCGTGAGCGCCCCCTGCGCCCTGTCCAGCCCGTCGATGAACGCGGCCCAGGCGGCGTCGAGGTCCGGATCCACGGTGCGGGACCAGGGCAGCAGCACGGCGGCACAAAGGCCCGCGCCGATGCACATCCCCGCCACGAGCCAACCGAACCGCTTCATGCGTGTTTCGCCATGCAACAAAAAACCCCGGTGATTGCTCTACCGGGGTCCAGTGTAGCCCGGCGCGCGCCTACGCCGCTTCCTCCTCCCGCTTCACCTCCGGGTCGAAGGTGATCGGCATGCTCTTGATACCGTTCACGAGGTTGGAGCGCGTGTAGCGGATCTCCCCGGCGAGTTTCGGGTTGCGCAGGCGCGGGATGATCTCCTCGAACATGATCTGCACTTCCAGGCGCGCGAGGTGCGTGCCCAGGCAGAAGTGCTGGCCGATCCCGAACGCGCGGTGCTCGTTGTACATGTTGGGCATGCGCTCCGGCCGCCGCACGTCGAACTGCATGGCGTCCTCGCCGAAGATTTTCTCGTCCTGGTTGACGGTGTGGTAGTGCATGATGAGCTTGTCGCCCTTCTTCATCTGCACGCCGCCCACCTCGACATCCTCCATCACCTGCCGGCGCATGACGATGAACGCGGTGTTGTAGCGGATCATCTCTTCCGTGGCGCCGGCGATCTTGTCCGGGTTATCCACCAGGTACTGCAGCTGCTCGGGGTTCTCCATCAAGAGCCGCATGCCGTGGCTGGTCACCGTGCGGGTGGATTCGTTGCCGGCCACGATCAGCAGGAGGAAGAACCAGGTGAACTCCTCGTCGGTCAGGCCCTCTACCCCGCCGTGGCCGTTCACCAGCGCACCGAGGATGTTGTCCTTGGGGTCGTCGCGGTACTGTTCGGCGAGTTTCAGCGCGTAGGCGATGACATTGGCCGAGGCGACTTCCGCGGCGTCGGCGTCCACCGCCATCTCCGGGTCCTGGTTGAACATCATCGCGTTGGTCCACTCGAAGAAGTCCTTGCGGTCGTCGGCCGGCACGCCGCACAGCTCGAGGATCGCCAGCAGCGGCAACTCGGCCGCCACCTCCTCGACGAACTCGCACTCGCCGCGGCTGGCCACGGCGTCGACGATGCGGCGGGCGTGGTCGCGGAAGCGCTGCTCGTAGGAGTCCACCGCGCGCGGCGTGAAGGCCGCCCGCACGATGCGCCGGTACTTGAGCTGCTTGGGCGGGTCCATGTTGATGATCATCTGGTTGTGGATGGGCATCATGTCCTCGTCCCACTCCTCGGACAGGGCGGTGCGCTCCTCGCTGGAGAAGATCTGCGGGTTCTTCGAGATGAAGTCGATTTCATCGCGGCCCGTCACCAGCCAGTAAGGGACGCCCATGTAGGAACCCTCCATCCAGTGGACGGGGCCGGACTCGCGGATTGCGCGCAGCGTGTCGTAGGGCATCCCGTTCACGTAGGTGTCGGGATCGATCATGTTCGGGAAATTGGCGAAGGGACACTTGCTCATCGTTATCGTCTCCAGTTGGGCCACTTGCCCCGGACTATAGGCTAATAGCTATTAGTCTGCAATACGTAATTGCAGCAAATTTGCGCCGGATCACGCCGCTCAGGCGCGCACCAGTGCGAACAGTTCGGCGACGTGAGCTTTGGCGAGCAGCAGGATGGCGACGCCGTAGGTCACCACCCCCGCGGCCACCAGTATGGCGAGCGTGGACCAGCCGTCCTGCGGCAGGTCGAGCAGCCGGTCCAGGCCCGTTACGGCAAGGCCCATGAGCGCGGCGGATAGCGCGGCAGGCAGGAGCGTGGCGAGATAGCGCCCGAGGCCGAGATCAATGGCGCGACAGACGCGGGCGGCATTGAGCAGGAAGACCACCGGGTAGGCAAGCAGCCAGGCGTAGGCGAGCCCGAGTGCGCCGAATTGCGCGCCCAGCAGGAACGCGGCGGGCATCAGTACCGCCGCGAGGAGGAAATTGCCGGCACTCGTGCGCGGCCGGCCAATGCCCCACAGCAGCGGCGGGAACACATTGCTCAACAACCGCAGCGGCAACACGGCCGACAAGAGCACCAGCAGCGGCGCGGCCGGCAGCCATTTCTCCCCGAGCAGGCAGGCGATCAACGCCTCCGCCGTGGCGGCGATACCGAAGCACACCGGGAAGGCGGCGATAGCGAGCAGGCGTGTCGAGGTGAGCAGGTAGTCCCGCACCTTGGCCTGCCCCTGCGCGAGGTGCGTTTGGGAGAAGGCGGGAAACGCGATCGCGTTGAGCAGGCCGCTGATCTTGGACAGCGGCAACGCCGCGATCTGGTTGGCAACCGCGTAATAACCCAGTGACACGCTGCCCAGCAATTTGCCGCCGATGAATTTGTCCGCCTCCGTGTACAGGTACCACAATGAGCGGTCGGCGCTGACGAAGCCGCCGAACCCCAGGTGCCCGCGCAGCGGCGCCAGCGAGAAACTGGGCCGCACCAGGTTGCGACAGATCAGGTTGAGGCCGATCATCCGGGTCAGGTTGGTGAGCAGCGTGCCCCACACCAGCGCCCACACCTCCTGCCCGTACAGCGCCAGCAGCAGCGTGGTGACGCTCCCGGCAATGGCCGTGGTGAGGTCCACCACCGCGCGGCGGCTGAATGCGAGCTCCCGTTCCAGCTGCGACTGCGGCAGGGTCTCGAAGATGAGCAACAGGAACTGGAACGCCAGCACCTGCAGCACCGGCGCCACCGCGGGTTCGCCGTAGAACCGGGCCAGCGGTTCGGCCGCGAGAAACACGAGGGCGAAAAACAGGCTGTTAACGAGGATGACCTGGCCGAACACGGCGCGCCTGAGCGCTTCGGTGAGGTGTTTCTCCTGCACCAGCACCGCGTCCAGCCCCAGGGTATTGACCAGGACCAGCATCGAGATGACCACCATGGCCATGGCCATCAGGCCGTAGTCCACGGGGGACAGCAGGCGAATCACGTAGATCGTGATGAACCAGCTCACGAGCTGACCCAGGGTGCGGGCCGCGGCGGTCCAGCGCAGGGCCGACATCACCTTGTGACGCAGCTCCATGCGTGCGTCAGCCGTGCGGGTAACCGAGGCGCGCGAGCGCGGCGGCGATCTCGTCGAGGATCGCGGGCTCGTCGATCGTCGCGGGCATCTTCCAGGGCTCGCCGTCCGCGATACTGCGCATGGTGCCGCGCAGGATCTTGCCGGAGCGGGTCTTCGGCAGTCGCGCGACCACCGCGCACTGCTTGAACGCGGCCACGGGGCCTATCCTGTCACGCACGTGGGCGATGGCGCGGGCGACGAGCGCGTCGTCGTCGATGCTCGCCCCGGCGTTGACCACGAGCAGGCCGAGGGGCAACTGCCCTTTCATGGGGTCCGCCACGCCGATGACGGCGCATTCCGCGACATCCTCGTCGTCCGCCAGCACCTCCTCGATGGCGCCCGTGGACAGGCGGTGGCCCGCCACGTTGATGACGTCGTCGGTGCGCGCCATCACGAAGACATAGCCGTTGTCGTCGATGTAGCCGGCATCGCCGGTCTCGTAGTAGCCGGGAAAACGGCTGAAATAGGCGTCCACGAAGCGCGCGTCGGCCTGCCACAGGGTGATGAACGTGCCCGGCGGCAGGGGATTCCTTATCACCAGTGCGCCGATGTCGCCGCTCGCAACGGGCGCGCCGTTGTCATCCAGCACCTGCACGTCGTAGCCGGGTACGGCCCGCGCGGGCGAGCCGGGCACGATCGGCAACTGCTCGATACCCAGGCAATTGGAGCAGATGGGCCAACCGGTCTCGGTCTGCCACCAGTGGTCGATCACGGGGACGCCGAGCTGCTCCGTCGCCCACTCCAGCGTGTGCGGGTCGCAGCGCTCGCCGGCGAGAAACAGGGCTTTGAGGCACGACAGGTCGTGGCGCCGCAGGTACACGCCGTGGGGATCTTCCTTCTTGATGGCGCGAAACGCGGTGGGCGCGGTGAACATCACCTTCACGCCGTAGTCGCTGATCACGCGCCAGAACGCGCCGGGGTCGGGCGTACCCACGGGCTTGCCCTCGTACAACACCGTGGTGCAGCCCTGCAACAGCGGGCCGTAGACGATGTAGGAATGTCCCACGACCCAGCCGACATCAGAGGCCGCCCAGTACACATCGCCGGGCTCGACGTCGTAGATCGCCCGCATGGACCACTTCAGCGCGACAACGGAGCCACCGGTGTCGCGCACCACACCCTTGGGCTGCCCGGTCGTGCCCGAGGTATACAGTATGTAAAGCGGGTCATTCGCCGCGACCGGCGTGCACGGCGCCGGCTCGGCGTTCGCCATGGCGTCGGACCAGGCGATGTCGCGACCCTCCTGCAGCGGTGCCTGTTCCGCAGCGCGCTGCAGAACGATACAGCACTCCGGCTTGTGCCGCGCGATGTCGATGGCCCCGTCGAGCAGGGGCTTGTAGGACACCACCCGCGAGGGTTCGATGCCGCAGGAGGCCGACACGATGACGCGCGGCGCGGCATCGTCGATGCGCACCGCGAGTTCGTGGCTCGCGAAGCCGCCGAACACCACCGAGTGAATCGCCCCGAGTCGCGCGCAGGCGAGCATGGCGATGAGCGCCTCGGGCACCATGGGCATGTAGATCAGCACGCGGTCGCCCTTCACGACACCGCGCGCCGCCAGCGCGCCCGCGAACAGGGCGACCTCGGCGAGCAGCTCGGCGTAGGTGTAGCGGCGCCGCGTGTCGGTCACGGGACTGTCGTAGACCAGCGCATCCTGGGAGCCCCTGCCGGACTCGACGTGGACATCCAGCGCGTTGTAGCAGGCGTTGAGTTCACCGTCCGGGAACCAGCGGTAGAACGGCGGGTTGCGGTCATCCAGCAGTACCTGCGGCGCGCGGTACCATGACACGTTGCCCGCCGCCTCCCGCCACAGTGCCTCGTCGATCATGTCCGGCACGCCCCTATGACCCGTCGCCGCGATACGGCGACAACGGCCGGCTGACGCCGTCGGCGATGGGCGCGCCGCTGTCGCGCTCCCGCACTGCCTGCTTGAAGCCGACGTCCTCCGCGCGGCGCTTGAACCAGTTGCCCTCGGGGCTGTGCCGCGTGACGCCGTCGAACAGCGTGGCGACCATCTGTGTGTTCTCCAGGCCCATGTTGTTGTAGGCCTGGTTGACCATCAGCTTCTGCATCATGAGCTGGTTCTTGGGCACCCCGGCCATGCGCTCCGCGAGCGCCTGTACACGCGCGTCGAGGTCGGCAAGCGGCACCGATTCCAGCACCAGGCCCATCGCGGCGGCTTCAAGCCCGCTGACGAGGTCACCGGTCAGCAGCATGCGCTTGGCGCGCTCCGCACCGAGCCGGTAGACCCACATGGCCGTCGTGGGACAACCCCAGACCCGCGCTGGCGGGTAGCCGATGTAGGCCTCGTCGGCCATCACCGCGATGTCGCAGCACAGGGCGATGTCGCTGCCGCCGGCGACCGCCGGTCCGTGGATGCGCGCGATCGTCGGTTTGTAACTGCGCCACAGCGACATGAAGTTCTCGGTATTGCGCTTCATGCCGTAGTAGTCCGCCATCGGGTCCCAGGTATCTCCCGCGGCGCCGCCGCCGAGCTGGGAGCCGGGCTGTTCGCCGGACGCCTCGGCGAAATCGATGAGGTCGTAGCCGGAGCAGAACGCCCGGCCCGCGCCGGTCAGCACGATCACGTGGACGCCGTCGTCGCGGTTGGCGCGCTCCACCGCCCTCGCGATCTCGCCGGGCATGCCCATCGAGATGGCATTCAGGCGTTGCGGCCGATTCAGGGTGATGGTGGCGATGCGGCCGGTCGTTTCGTAGCGAACGTCGTTGAATTCCATGGCGTCTCCGTAGTGCTGCAGCCGGCCTCTCGCGGCGTGCGGTCATCATAACGCAAAGTTAATCACATCCCGCCACGGGGTGACTGGACAGACTATGCGAAACCCTTAGACTCTGGTCCCAGATCACTGCGGGAGCGGCGCGCCATGACATTACCCGAGCAGACCTACTCCATCGACCAGGTGCAGCAGGATCCGGCAACGGCTCCGCTGGAGACGCTGGACGTCGCCAACCCCTTCCTCTTCGAGGCCGACGTGCAGGGCGCCTGGTTCAAGCGACTGCGTGACGAGGCGCCGGTGCACTACTGCCCCGACAGCGAATACGGCCCGTACTGGTCCGTCACCCGCTACGACGACATCATGGCGGTCGACATCAACCACGAGGTGTTCTCCTCGGAGCCGTCCATCACCATTCGCGAGCCGCTGGACGACTTCCCGCTGCCCATGTTCATCGCGATGGACCGGCCCAAGCACGACGAACAGCGCGCGGTCGTCAGCCCGGTGACGGGCGCCGAGAACCTGCGCCACTTCGAGCCGATCATCCGCGAGCGCACCATCGAGGTGCTGGAGGGCCTGCCGGTCGGCGAGACGTTCAACTGGGTGGACAAGGTGTCGATCGAGCTCACCACGCGCATGCTGGCCACGCTGTTCGACTTCCCGTTCGAGGAGCGGCGCAAGCTGACGCGCTGGTCCGACGTCGCGACCGCCCTGCCCGGCGACATCATCGACAGCGAGGAGCAGCGCCGCGAGGAGATGATCGAGTGCCTCACCTACTTCACCGAGCTGTGGAACCAGCGGGTGAACGAGCCGCCGGCGCGCAACCTGATCTCCATGCTCGCCCACGGCGAGGCCACGAGGAACATGTCGCCCGAGGAGTATCTAGGCAACCTGTTGCTGCTGATCGTGGGCGGCAACGACACCACCCGCAGCACCATGAGCGCCAGCGTGCTGGCTTTGCACGACAACCCGGGGCAGTACCGGCGCGTGGTCGAGGACCCGGGGCTCGTCGACGCGATGGTGCAGGAAACCATTCGCTGGCAGACACCGCTGGCGCACATGCGGCGCCGGGCGAAGGAGGACACGCTGCTCGGCGGCCGGCAGATTCGCGCGGGCGACAAGGTCGTGATGTGGTACGTCTCGGGCAACCGCGACGAGCGCTTCTTCGAGCGGCCCGACGACTTCATCATCGGCCGGGAGAACGCGCGCAAGCACCTCGCGTTCGGCTTCGGCATCCACCGCTGCATGGGCAACCGCCTGGCGGAGCTGCAGCTGCGCATCCTGTGGCAGGAGATCCTGAAACGTTTCGCGCGCATCGAGGTGGTCGGCCCGCCCCGGCGCACGCTTTCAGTGTTCGTGCACGGCTTTACCGAGTTGCCGGTGCGGGTGCATCCGCTGTAACGCCCTCCCGCGTCGCTATTCCCGCCGCCCTGTAGGGTCGAATTTATTCGACACAGAGCCCGGCTCTCGATACCAACCTCAGTGCCTATTGCGAGCGGTTTGCCACGTCGAATAAATTCGACCCTACCAAAAACAGACCCACACCCAGGTCGTCAACGCGCGTACTTCGCCAGGTAGGTATCCAGCGCATTCGCAAACTCCTGCTTGTCGCGCGCGCTCAGCGCCGGCGGGCCTCCCCCCACCTCCACCGCGCTGGAGCGCATGGTCTCCATGAAGTCGCGCATGTTCAGGCGCTGGCGCACGTTGTTGCGCGTGTACTTCTCGCCGCGCGAGGTGATGACATGGGCGCCCAGTTCGATCACCTCCGCCGCCAGCGGTATGTCCGAGGTGATGACGAGATCGTTTTCCGCGACCTGTTGCGCGATGTAGTTGTCGGCGATGTCGAAACCCTTCTCGACCTGGATGCTGCGCACCCACGGGGACTGCGGCACGCCGAGGGCGTGATTGGCGACGAAGGCGAGAGGCACCTGCACGCGCTGGGCGGCGCGCACGAGGATGTCGCGGATCACCCTGGGACAGGCGTCCGCGTCCACCCATATGGTGACGGAGTCGCTTATAGCTGCGGGATCTCGGCGAGATCGATGGGCAGTTCCGCCCGGCCGTAGCGACTGGCGCGATCGGCCAGGGTCGCCGCGGCGTCCTCCACCCGGATCATGATGATGAAGCGCTCCTCGCGGATGCCGTCCAGGCAGTAGCGCGCGAGTTCGTCGAGATCCTGGAACTCGAGCTCCATGCCGGCCGCCTTGGCCGCCACCTTGAAGTCCTGCACCGTGGGCACGGGGTCGTAGTCCTTCTCCCGGGCGAGGTCCTTGGGGCGGTTGCGGTCGGTCGTCCAGATGCCGGTATCCAGCAGTCCGCCGGAGGGGTAGAAGATCGACGCGCCGAGCTTCGTGCCCTCGCTCTTGAGCTGTACGCCCAGGCACTCGGTGATGATCGAGACCGCCGCCTTGCTGGAGGCGTATACAGACTGGTAGGGCAGCGGCGAGATGCCGCCGTCACCCGAGGACGTGTTGATGATATGCCCTTCCTCGCCACCGGCGATCATGCGCGGCACGAACACCTGGATACCGTAGACGACACCCATCACGTTCACCCCGTGCACCCACTTCCAGTCGTTGGGCGTGGTCTCCCAGACGTTGGCCGATGGCGCCGCGACACCGGCATTGTTAAACAGCAGGTGACAGGCGCCGTGTTGTGCGTACACGGCGTCGGCCAGCGCGGTGACCGACTCCAGGCTGGAGACATCGGTGACGACACCGGTCACTTCGCCGTCGAACTCGGCCAGCACCTTGTCGAGGGCACTCTGCTCCACGTCAGCGATCACCACCTTCGCGTCCACCGCGAGCAGTTCCTTGACGATGGAACGACCGATACCGCTCGCGCCGCCGGTGACCACGGCCACCTTGCCTGCAAAATCTTTCATCGTACGTCCTTTAATCCTGTGCCGTTGCGGGGCATGAGTTATGCCACACTTTGCAGGCAGGCTCTACCCCCGCGGGACAGTACGGCGCTTTAAGTACAAGTAGCTATCACGTAGGATGCGAGCAGCGACAGCGGAGGGCATAAAAAGCGGTGATAGAGCGGGTATCCATCGGTGTAAAGGGGCAGGGACTGTACCCGATCACCCGGCAGATCGCCCCGGTCGTGGGCGCCGCCGCCACGCGCGAGGGACTGTGCACACTCTTCATCCGGCACACCTCGGCCAGCCTGCTCATCCAGGAAAACTACGACGACAGCGCGCGGGTGGACCTGGAAAACTGGTTCAATCGCCTGGTGCCGGAAAACGACCCCCTCTACACCCATACGCTGGAGGGTCCCGACGACATGCCCTCCCACATCAAGGCGGCGTTGACCGCCACGCAACTCAGCATCCCCTACGAGAACAACGAATTGCTGCTCGGCACCTGGCAGGGTATCTACCTGTGGGAGCACCGCCATCACCCGGGCCGGCGCGAGGTGCTGGTACACCTGTGAACGCACCGCTCGCTCCGGTAGATCGCGACACCCTGCTGCGTCGCCTGGCAGACATCCTGGCGGCACAGAACCTGATCATTGATGCGGAGGGCCAGCGCCCCTATGAGTGCGACGCCCTCCCCCTGTACCGCGATCTGCCGCTGGCCGTGGCGTTGCCGGAAACGGCCGAACAGGCGCAGGCGGTGTTGCGCACCTGCCATGAGCTGGGCGTACCGGTCGTGCCACGCGGTGCCGGCACCGGCCTGACCGCGGGTTCGATGCCGCACCCCGAAGGCGTGCTGCTGTGCCTGTCCAAACTCGACAGGATCGTCGAGATCGATCCCCTGGGCCGCACCGCGCGCGTGCAGCCGGGCGTCTCCAACCTCGCCATCTCCACCGCGGCAGCGGCGCACGGCCTGTTCTACGGCCCCGACCCGTCCTCGCAGATCGCCTGCAGCATCGGCGGCAACGTGGCCGCGAATTCCGGCGGCGTGCACTGCCTGAAGTACGGACTCACCGTGCACAACATCCTCGCGCTGAAACTGCTCACGATCGAGGGCGAGGAACTGAAAATAGGCGGCCGCGCGCTGGACAGCCCGGGGCTGGACCTCATGGCGCTGCTGACCGGCTCCGAGGGCCTGCTCGCGGTTGTGACGGAAGTCATGGTGCGCCTGTTGCCCATCCCCGAGACCGCGCAGGTGGTGATGGCGGGTTTTGCGAGCGTCACCGACGCGGGCGACGCGGTGGGCGATGTGATCGCGGCAGGCATCGTTCCCGCGGGCCTGGAGATGATGGACAGGCTGGCGATCCAGGCGGCGGAGGATTTTGCCCAGGCCGGCTACCCGCGGGACGCCGAGGCCATCCTGTTGTGCGAACTCGACGGCACGGCGGAGGAAGTGGCGCAGCACGGCGCGACCGTCGCAGAACTGTTTCGCGCCCGCGGCGCGACCTCGCTCGAGCTGTCGCGCGACGAGGCGCACCGGCAACTGCTGTGGAAGGGGCGCAAGTCCGCGTTTCCCGCCGTCGGCCGCCTGTCACCGGACTACTACTGCATGGACGGCACCATTCCGCGCGGGCAGATCGCGAGCGTGCTGCACGAGATCCAGCGCCTTGCGGCGGACTATCAGCTGCGGGTGGCGAATGTCTTCCACGCCGGCGACGGCAACCTGCACCCGCTGATCCTGTTCGACGGCGGCGATCCGGACTCGGTGCGGCGCGCCGAACGACTGGGCGAGGACATCCTGCGGCTCTCCGTGCGGGCTGGCGGCTGCATCACCGGCGAACACGGCGTGGGCATTGAGAAGCTGAACACGATGCCGGACCAGTTCAGTCCCGAGGAGCTCGCGCAACTCGAGGACATCAAGGCGGCGTTCGATCCCGCCCTCACGCTGAACCCCGGCAAGGGCGTACCCATCCTCAAGCGCTGCCAGGAGTACCGCGCGCTGCCCGGGCGGCACACCCATGGGTGATTGCACAGCCGCGATCGCCGCCGAGGTCGCGGCCGCCGCTGCCGCGGGACGGCCGCTGTACATTGTCGGCGGCGACAGCAAGCGACACCTGGCGGGGCGCGACTGCGACGGCGGCAACCTGTCGGTCGCCGCCCACACCGGCGTGATCGATTACCACCCCCGGGAGCTGGTGATCACCGCCCGCGCCGGTACGCCGCTCACGCAACTGCGGGCCACCCTCGCCGCAGAGCGCCAGTGCCTGGCGTTCGACCCGCCCGACTTCGGCGGCCGCGCCACCCTGGGCGGCACCCTCGCCTGCAATCTCAATGGCCCCGCGCGGCCGTGGCGCGGCTCGATACGCGATGCCGTGCTCGGCGTCACGCTGGTGAACGGCAAGGGCGAGACACTGCGCTTCGGCGGCAGCGTGATGAAGAACGTCGCGGGCTATGACGTGTCGCGACTGCAGGCGGGCGCGCTGGGCACGCTCGGTGTCGTGCTGGAGGCCAGCCTGAAGGTGCTGCCTGTGCCCGAACACAGCGTGACCCTGCGCTACGACATGGACATCGACGATGCCATCGCCAGCATGAACCGGCGGGCGGCGGAACCGCGACCGCTGAGTGGGGCCGCCTGGATCGACGGCGCGCTGTTCCTGCGCCTGTCCGGGGCAGAGAGCGCGGTGCGACACACGGCCGGCCTGTGGGGCGGCGATACGCTGGCGGACGCGGACGCGCCCTGGGCGTCACTGCGGGACATGCAGTTACCCTTCTTCGGTGGCGATGCGCCGTTGTGGCGCCTGTCCATGAACGCGTCCTCGCCCGCCACCGACAGTTTCGGACCGATGCTGATCGACTGGTGCGGCGCCCAGCGCTGGGTGCGCGGCGAGCCACACGTGGCGTCCCTGCAGCGCTATGCATCGCACGGGGGTGGCCACGCCACGCTGTTTCGCGGTGGCGATCGCGCCGGGGAGGTTCGGGCACCGTTGTCGAGTGTGGAACAGCGCCTGCAGACGCGGCTGAAGCAGGCCTTCGACCCCGCGGGCGTCCTCAATCCCGGTCGCCTGTACAGCTGGCTGTAACGATGCACATCGAACTGCACGCGCGCTTCGCGAACGAGCCCACGGCACTGCGGGCAAGGGATCTCACCAGCGCGTGCGTGCACTGCGGCTTCTGCCTCGAAACCTGTCCCACCTACCTCGACGGCCGCGACGAACGCGACAGCCCCCGGGGCCGCATCTACCTGATCAAGTCACTGCTCGAGGAAGGCAGCGCGGGCGCGGAGACGCGCACCCACCTGGATCGCTGCCTCACCTGCCGGAGCTGCGAAACTACCTGCCCCTCGGGCATGCAGTACGCGCAACTGCTGGATATCGGCCGCGCACTGATCGAGGTCGAGGCGCCGCGCGCGACCGCCGGGCGCATCGCGCGACGCCTGCTGCGCTTCGGCTTTGCAAAACCCAGCTTGCTGCGCGCCGGCCTCGTTGCAGCGCGCCTGGTGCGGCCACTCCTGCCCGCTGCGCTGCGGCGGAAAATTCCGGCGGGGCAACGCGCCGGGAAGCTGCCGGGCACGGCTCACGCGCGACGCATGCTCGTACTGGAGGGTTGCGTGCAGCGCGCCGCCACGCCCCTGACCAATGCCGCGGCGAAGCGCGTGCTGGACCGGCTGGGGATCACGCTGGTCGGCGTCGCGCAGGCCACCTGCTGCGGCGCCCTCGACCACCACCTGGCCGCGGAGGACGCGGGCCGCGAGCGCATACGGCGCAATATCGACGCCTGGTGGCCGCACGTCGAGGCGGGTGCGGAGGCCATCGTCGCCAGCGCCTCGGGGTGCGGCGCGCACATCGCGCAGTACGGCGAACTCATGGCGGCGGACCCCGGCTACGCCGACAAGGCCGCAACAATCTCGTCCATGCACAGGGACCTCGCGCGGGTACTGGCAGCCGAAGACCTCGAGGCGCTCTCTCCGAGGACGGATGTCGGTCGCATTGCCGTACATACGCCCTGCACCCTCCAGCACGGCCTCGGCGAGCAGGGGCTGCTGCGGGACATCCTGTCGCGCGCGGGTTTCTCGCTGGCGGCGACGCAGGATGAACACCTGTGCTGCGGCTCCGCCGGCAGCTACTCCATCCTGCAGCCCCGGATCAGCGGCCGGTTGCGCGAGCGCGCGCTGGCGAATCTTGCGAGTGACGCGCCCGACCTCATCGTCACGGCGAATATCGGCTGCCAACTGCACCTGCAGTCTCCCGATATACCCGTGAAACACTGGATCGAGCTGTTCGATGCGGTGTGAGGGCAACCGGCTTTGCTATAGTTTGGACACGGGGAAAATTGCGCCTGCACACGTGAAAGAGTGGCTACCGATATGAACGATTCGATCAGGACAATGCTGGATGCGGCCTACGAGTGGGAAAATAACACCCCCGACCGCCTGTACATGACACAGCCCGTCGGCGACGGGCAGGTGGTGGAGTACACCTGGCGCCAGACCATGAACGAGGCGCGCCGCATGGCGGCCCACCTGCGCTCGCTGGACCTGCCTCCCGGCAGCCACATCGCGCTGATCTCGAAAAACTGCGCGCACTTCGTCATCGCCGATCTCGCCATCTGGATGGCCGGACATGCCAGCATCGCGCTCTACCCCACGCTGAACGCCGACACCGTGGCATACATTCTCGACCATTCCGACTCGAGGATGGTCTTCGTCGGCAAGCTCGATGACTGGGACGACATCAAGCACGGGATCCCCGCCGACATGCCGCGCATCGCTCTGCCCCTCGCGCCAAAAGACGACCTGCCGCAGTGGGACGACATCATCGCGCGCCACGAGCCCATCGCGGACAGCCCCACCCGCGCGCCCGACGACCTGTGCCTGATGTGTTACACCTCCGGCAGTACGGGCAGGCCGAAAGGCGTCATGCACAGTTTCCGTTCCGTTTCGGTTCCCGCGCAACTCGGCGTCGCCGACCTCGGCATTACGAGCGAGGACCGCATGTTGTCCTACCTGCCGCTCGCGCACGTGTTCGAACGCGCCAACGTGGAGGTCTCGTCGTTCTTCAGCGGCATGCAGGTCTACTTTGCCGAGACCCTCGACACGTTTCTCGCGGACCTGCAGCGCGCCCGCCCCACGCTGTTCATCTCCGTGCCGCGGCTGTGGCTGAAGTTCCAGTTGGGCGTGTTCCGGAAGCTGCCGGAGAAGCGCCTCTCCCTGCTGTTGAAACTGCCGATACTCGGCAAGCGCGTGCGCCGCACGGTGCTGGAGGGTCTCGGACTGGAACACGTGCGCATGGCGGGCTCTGGTTCCGCGCCGATCCCCAGGGAACTGATCGAGTGGTACGAGTCGCTGGGCATCTGCCTGCTGGAGGGTTACGGCATGACCGAGGACTTCGCCTGGTCGCACATGTCGAAGCCGGAGATCCGTCGCGCGGGTTTCGTCGGCGTCCCCGCGGAGGGCGTGGAGACGCGCATCAGTGACGAGGGCGAGATCCAGATCCGCTCACCCGGCAACATGGTCGGCTACTACAAGGCGCCGGAACTGACCGCGGAGTGTTACACCGAGGACGGTTTCTTCAAGACCGGCGACCGCGGAACCTACAGTCCCGAGGGACTGCTCAGTATTACCGGGCGCGTGAAGGAGATCTTCAAGACCAGTAAGGGCAAGTACGTGGCCCCGGCGCCCATCGAGAACCTGCTCAACGTCGACAATAACATCGAGCTGTCCTGTGTGTCCGGGTCCGGCCGCCCGGCTGCCCACGCGGTGGTGCAGCTTGCCGAGGAGGTTCGCGACCGCGTGAACGACCCGGCGTTTCGCGCGGAGCTCACCCGCCATTTCGAGAACCTGCTCGCCCAGGTCAACGCGCAGGTGGAGGAATACGAGACTTTGCAATTCATTGCAATCGTGAAAGACGTATGGGACACCAGCAACAATTTCCTCACGCCGACGTTGAAGATCAAGCGCGACGTGGTGGAGGCCGCCTACGCACCGCTGCTCGATGCCTGGTACGACAGCGGCGAACGCGTCATCTGGCAGGAGTGAGCCGCGTGCCGGAAAAACGCAACACCGGGAGTAAAACCCCGGAGATAAGCGCCGAGGAAGCGGCCAGGAAACGCGAGGAAATCCTCGAAAAACTGCAGCGCCCGCCCCGAGCGGACGACCCACAGGACGACGCGGAAACCGAGCCCACGGTCAGTACGATGATCCTGCCCGGGGACTGAGTCCCCGTCAGGCGGCAGCGCCGCCCGCCCCCGCGATCGACATGCCCCGCCCCTCCAGCCAGCGATCGAACTTCACCAGCAGCGGGGGCAGGAACAGCAGGTCGAGCAACAGCGCGACCAGGATGATCGGCGTCAGCATGAGCGCCACGTTCTGGTAGTAGTAGGTATTGGAGAACACCAGGATGATCGTACCCATCGCCAACGCCGCGGTCGTGATCGCGATGGCGGAACCGGCGCGATTGAGCGAGTACTGCACGGCGTCCTCCGGCGATTTACCCGCGCGACGGGCAGCGATGTACTTGCTCAGCACGTGGACCGAATCGTCGACCACCAGCCCGATGCTGATCGAGAACAGCATCAGGATGTAAGGGCTCAACTCGCCGACCAACAGGCCCCACACACCAAACACGATCGTGACAGGGAACAGGTTGGGCACGATGCTGAGCAGGCCGTAGCGGATACTGCGCAGGCCGATGAGCATCGTCAGCGTTATGAGCAGGAAACTCAGGGTGAAGCCCTCCAGCAACTGCTCGGAGATCGTCTGGTTGAGCCGCGCGTAGACGACGCTGCCGCTGCCCTGGCGCACCGTGTACTTCGGGTTGAGGTTGTCCGCGAGCCAGGCCTCTATCTTGCGGTTGAAGGCGAGCAACTCCCCGTTCGAGAGGTTGGACGTGCCCACCACGAGCCGCGTCGTGTCGTACTCCGGATCGAAGATCGGCTCCATGTGCGGCTCAATCTCCTGGATGAGCTGGTAGGTGACGAGGTAATCGATGACCTGCAGGTTGTCGGTCGGCAGCACGTAGAACGCCTCATCGCTGTCGTGCTCCGCCTTGTTCAACGTCTTCAGCAGGTTGATATAGCTGTTGACGAAACTCGCCTCGGGTTGCTCCTCCAGCCAGTTGGAAAACTTCTCCAGCTCCAGCAGGAACTCGGGTTCGGCGATGCCGTAGTACTGCCCGCTGTCGATGGCGTACACGAGAGACTGGTCGTTCCCGATCTTCTCGGACATCGCCGTGATGACCTTGTGAAAATCCGAATCCTTGTCGATGAAGCTGTAGCGGTCAAAGTCCACCTTGTTGAGCGGCAGCATCGCGAGCGTGAGCGCGATGACGACGAGGCTCCCCCAGAACAGCAGGTTGCCGCGCTCGGCCACCAGCCTGCCGATGCCGCCCATCAGGCGGTTGATACCCAGGGGCCTCGGCACCTTCTTCACGGGGACCGCCAGCACCATTGCGGGCAGCAGCGTGAGTGTCACGATATAGGCCCAGACCACACCGAGCGCGACCACATTGCCGAAGCCGTAGATACCCGCCGACGTGCAGTAGTTGAGGCTCAGAAAGCCCATCGCGGTGGTCACCGTGGCCAGCGTGATCGGCTGGAAATTCAGCGCGAGGCTCTCGCGCATGGCCTGTTTCTTCTCCATGCCCTGGTGCAGGTTCTGCAGGTAGACGGAGATAATATGGATACCGTCCGCCATGGCGATGGTCAGCACCACCAGGGGTCCCATGTTCGAAATCTGGTTAAAGGGGTATCCCAGCCAGCCGACGGCACCCACGGTCAGCGCGATACTCAGGAAGGACACGGCGAAAGCGCACATGGAGTACACGAACGAACCCAGACAAAACCACAACAGGGCGGTGGTGGCGCCGGCGACGAGCGGCGCGAGGTTCCTGCGATCCTTCTGCGCCGCGTTGTAACTGTCGAGTTCGAACAGGTCGCGCCCGAGAGCATAGATCTCGACGTCCGGAAACTCCTCGCGCAGTGAATCGCGCAGCGCCAGGATGGAGCGCGCGATGTCCAGCCGCTCATCCAGCCCGTCGCCCCCGGGCCGGTACTTGAGGCTGGCCAGCGTCATGTCGCCGGTCTTCGCCAGCAGCGTTTTGGTCAGGTCCTCGTCGGCCAGCGCAATGCTGCGCACCTGGTCGAGGTCCGCATCGCTCAGCGAGGACAGCGGGGGCAGCAGGTACTCGCGGCCATAGGCGTCCTCGTCCACCGCGTTCAGCCGGTGATTGACGATGGAGCCCACGGCCACCGCGGACTGGACCTCGCCGAAGCGCTCGTGCAGCGCTTCCATGGCGCCGAGAGTGGCCCGGTTGAAGATATCACCCTCGGGGCCGATGAACGTGAAGACCGCGGAGCTGGAGGGCGGGAAGTCCTTCTCCACCTCGTCGACCTGTTCCACGTAGGGGTCGTCCTCGGGGAGAATCGCGTCGGACTTGGGGTCCATCGTGGTGAGGGTGATGCCGTACCCGACCCAGGCGCCCAGGAGAACGCTCAGCAGCGCCAGGATAACGCGCCGCTCGACGAGAAGATCGATGAACCCCTGCATGGCCGCTCCAACTGGTTATCCCGGGCGAGTTATACCATAGCACCCATGGATTAATGGTAATGTTAAACGCTTCGTAATCAACGGCATACGCGGTAGAGTTGCCCCGATTCATCGGGCACCAGTGGAGGCTTTTTATGCGACTGTCAAGGCTGACCGGAATACTCCTGCTAACCCTGCTCACCCTGGGCACGGCCCGGGCCGAAACGCCCCGAATCGGCGACTTCGCCCTGCTGGATCACGAGGGCCGGTTTCACCAGTTGAGCTGGTACGGCGATCTCAAGGCCGTGGTCGTATTCGTCCAGGGCAATGGCTGCCCCATCGTCCGCAACAGCATCCCGACCCTGCACGCGCTGCGCGACGCCTACTCCGCCGACGACGTCGCGTTCTTCATGCTGAACCCCCAGCCCCAGGACAACCGCGAGAGCATCGCCGCCGAAGCGGCGGAATACGGCATCGACTTCCCCATACTGGTGGACGAGGCGCAACTGGTGGCCGAGAGCCTGGGTGTCGACCGCACGGCGGAGACTTTCATCATCGACCCGAAGACCCGGGCGGTGATCTTTCGCGGCCCGATAGACGACCGCCTCGGCTACGAGACGCAGAAGCCCAAAGCCACGCACCACTACCTGAAAGACGCCCTCGACAACCACCTCGCCGGCAATGCGATCGCCGCCGACATTCCCGAAGCGCCAGGCTGCCTGATCAGCTTCCCCGCGAAGGAACGGCACGCGAAGGTGCCGCCCTCCTACACCGCCGACGTCGCCCCGATCCTGGTCGACCAGTGTGTGGGGTGCCACCACGACGGCGGCATCGGCCCGTGGGCCATGACCGACCACGCGATGGTGCAGGGTTGGTCACGCATGATGAAGGAAGTGCTCCTGACCCGGCGCATGCCGCCCGGCCAGGTCGACCCGCACATCGGCAAGCCGCTCAAGGACGCGGTCCGGATGTCGCCCGCCGAGCTGCAGACCCTGGTCCACTGGATCGACGCCGGCGCGCCGATGGATGACGGCGAGGATCCGCTGGCGCAACTGACCTTCGACAACCCCACCTTCTCACTGGGTGAGCCGGACATCGTCCTGAAGGTCCCGGCGCAGTCCATTCCGGCAACGGGCGTGCTGGACTACCGCTACGTG
>JAUIEP010000200.1 GCA_030428835.1 Gammaproteobacteria bacterium | reverse complement strand
GAAGACCTGCACCTGCACTGGCACATCACCTCGCCTGATCTCACGGAATATGAACTCGATCGCATCGTCGATTTTCTCGGTACCCTCACCGACGAGAGCCTCGCACCGGCAGTGCCCGGGCGGGTGCCCTCCGGCCTCATCCCGATCGGCACCGGCGCGGTGGATCAGCTTGCCGTAAACCACGACACACCTGGAGATTCCTCATGAACGCGGGAAAAATAATCGGCCTTGTACTCATTGCCGCGGCCTTTGCCGGCGGGTTGTTCGTCGGCAGGGATCGCCAGTCCGCGCCGGTCATCACCGCCGGCAGCGGCGGTAGCGCGTATGGTGGCGGCTTTACCGCCGTGGACAACCAGCTCACCGTCGCCGGCAACGTGAAGGCGGTGGCGGGCCCTCCCATGAGCGACGTGGTCGTGGTCGTCAAGGCGGGCGAGTCCATCCAGGATGCGGTACGTGCCGCCGCCCCGGGCACCACGATACAGGTGATGCCGGGCACCTACAGCGAAACCGTGTACATCGACAAGGACGGTATCCGCCTGATCGGTGTCATCGAAAAGGGCAAGCGCGCGGTACTTGACGGCCAGGGCAGCCTGAATGACGCCATCCTGTACTCCGGCAACAATGTGGTGATCGAGAATTTCACCATCACCCGGTACAAGGGCAACGGCATCATGAGCCAGGCCGGCAACAACTGGGAAATCCGCAACAACATCATTGTGGACACCGGCGTGTACGGCATCTTCCCGCAGCTCGGCCAGAACGGCGTGGTAGAACACAACATCGTGTCCGGCATCGAGGACGCGGCAATCTACGTGGGCATGAGCGATAACATCCACGTGGCCTACAACGACGTCTTCGACAGCGTCGCGGGAATCGAGATAGAGAACAGTCGCCACGCGATCGTGGAATCCAACCGCGTGTACAACAACACGGGCGGTATCCTGGCGTTTATTACGCCCGGGCTGCCGATCAAGACCACGTATGACGTCATCATCCGCAACAACTTCGTGTTCTCCAACAACCACGCTAACTTCGGCGCGCCGGGCTCGACGGTGTCGGGGATTCCGGCGGGCACGGGGATTCTCGTCATGGCGGCCGACGATGTCGTCATCGAGGGCAATATCATCAAGGACAACAAGAACGCCGGCATCGTGATCACCGACCACTACCACGCGGCCAATGTCACTATCGACCCGGAGTCCGACCCGTATTCCGACGGCGTGAAAATCCTGAACAACACGATGACCAACAACGGCTGGGAGGCGATTCCGGACATCAGGGCCCTCATGCTGACCGAATTCAAGACCGGTAACCCCGACATCGTGCGGGTCGGGCCGACGAAGGACAGCTGCATCATCAACCGGCATCGCTACATCACGGTGGGCCTCGAGGATTTCAAGGAATGCGAGTTCACCCACACCGCCAGCACGGCGAACTACCTGCTGCCGACCGTCCCGCCGCGGCAGATCGATCCCGGTGAGCGCGGCAAGATCGCCTACCTCGGTGTCTGCACGGGTTGCCACACTTACGGCGGTCGCATGATCGGTCCGCCGGTGCAGGCCATCCAGGCGCTGTACCACGATAATCCCGAGGGCATCGCGAACTACATCGCCAATCCCGAACGCAAGCGCGACAACTACCCCGAGATGCCGCCGCAGGATTACCTCGACGAGGAGACGCGCCTGGCGGTCGCCCGGTATATGCTGAAGGTAAAGAGCTAGCTAGAGTCGGCCCAGGTCGAGCTCGGTAGTGAGCAGTACGCCGGGCGCCCCCTCCACGAGCTGGTCGCCGTAGTTGAGGGTAAAGGTCAGTTCCTGGATCGGGTGCCAGTTGAAGCTGCCGCTGCGCAGCAGGAATTCCTCGCCCGTTTGTGAACGGGTCAGGTGGTTGACGGCAAAGCGCATTGAGTACTGCTCGGAGGGTTCCCAACTGACGCCCGCCCCGTAGTGGGTCTCGTCGTGGCTCACCTCGGAATGTGCGCGCGTGTTGGTGCTCTGTTGGATAACGCTTGAGATCTCGAGCTTGACCTCGGGCATGATCCGGTAGTCGGAGCGGAAGTTGAAGGATTCCAGCGACCGGGACAGCGGCTGCCCCACCTGTGCGTCCGCGCTGCGCCACGCGCCGCTCCAGTTCAGGCGGCCGTTGTCCAAAGAGCCCCGCAGCCCGAGGGTATAGGCCCATTCTTCCTGTTCCACCGCTTCTTCCAGCGGCTTGTTAAGGCTGTATTGGTAACTCAAATCGAGCGTGGCCAGGTTCGCCAGCGGGCGGGAAAGTCCCGGCGAGATGCTGTGCAGGTAGATGTCGCCACCCTCGCGCAACAGGCTGTTGGCGCGCACGTGCGTCCTGAAACCCAGCAGCCGGTCCAGTTGCCTGCTGCTCAGGGCGGCGCCGATGTGCTGTGCCTCCTGCTCCTTGTGGGAGAATCCCGCGTCATCAAACTGTGTCTGGAGCCTGTAGTTCAGGGCCACGTTCAGCAGCGGGTCCTTCACCACGATGCCGAGTCCGGGACTCGCGTTGTGCGGTTGCCACGATTGCCTGGACTCGGGAACACCGGGGTCGATCGAGAGATCGAGGTTGGCGGCCGCGCACGGCGGTACGGCCAGTGCTGGCAGCAGCGCGGCGTACCAGAGGGCGGGGAGGCGGTTGCGCTTCTTCACGAGCCCTTTGCTCTCTCGGTTGGGGTGGGTTTCGTCCTCGACTGCCAGTATAGCAACGGCTGCCCATAGTTCAATCAATTCATGAAGTTAAATCGATTAAATGAACCAGTTTGTAGATGCGCTCCTCCTGGTTATCGCGGCGCAGGGGGTTAACGCGGGGAATAAATTTGGTAGTGTTGACCGCGTTTTTTTGCCGGGGATCACGCATGGGACAACTCGAGGGTAAGGTGGCGATTGTGACAGGCGCCGCGCGTGGTCTCGGCCGCGCCTACGCGGAGACACTGGCCGCAGAGGGAGCGAGCGTGCTCGCCTGCGACGTCAACGCGTGCGACGAGACTGTGGCCGCCATTGCCTCCGCCGGCGGCGCGGCGGTTTCCGGTACCGTCGACATCGCGGACATGGCCGGTTGCACGGCGATGGCGGAGCAGGCCGTCGCGGCGTTCGGCGGTATCGACATACTCATCAACAACGCGGCGCTCTACGGCACGTTGCAGGGCGCTCGCTTCGAGCAGCTTCCCGAGGAGCAGTGGGACGCGGTGATGAACGTGAATATCAAGGGCGTGTGGCAGGCCACCAAGGCCGTGGTGGCGCCCATGCGCGAACGCGGGGGCGGCTCCATCATCAATATTTCGTCGCTCGCGGCGGTATACGGACTGCCCTACGGCCTGGACTACGTCGCGTCCAAGGCGGCCGTCATCGGCATGACGCGCGGCATGGCGCGCGAACTGGGCAGCGATAACATACGCGTCAATGCCGTCGCGCCCTCCGCGGTGATGACCGAGGGTACGCGGGAGTTCTTCGGCGAAAAATTCGACAAGGCAAAGCAGGTGATCGCGAAGGGGCAGCTTATCCAGCGCAACCTGCAGGCCGATGATCTCACCGGCACCATCGTGTACCTCGCCTCCGACAGCAGCGCGTTCGTAACCGGGCAGACCCACATGGTGGACGGCGGTTCCTGGTTCCTGTAGCCGGCGAAACCGGGGGCACGTTGCATGGCACAAGCGCAAAGTTATCCTGAAATCCGCGCGGCGGTTGCCGACCTCTGCGCGAACTTCGGCGGCGCCTACTGGCGCGACCTCGATCGTGAGCGGCGCTACCCGACCGAGTTTGTCCGCGCGCTGACCGAAGCGGGCTACCTGTCGATCCTGATACCGGAGTCCTACGGCGGCAGCGGCCTGCCGCTGGCGGCGGCCTGCGCCGTGCTTGAGGAGGTGCACCGCTCCGGCGCGAACGGCGGCGCCTGTCACGCGCAGATGTACACGATGGGCACATTGCTGCGCCACGGCAGCGAGGCACAGAAGCAACAGTACCTGCCGGCCATCGCTGCGGGCGAGTTACGCCTGCAGGCGTTCGCGGTTACCGAACCCGGCAGCGGCACCGACACGTCGCGCATTCGCACGCGCGCGATCCGCGACGGCGACGATTACTTGGTGAACGGGCAGAAGGTCTTTATTTCGCGCACGGAGCACTCGGACCTGATGGTGTTGCTCGCGCGCACCGCGGACAGGGAGGCTGCCGCGAAGCACACCGACGGTATGTCCGTGTTCCTGGTGGACATGCGCGAGGCGCTCGGTAACGGCCTCACGATCAGGCCGATCGAAACCATGATGAACCACGCCAGCACCGAGTTGTTCTTCGACGACCTGCGCGTGCCCGCCGCGAACATGATCGGCCCCGAGGGTGGCGGCTTCCGCTGCATACTCGACGGCATGAATGCCGAGCGCATCCTCATCGCCGCCGAGTGCATCGGCGACGCGCGCTTCTTCGTGGAGCGCGCCGCGGGCTATGCGCGCGAACGCGAGGTATTCGGCCGACCGATAGGCGCGAACCAGGGCGTGCAGTTTCCCATCGCCCGCGCGCATATTCAGACCGAAGCCGCGGCCGGTATGGTGGAACGCGCGGCCGTTCTGTACGATGCGGGGGAGGCGGCCGGGTCCGAGGCGAATATGGCCAAGCTGCTTGCCTCGGAGGCCGCCTGGGCCGCCGGCGACACCTGTATCCAGACCCATGGCGGCTACGGCTTCGCCGCGGAGTACGACGTCGAGCGCAAGTTCCGCGAGACGCGGCTGTACCAGGTCGCGCCCATTTCCACCAATCTCATCCTGTCCCACGTCGCGACGCGCGAACTCGACCTGCCGAGGTCCTTCTGATGGCGGGGGCGCTGGACGGGGTGCTCGTCGTCGCCCTGGAGCAGGCCGTTGCCGCTCCCTACTGCACCTCGCGCCTGGCGGATGCGGGGGCGCGAGTGATCAAGATCGAGCGCGCCGAGGGGGACTTCGCGCGCTACTACGACCATGTCGCACATGGCGAGAGCGCTTATTTCGTGTGGATCAATCGGGGCAAGGAATCGATCTGCCTCGACATCAAGCGTGACGAGGACGCGCGCCTGCTCGCCGCCATGATCGCGCGGGCGGACGTCTTCGTGCAGAACCTCGCGCCGGGCGCCGCGGCGCGCGCCGGTTTCGACAGCGCCGCACTGCGTGAGCAGTATCCGCGTCTCATAACGGTAGACATCAGCGGCTACGGTGAGGACGGCCCCTACCGCGACATGAAAGCGTACGACCTGCTGGTGCAGTGCGAGACCGGCCTCGCCGCCATCACCGGCGCGCCGGAGCAGCCCGGGCGCGTCGGCGTGTCGGTGTGCGATATCGCCTGCGGGATGTACGCCCATGCCGCCGTGCTCGAGGCGTTGCTGGCGCGGCAGCAGACGGGGCAGGGGCGCGGTATCGCCGTTTCCCTGTTCGATGCGCTGGCCGACTGGATGACGGTGCCGCTGCTGCACCAGCAGTACGGGGGTGTGGCCCCGGAGCGGGTCGGCCTGCATCACCCCTCCATCGCACCCTACGGCGCTTACGCCTGCCAGGGCGGCGAGCAGGTGGTGATCAGTATCCAGAACGAACGCGAGTGGGTGCGCTTCTGCGCGGAGGTGCTGGACGCGCCGGCGCTCGCGACGGATGCGCGATTCGCCGGCAATCCCGCGCGTTGTGCCAACCGGCCTGAGCTCGACAGGGAGATCGACCGGGTGTTCTGCCGCTATCCGCGCGCCGAGCTTGCGCAGCGCCTGGGCGCGGCGGGCATTGCCTATGCCGCCGTGAATTCCGTCGCCGATCTCGCCGCGCACACGCAGCTGCGCCGGACAACCGTGGCGACACCTACAGGCCCCGTCGCCGTCGTCGCGCCTCCCGCCCGGGTACGCGGCGCGGCGGCCGCGCTCGGGGCGGTGCCGGCCCTGGGTGAACACGATGAAGCCCTGCGCCGGGAATTCGCGGCGCGTGACTGAGCCGGACTACGCGGGCTGGCTGGGCCGCGAACGGGTCGCGCATGAGCGCATCGCCGCCGGGCCCGCGGCGCGCCTGGCGGCGACGCTGAACCGTACAGACACTGAATTTGCCGAGGGGGCGGCGCTGCCGCCGCTGTGGCACTGGCTGTACTTCCACGAGGCGATACCACATGCGCAGCTGGGTGCGGACGGCCATGCGCGCAAGGGCGATTTCCTGCCCCCGGTGGCGCTGCCGCGCCGCATGTGGGCCGGCGGCAACCTGCGCTTTCATTCGCCCCTGCGTGTCGGCGATGAGGTGCAACGCCATACGCGTATCGAGCGCATCACGCCGCGCACCGGACGCAGTGGTGCGTTGGTGTTTGTCACCCTGAGCCACACGCTGCGGCGCGACGCGCAGTTACTGGTCGAGGAACAGCAGGACATCGTCTACCGCGAGGCCGGCGCGCCCGCCGGTGCCGGGCGCCCGGCGCCGCAACACGCCGACTGGTCCCGCGAACTGGTGCCAGACAACACCCTGTTGTTCCGCTACTCGGCGCTCACCTTCAACGCGCACCGCATCCACTACGACCGTGACTACGCGCGCGACGAGGAGGGCTATCCCGACCTCGTTGTGCAGGGGCCGCTCACGGCGACACTCCTGCTTGAGGCGGTGGCGAACGAGGAGCCCGGCGCCGCGGTGACGGGTTTCGAATTCCGCGGTGTCGCGCCGCTCTACACGCAAACGCCCCTGGCACTGCGGGGGCGTCGCGAGCGCGATGCCGTCGCGCTGTGGGCCTGCGATGCCGCGGGCGCCGTGGCCATGGAGGCCACGGCGACACTGGCCTAGAAGTGTACCCCTTTCATCAGTGAACCGAGGGCGACCTGCTCGTTCGACGCCTGCACCTGTTCACCCTGCTTGTCGCCGCGCGCGGCCGCCGAGTCGTTGAACATGCGGAACACGGTGTTCATGATGACCTCGGACGCCTTGGGCGCCAGCGCGTTCATCACCTGCAGGAAGACGCCGAGGTTGGTGGCGATCCGCTTCGGTTTGTGAATCACCGCTTCCACGACCATGTCGCCCGCCTCATCCGGTGTGAGCACCGGCATGGAGTCGTAAATCGTGGTGGCCTCGATCATCGGCGTGCGCACCAACGGCATGTTGATCGTGGTAAAGCGCACATT
>JAUIEP010000199.1 GCA_030428835.1 Gammaproteobacteria bacterium | reverse complement strand
AAGAAGACACAGATCCAAAGCCCGGCAGTTCTCTCGATACTTATTCCCGCCATGCCCGGACGACAAGGCGGCAAGGTCCCCGGGTAGCTGTAACATCGCTAAGATCGCCAGCATAGAAACCGGCAACCGACTCAAGCCACGCACAAAACACCACGCGACTGCGCGGGAAACTAGAGCTTGGGCGCACTCTCCCAGCTATGCCCCTCGGCATCCTTGCCCGACAGCAAGGGCGATTCGCCCGGAGGTACAGGCCACTCGATACCGACCGTAGGATCATCCCACGCCAAAGTCTGCTCGCTGTCCGGGTGATAGATGTCCGTGCACTTGTACAGGAAGTCGGCGGATTCAGACACCACGTAGAAACCGTGCGCGAACCCGGGTGGCACCCAGAGCATCTTGTGGTTGGACGCGCTCAAGTGCACGCCGAACCACTGGCCCAGCGTGGGAGAGTCGCGCCGCAAGTCGACGGCGACATCGAAGACCTCGCCCGAAGTGACACGCACCAGCTTGCCCTGCGTGTGTTCCGTCTGGTAGTGCAGGCCGCGCAGGATGCCGTGCGCGGAGCGGCTGTGGTTGTCCTGTACGAACTTCAGGTCAAAGCCCGCTTCGCGAAACGCCGCCGCGTTCCAGGATTCCAGGAAAAAACCGCGCTCGTCGCCGAAGACCTTCGGCTCCAGTACGTAAACGCCCTTCAGCGGAGTCTCTACGAAGTTCATGCGAACACCACGCCGTCGTCGTCCAATAATTCTTTCAGGTATACGCCGTAACCGCTCTTCTCCAGCGGCGCGGCCAGCGCCAGCAGTTCGTCGGCGCTGATGTAGCCCATGCGGAAGGCCACTTCCTCCGGGCACGCGATTTTCAGGCCCTGGCGCTCCTCCACCACGCGGATGAAGTTGGCGGCGTCGAGCAGGGAGTTGTGGGTGCCGGTGTCGAGCCAGGCCGTGCCGCGGCTCATGACCTCCACCTGCAGGTCGCCGCGCTCCAGGTAGACCTTGTTGACGTCGGTGATCTCCAGTTCGCCCCGGTGGGAGGGCTTGACGTTCCTGGCGATCTCCACCACGTCGTTGTCGTAGAAGTACAGCCCGGTGACCGCGTAGTGGGATTTCGGGTTGGCGGGCTTCTCCTCGATGTCCTGGGCCACGCCCTTGTCGTCGAAGCTCACCACGCCGTAGCGCTCGGGGTCGTGCACGTAGTAGGCGAAGACCGAGGCGCCCTGGTCGCGGCCGGCGGCGCTGGCCAGCTTCTGGCTGAAGCCGCCGCCGTAGAAGATGTTGTCCCCGAGCACGAGGCTGGCGGGGGAATTGCCGATAAAGTCCGCGCCGAGGATGAAGGCCTGGGCGAGGCCGTCCGGGGAGGGCTGCACGGTGTAACTGATGTTGATGCCCCAGCTGGAGCCGTCGCCCAGCAGGTCCTGGAAGGCGGCCTCGTCCCGCGGGGTGGTGATCACCAGGATGTCGCGGATGCCGGCCAGCATCAGCGTGGCCAGCGGGTAGTAGATCATCGGTTTGTCGTACACCGGCATGAGCTGCTTGCTCACTGTGCTCGTCAGGGGGTGGAGCCTGGTGCCGGAACCGCCGGCGAGGATGATCCCCTTGTACGCTTTTGTTGTCATTAGAGTGGTCCTTGCCTAGGGAGCGGGAATTATAGCGGCCAAGCTTTGCCGCTGGCGACGCGCCGGGCCCGTCGGGGGCCTTAACTGTGGGGCGTTTCACATTTGCCGCGGGGGTTCAACTCTCCGCACCCTTCGAGAATAAAGCCAAGGGAATCCGGGGCTTGCGGCCCCAATGGGTCAGTGGGCGGGGGTGGATTTTTGACCACCCGCTGATTAAAATCTAGGCCCCCTTTGCTGTGGGAATAAATGGCTTTTGGCCGCGGGAGTCCCGGGCGGCTTTGAGAAGCCCTCCCCCACCCCCCGCTATTTTTCTCGCTCTGACTCATGAGGACGCCCCTATCAGGCATCTAGGCACAGTGCAGGCGGATATCCAGCCCCTGGAGGGCGCCGCGCATGGCCAGTCCGCCCCCGGGCGGGCGCCACTGCGCATCGCGCTCCTGGGCTACCGCAGCCAGCCCTACGGCGGCGGCCAGGGCGTGTATATCCGCTTCCTGAGCAAGGCGCTGGTGGAGGCGGGGCACAGCGTGGACGTGATCTCCGGCCCGCCGTATCCCCACCTGGACCCGAGGGTGCGCCTCATCCAGCTCCCCAGCCTCGACCTGTTCGAGAACGGCCTGGCCTCCCTGCGGCCGCGTCACCTGACGTCCCTCACCAACATCATTGAATGGACGAGCAAGCTGACCGGCGGCTTCGCCGAGCCCTACACCTTCGGCCGCCGCGCGGTGCGATACCTGAAGGAGCACGGCCACGAGTACGACCTGATCCACGACAACCAGAGCCTGAGCTGGGGTATGCTCGAGCTTCAGGACATGGGCCTGCCGCTGGTGACCACTATCCACCACCCGATCACGAGCGACCTGCGCATCGCCCTCAATGCCGCGAGGAACTGGCGCGAGCGGCTGCTGATCCGGCGCTGGCACGCCTTCCTCAACATGCAGAAGAAGGTGGTGAAGCGGTTGCGCAACATCGTTACCGTGTCGGACTGCTCGCGGCAGGACATCGCCCGCGACTTCGGCCTGCAGCCCTCCGGCATTAGCCTGGTGCACAACGGTATCTGTACCGACACCTTCCACCCGCTGCCCGAGGTCGAGCGCAACCCCATGCGGCTCATGTCGATCTGCTCGGCGGACGCCCCGCTGAAGGGGCTGGAATACCTGCTGAAGGCCTATGCGAAGCTGCTCGACAAGTACCCCGACCTCGAGCTGCTGCTCATCAGCAAGCCCAACCCCGGCGGCAAGACCGAGCAACTCGTGCAGAGGCTCGGCATCGGCGACAGGGTGCAGTTCGTCAACGGCATCAGCACGGAGCGCATGGTGCAGTACTACGCCGAGGCGGCCATCGCCGTGTGCCCCTCCGTGTACGAGGGCTTCGGCCTGCCCGCGGGTGAGGCCATGGCCTGCGGGATGGCGGTGGTGTCCACCGACGGCGGCGCGCTGCCGGAGGTGGTGGGCGACGCGGGCGTGATCGTGCCCGCGAAGGATGTCGATGCGCTGGCAGGCGCCATCGACGAACTGCTGCAGGACCCGGCGCGCCGCGCGGAGCTCGGTCGCAGGGCGCAGGCGCGCATCGACGAGCATTTCTGCTGGCACGTCTGTGCGCGGCAGATGACCGACTACTACCACGAGGTGCTCAGGGCCCATGCAGACGGTTGATTTCAGCCATTTCCCGCTGCGTGCGGGCGACGTGGTGCTGGACCTCGGCTGCGGCGAGGGCCGCCACGTGATTTCCGCCTACGTGGAGCAAGACGTCCACTCCTTCGGCGTCGACCTGTCCCTGGACGACCTGAAGACCACCCGTGACAAATTCGCGGATTTCCATGAGCCCCACAACGAGCGCAAGTCCTTCGGGCTCGCCTCGGCCAACGCACTGGAACTGCCCTTCGCGGACGACACCTTCGACAAGGTGATCTGCTCCGAGGTCCTGGAACACATTCCCGACTACCGGGGTGCGCTCAAGGAGATCGAGCGCGTGTTGAAGCCCGGCGGCCTGTTCTGCGCGAGTGTGCCGCGGCGCTGGCCCGAGCAGATCTGCTGGACGCTCAGCGAGGACTACTACCGGGTGCCCGGCGGCCACCTGCGCATCTTCCGCAGCAGGGAGCTCAAGCAGGAAATCGAGCACCTCGGCTTCAAGCATTACGCCCGGCACTGGGCGCACGCCCTGCACGCGCCCTTCTGGTGGCTGAAGTGCCTGTTCTGGAACAGCCAGGACAGCAACTGGCTGGTCCGGCAGTACCACAAACTGCTCGTGTGGGACCTGATGGAGAGCCCGGCGTTGACCCGGATACTGGAGAGACTGATGAACCCGATCATGGGCAAGAGTGTGGTGATGTATTTCCGCAAGGAAGCGGCGTCATGAGCGGACTCTATCTCAGCAGGGGCCTGTTCCCCGGCGAATTCCTGCGCCCCACGGTGCAGTTCATTCTCGACTGCCAGAAAGACTCGGGCGAGATTCCCTGGTTCGAGGGCGGCTACACCGACCCCTGGGACCATGTCGAGAGCGCGATGGGCCTGTCCATCGGCGGGGAGCTGGCGGCGGCGCACAAGGCCTACCGCTGGCTTGCCGGCAACCAGTTGGACGACGGCTCCTGGTGGGCGTCCTACCGCGGCGAGGAGATCGACAACGGCTCGCGCCGCGAGACCAACTTCGTGGCCTACATCGCGACCGGCGTCTGGCACCACTACCTCATCAGCAAGGACGACGCATTCCTGCGCGAGATGTGGCCGATGGTCGACAAGGCCGTCGGCTTCGTTCTCTCGCTGCAGGGCGAGCACGGCGAGATCGACTGGGCCGTGGACAAGCACGGCAAGGCCAAGGGCGATGCCCTGGTCACGGGTTGCAGCTCGATCTACAAGAGCCTTGAGTGCGCGCACAACATCGCCGTCACCCTGGGCGCCGAGCGGGAGGAGTGGCTGGAGGCCCGCAAGCGCCTCGGCAACGCCCTGCGCAACAAGCCCGAGCGTTTCGACCGCACCTGGGAGAGCAAATCGCGCTATTCCATGGACTGGTTCTACCCGGTCCTCGCCGGCGTTTACACCGGCAAGGAAGCCCGCGCCCGCATCGCCGCGCGCTGGGATGAGTTCGTGGAAGAGGGTCTCGGCTGTCGCTGCGAGAAGCAGGAACCGTGGGTCACCATCGCGGAGTCCTGCGAGCTCGTCATGGCCCTGCTGGCCGCGGGCGAACACGCCCGCGCGGTGGAGGTCTACAGCTGGCTGCACCAGTGGCGTTACAAGGACGGTTCCTACTGGACCGGCTACCAGATGGTCGAGGATCTGCTCTGGCCCGACGAGCGCCCTACCTGGACCACCGGCGCCATCCTGCTCGCGGCCGATGCCCTCACGGAGCACACCGCGGCGTCTCACCTCTTCCGCGAGGTGCGCCTGCTGGAGACCGAGGCAGGCGACAAACGCGAGCGCCGTATCCGCGCAGACTGAGCCGCCGGCCGGCGGCTCTTTACCGGCTGCCCCCAACCGTCGTCACCCCCGCGAACCTAACGCTGGGCGCTAACGCGACATCAACCCTCATCGCCCGGGGTAGACCCCAACCCTCGTCATCCCGAGCAGAGCCCAACAATCGTCGCCCGGTGCAGAACCCAACTCTCGTCGCCCCCGCGCAGGCGGTGGTACGGCATCCCGGGGCCCAGTGACCCTGATTACCGTGCTGGTGTTGAATTCTTTAGCCCCACCCAGGCCCCGGGCCGCGATATCTCTTCGCTCGCTGTCGGCCCCGCTCCGCGGTGCCCTCCGTCGGTCGGGAGCCTCCTGCGGAGTCTCCCTCCACTCCCTCGGTGCCTCCCTGACGGCTACGCGAAGAGATATCCCGGCCCGGGTCCTTCTATCGAGCGTAAGAAGCCACTCTGTTCTGCGCGAACTATTGGCAGGCACTGCACATCCGAATTCTGCGCGAACGTCTGGCGGGCACCGCACATCTGATTTCCGTGCGAACGCCTGGCAGGCACCGCACATCGAGGTTCACAAAGTCGGTAGGGTGACGTGTTATTGGGAAACTTTTTTCGGGCCTTGCGCCCGTAAAAAGTTTCACGATGGCGCGGCGCCCGGGTGCCATTCTCGCGAGCGCTGAACCCCCTCGTCCGCTAAGCACTCAAACAACTCTCCGCCCAACGCAATCGCAAACACAGAACCCTGCGTCCGCCAGGTACTCAACCAACTCCCCGCCCAACGGGTCCGTGGAGTCCCCAGGTACGCAACCGGCTCTATGCCTGGCACAAGCGCTGAATCGCCGCGCCCGCGGGTACCCAACCAACAGCCGCCACCCAGCCAAACAGGCAGAAGCAAGCCAAGAGGTCGGATACGTTTCGACAGCACAAAAAAAAGCGCCGTCGCAAGGCAGGAAGCGACGGCGCTTGGATGGGTAAAGCCTTTGTTACATCCCCAGATTTTGATATCCGACCCGCAATTCGGATGTCGTCCCCTGGCTGCAAACATCTCTGACAAACGTTTGCTGGCTTTCCCCAAAGGTGTGGCAGTTGCCCTCAATTGGTGGTCACCCAATTAACTGCCACGGACTTAGTATTGGCCAGGCGCGCCCGAGACACAAGAAATAACCCCATGATATTTTTTTATAATATGAAATAACTATAAATAATATCACGGGTCGTTTTCAGCCGGGTGCCGCCGGGTCTACACTACAGCCCTTCACCGCCCCAGCAGGAATAACGCCATGTCCCTATCCCGTCGCCAGGTCCTGAAACTAGGGGTTGCCGGGGCCGCCGTCCCTGCGTTGGGCGCCTGCGGCGACGACGGTCCGGAGGTCACGCTCGACAAGCGCTTCCCCGCGGGCCCCTTCGGCGCGCAGTCCACCGCCGAGGAGGTCACCTTCGGCATCGACCTGTCCGGCAAGTCCGCGCTCGTCACGGGCTGTAACTCGGGTCTCGGTTACGAAACGATGCGCGTGCTCGCCCTGCGCGGCGCGCATGTCCTCGGCACGGGTCGCACGCTGGACAAGGCGCAGGACGCCTGCGCCAGTGTGGAGGGCCAGGCGACGCCGCTGGCGCTGGAGTTGTCGGACTTCCAGTCCGTGGCCGACTGCGCGGCGCGCGTGGCCGAGCTCGGCGTCGAACTCGACATGTTGATCCTCAATGCCGGCATCAACACGTTCGGCAGCTTCGAGGAGGTGGGCGGCATAGAGAAGATGTTCGTGGTCAACTTCCTGGGCCACTTCGTGCTGGTGAACCACCTGCTGCCGGGATTGCGCGCCGCCGACAAGTGCCGCATCGTGCATGTCGGCAGCCGTTCCGCCTACACGCGCGTGCCGGAGGGGGGCATCGATTTTGACAACCTGCGCGGCGAGGGGGTGTTCAACGCGATGGACGCCTACGGCCGCTCCAAGCTTGCCAATGCGTTGTTCTCACTCGAGCTCGCGCGGCGACTCGAGGGTACCGGGGTGACCTCGAACCTGATCCATCCCGGGCTCGTGAAGACCAATATTGCGCGCACCGCCCCGTCCTGGCTGCGCGCCGCGTTCGACCTGATGGGCGGGGTGATCGCGAAGACGCCGGCCCAGGGCGCCGCCACCCAGG
>JAUIEP010000198.1 GCA_030428835.1 Gammaproteobacteria bacterium | reverse complement strand
GTCAGGGAACTTGCCGTCCACGAGCTTGGACGTGAACGTGAATTCGTCCGTAACGGCGCGGATATGGTTGCTGCCGATCACGATCGAGACTTCGGCGTCGTCCTCCAGCAGCAGGCGGGCCAGTTCCAGCACGCCCTTGCGCGGCAGGATGACCTGGGTACTGCCCTCGCCGCTGATATCCAGCTTCCCCTCGGAGGTACACATCGCCAGGCGGTGGCCGTCGGTGGCGACCACCCGGAGCTGCTGCTTGTCCAGTTCCCAGAGCATGCCGTTGAGGTAGTAACGCACATCCTGTTGCGCCATGGCGAAACCGGTGCGGTCGATCAGGCGCCGTAGCTGGCCCTGCTTGAGCTTGAGCTGGTGGGTGCCCAGGCTGTCCTCGACGTTGGGAAACTCGCGCGCGGGGAGCGTGGACAGGGAGAAGCGGCTGCGCCCCGAGGTCACCGCCATCTTGCCCTCGCCCAGCTTGAAGCTGATGTCGGCGCCCTCGGGCAGGGACTTGCAGATGTCAGCGAGCTTGCGCGCGGGCACGGTCACCTCGCCCGACTCCCCCTTGGCGGCGAGCTGCACGCGGCCCACGAGCTCGACCTCGAGGTCGGTGCCGGTCAGGGACAGGCGGTCGTCATCCAGCACCAGCAGCACGTTGGCGAGGATCGGCAGCGTCTGGCGGCGCTCGACCACGCCCGCGACCAGGTTGAGTGATTTCAGGAGGGCATCCCGAGAAACACTGAACTTCATAGCAATTCCCTAATTTGTCGTCTGCAAAGCCGCTTGGTGAGGCCCATCGGGCTTCTCGATCGCAACTTTATAAAATCTGGTTTCGCATTCCGCTCACGTCGTGAGAGATCGGAGCAAGTTCTTGTAATCTTCGCGTATATCGGCGTTAGTTTCACGAAGTTCTTTGATTTTCCTGCATGCATGCAGCACTGTCGTGTGATCCCGGCCGCCGAAGCTGTCGCCGATCTCCGGCAGGCTGTGGTTGGTCAGTTCCTTGGACAGCGCCATGGCCATTTGCCGCGGCCGCGCCACCGAGCGGCTGCGCCGGCGGGACATCATGTCCGACACCTTGATCTTGTAGTACTCCGCCGCGGTGCGCTGGATATTATCCATGCTGACCTGCTTGTCCTGCAGCGCCAGGAGATCCTTCAGGCTGTCCTTGATGAGGTCTATATCTATTGGCTTGCCGACGAAGCGAGCGCTTGCTATCACCCGTTTTAGCGCGCCCTCTAGCTCACGCACGTTCGAGCGGATGCGCTGGGCGATGAAGAAAGCGGCATCGTGCGGCAGTTCGATACTCGCATCGTTCGCCTTTTTCATCAGGATGGCGACCCGGGTCTCCAGTTCGGGTGGCTCGACGGCCACGGTCAGGCCCCAGCCGAAGCGTGACTTGAGCCGCTCCTCGAGACCGTCGATTTCCTTGGGGTAACGATCGCAGGTGAGGATCATTTGTTGCCCCCCCTCCAACAGCGCATTGAAGGTGTGGAAGAACTCCTCCTGGGAGCGGTCCTTACGCGCAAAGAACTGGATATCGTCGATCAACAGTGCGTCGACGGAGCGATAAAAGCGCTTGAAGTCGGTGATCGCGTTCAGTTGCAGCGCCTTGACCATGTCGGCGACGAAGCGCTCGGAGTGCAGGTAGACCACCTTCGCGCCGGGATTCTGCACCTTCAGCGCGTTACCGACGGCGTGCATGAGGTGCGTCTTGCCGAGACCCACGCCGCCGTACAAAAACAGCGGGTTGTAGGAGTCGCCCGGGTTCTCCGCGACCTGTTGCGCCGCGGCCAGCGCGAGCTGGTTGCTCTTGCCCTCGACGAAGCTGTCGAACGTGTAATTGTCGACCAGGTTGTACTGGTGGTGCAGGGAGCCCTCCACTTCCACCCTGCGGCCCGCTGCGCCGTTGGGCGCCGCGACCGCCTGGCCGGACAACACCGGCTGAGCCGGGTCTTCGCCGAATCTCTCGCGCGGCACCGTACGCGGCACATCGTTGGCCGGAGCGGCCTGGATGCGGCGGGCGCCGATCTCTAGGGCGACCTGCGGGGCGCTGTCAGGTTGCAGTTCGCGCACCAGCTCGGCGATGCGCTCGATATATTTCTCTGCGACAAAATCACGGATGAAACGGTTGGGAGCGACAAGCGTCATGGTGTGGTTGTCGCCGGCGGCCTGTAGCGGGCGAATCCAGGTGTTGAACTGCTGCGACGGCAGCTCGTCCCTCAGATGCTCCACGCACTGCCGCCAGATTGCTTCAGGCAAAGAAAACCCCTCAAAGCGGGGTGAAAAACCCGCACTTTTTCTTTATTAATTGATGATAATTTCGACGTTTCCCGCCCGCCATCTCTCACTGGCAGACGAGGGAATAATATACCGGAATCCTGCGGTTATCCACACATTGGCGCTGAAATCGAGAAAATATATTATCCTTATATAACAAACAGTTGAATCGCTTTTGTGTGCTTTTTACTCAGTTGTGCAAAAAATAATCCGGGATAGTTTTTTCTGTGGATATCTTGTTTATAACAAGTTCACACCGTGTGCGCTGATAACGGAACTAACGGAAATTACAGGGTTTTTCGCATCCACCGACAACAACGATTTCACCTGGCGACATTGCCGTTTTCCACGTTTGAAAAGCCGCGGCGTTATCCCTGCAATTCCCCCTGAGTCGCCCCTGTACGGGACCGGACCAGCCCCTTGCCGCGACCGGAGCGGCCAGTTCTCGGGGCGCCACCGCGGCCACCTTTTCCCGCGTCGTCGCATCTGCCGTTTCCCCGGCCGTGCGATTGAATTGCCCGCGCCATTTACATAGAATACCCCACCTTTTTTTGGCGCCATGAAAAGCGCGGGCAGGATCCGCCGCACGAGGCGTGAACAGCATTGCAAGAGCATCAGGAATCTACCCATGAAACGTACATTTCAGCCCAGCCGAATCAAGCGCAAGCGCACCCACGGTTTCCGTTCCCGCATGGCCACCCGCGGCGGCCGCGCCGTTATCAACCGTCGTCGCGCCAAAGGGCGTAAGCGTCTCTCCGCTTAATCCCGGCTGAGCGTTTGTGTGGGCGCGTCGCAACCGGCCTCGCGCTTCCCGAAAGCCAAGCGCCTGCTGAATGCAGGTGACTACAGCAGGGTGTTCGAGCAGCCCGATGCCCGCGCTTCACACCGGCACCTGCTTTTACTCGCACGCAACAACGAACGGGGCCGTCACCGACTCGGCCTCGTCATTGCAAAGAAGAACGTCAAGCGCGCCGTGGAGCGCAACCGCATCAAGCGCGTAACACGGGAATTCTTCAGGCAACTGCCGGATTCGCAACCGCACATGGATGTCATTATGCTGGCGCGTCGCGGCCTGGATGAACTGGACAACGCTTTGCTTTCCTCAATACTGCAGCAGCAATGGCAAAAGCTCATGACAAAGAGCCGCGCCGGGAGCGAGAAAGGTTCATGATGCGCAATGCCGTCATATTTCTCCTGCGGGCCTACAAACTCTGTATCAGCCCGTTCCTCGGCTACCACTGCCGCTTTTACCCGAGTTGTTCCGACTACGCGCAGGAAGCGATCGCTACACACGGTGTCATTAAAGGCAGCTATCTTGCTATCCGCCGACTGTCCCGGTGTCACCCCTGGCACGAAGGTGGCGAAGATCCGGTGCCGCCCTGCACCCACACCCACTGACATAGCGATACCATTATGGACCTGCAACGTTCCCTCCTTATCGGCGCCATCGTTATCCTGTCTTTCATGTTGCTGACCAGGTGGGTGGCTTTTTCCGAGGAGAAAAGTGCGGCGGAAAACGCGGGGGTGACGCGCCTCATCGACACTGATGCGCCACCGGCACCGCAAGTCGATGCGGATGTGCCGACCGCGACGCCTCCCGCTGCCGCAGCACCGGACTCCACGCCCGCTGCCGCGAACCAGACAGCCGGGCTCGATGAGGACCTGCCCACACCGCCAATGGAGGACACCGGGGAGGAAGCCGCGACGACCGCAGTATCCAACGCAACTCTCGTAACCGTCGAGACCGACGTGTTCAGCCTCGCCATCGATACCAATGGCGGCGACATCATCCAGTTGGCGTTGCGCAAACACCTGGAAAAACAGGGAGACCACGACGCCCCCTTCGTATTGCTGGAGCAAAACCCCACTCTGGTCTACGTCTCGCAGAGCGGCCTGATCGGTCCCGATGGCATCGACACCAACGGTCGCGCGCAGTACACAACCACCGCCAACAAGTACACGCTGGAGGCGGGCGCGGAGAAACTGGTCGTCGATCTCAACTGGCAGGGCAACGACGCGGTCACCATCACCAAGCGCTTTACGTTCCGCCCCGGCGACTACCTGATCGATGTCGAATTCCTGGTGCAGAACAATTCGCAGCAGCGCTGGCAGGCGAACCTGTTCGGCCAGATCAAGCGCGAAAGCGGGCCACCGCCCTCCCAGGAGACCAACGCCATGGGCATGAAGCCGTTCCTGGGTGTGGCGACCACTACCACGGAGGACCGCTTCCGGAAATTCAGCTTCGGCGACCTCGCGGACGAATCCTTCAAGGCACAACTGCCGGGCGGGTGGATCGCCATGATCCAGCACTATTTCCTGAGTGCCTGGATACCCAACGCCGACCAGAGCCACAACTACAGTGCACGGGTCACGAGCACCGGGTTTAACATCGCCGGATTCACCAGTCCCGCCCTCATCCTGGACCCCGGCAAGAGCGGCAGTGTCAGCGCGGGCTTCTATGCCGGTCCCAAGGACCAGGAACGCCTCGAGGAAATCTCGCCCTACCTCGACCTCAGCGTCGACTACGGCTTCCTTTGGTGGCTGGCCAAGCCGCTGTTCTGGCTGCTCACATTCATCCAGTCCTTTGTCGGCAACTGGGGCGTTGCCATCATCCTGCTGACGGTGTTGATCAAGGGCCTGTTCTTCAAGCTCTCCGAGGCGTCGTACAAGTCGATGGCCAACATGCGGCGGGTACAGCCGAAAATGGTGGAGATCCGCGAACAGTACGCGGAGGACAAGCAGAAACAGTCCCAGGCCATGATGGACCTGTACCGCAAGGAGAAGATCAATCCGATGGGCGGCTGCCTGCCGATACTCGTGCAGATGCCCGTGTTCATCGCGCTGTACTGGATGCTGATGGAGAGCGTGGAACTGCGCCATGCGCCGTTTGCGCTGTGGATCGAGGACCTCTCGGTTATGGACCCCTACTTCGTGCTGCCGTTGCTGATGGGAGCGAGCATGTGGTTCATGCAAAAGCTCAACCCGCCGCCGCCGGACCCGATGCAGGCGAAGATCATGCAGTGGATGCCGATCATGTTCACGTTCTTCTTCCTCTGGTTCCCGTCCGGTCTGGTACTGTACTGGCTGGTGAACAACCTGTTGTCCATGGCACAGCAGTACGTGATTACGAAGAAGATCGAGAACGCGGGCGCACCGGCCTGACCCGCCCTCCCCCTTCGGAGGTAGTGGTCAATGCACGAGGACACCATCGCCGCTGTTGCCACCGCTCCCGGCAAGGGCGGCATCGGCGTCATCCGCGTCTCCGGTAGCAAGTCCCGCGAGATCGGCGAGACGCTGGCCGGCGCGACGCTACGCCCCCGCCACGCCCACTACTGCACTTTCACAGCCCGCGACGACGCCCGGCTGGACTCGGGTATCGTCATCTACTTTCCCGGGCCCGCCTCCTTTACGGGTGAAGACGTGGTGGAGTTCCAGGCCCACGGCGGCCCGGTTGTCCTCGACCTGATACTGCGCGAAATCATGCACCACGGTGCGCGACAGGCCGGCCCCGGCGAATTCTCCCAGCGCGCTTTCCTCAACGACAAGATCGACCTTGCGCAGGCCGAGGCCATCGCCGACCTCATCAATGCCGATACAGAGCAGGCCGCCCGCAGCGCGACTCGCTCCCTGGAGGGCGACTTCTCCCGCGAGATCGACGCGCTGGTTACACAGATCACCCGGCTACGCGTCTACGTGGAGGCCGCGATCGACTTCCCCGAGGAAGAAATCGATTTTCTCGCCGACAGCAAGGTGCGCGAGCAACTGGACTCGATTCTCGAAGCCTTCACACGCATCCGCGGCGCCGCGGCACAGGGCAGCCTGCTGCGCGAGGGCATGACACTGGTTATCGCGGGCAAGCCCAACGCGGGCAAGTCCAGCCTGCTCAACGCGTTGTCCGGCCAGGACGTCGCGATCGTCACGGACATCGCCGGCACCACGCGGGACATACTGCGGGAACATATCCAGATCGACGGCCTGCCCCTGCACCTTATCGACACCGCTGGCTTGCGCGAATCTGGCGACGCCATCGAGCGCGAAGGCATGCGCCGGGCGCTACAGGAAGTCGCCGCGGCGGACCGCGTCCTGCTGGTCATCGACAGCAGCGAGCTTGGTGCGACGCTGCCCGACGCGGACGCGTTGTGGCGCGAGCACGCGATGCCGGATGCCGGGGAGTTACCCATCACCGTGGTACTCAACAAGTCTGACCTGGCGGGGCAGGAGGTGGCGGTCACAGAGCAGGGCGACACGACATTCATCCGCCTCTCGGCGAAAACCGGGGCTGGCCTGCCGCTGCTGCGAACACACCTGAAAGCAAGCATGGGGTACCGCCAGGACTCGGCACACAGTTTCAGTGCCCGGCGCCGTCACCTCTCCGCCCTCGCTGACGCGGAAGCGCTGGTGCGCAACGGCCTGGCGCAACTGGAAGCGGCCGCGGCGGGTGAGCTGTTGGCCGAGGACCTGCGCCAGTGCCAGAACCGCCTCGGCGAGATAACCGGTGCATTCACCAGCGACGACCTGCTGGGAGAAATCTTCTCCAGCTTCTGTATTGGCAAGTAGTCCACAGCACACCCACAACCTGTCGCCAGCGGGTCAACAGGTTATCGCCAGACCCACAGCCTTTGCACAGCCCACTCAGGGCATGTTAAGGAACGGATCCGGACAGCGACGGGCATTGTGCCTAACAGGTGGAAAGCGCGGGGACTTGCTGAGGGTGAAACGGCAAGTCATGCACAGGCGAAAACAGCGGTCTTCATCCATCCACAAAAGGGGCCGTTTTTTGCACCGGAAAACCACGCGTTGCTGGCAACAAGATAAGGGGTTTTACTCGCGGTTATCATCGCTGTAACCAATTGATAATAAAGAGTATTTATGCCGTTTCCACAAGTGGTGGCAAGCCTAATAATAACTACAACAATAATCCTATATATACCTATCTATATATTATTTATTAACTTATTTAGTTAAGAGGTCAGGGGGTCGATGCCGGATCGAATGCAATCGACATGCCGCCGGGGTATGCAATAGAGAGCCTTCTCGTGGCC